>CAZOTB010000016.1:0-56816 GCA_964582645.1 uncultured Verrucomicrobiota bacterium | reverse complement strand
TCCGGGCCGGCTCGACGTGCCCAGCGAACCGACCTTCCGCCGCGCCTTCCAGCGAGTCAATCACGTCAAGCCCACCGGGCGATTGTGAATGGCCACGCACGAGTCCCTAAAGAGTTACAGTGGCGCGCGGGGTTGGCTCGGTCTTGGCCGCCCAAGCACATAGCCCGGTCCGCGATCTTGCCTAAATATGGATAATCCGGGAGCGATGCTTGCGATGGCAACGCGGACGGAAACGGCCGGCGACACGCCGAACCAACTGCGCGGCGACCTGGCTTTCGGCCTTGCCGTCCTTCAGGCGGACGTAGCCGACGTACCCGGTGCTGAGGTTGCACCCGCCGTTGTCAAAGTTGGCGTGCAGCGAGGCGAGCAGGCTTTTTTCGCAGCCGGCCTGTTGCATCCCGCGCAGGTACTCGTAGTGGCCGGTGCCCTTCCCGTACCGGAAGCCTTTGCGAATCTGATTTTTCGATGGCATAAAGACAGACCTCTCCCCTCTTTGATATTTGTGACCTGCGCCTTTCGGGACAACGCCCTAATCGAGCGCCTGCATTTGGCACGTTTACGCAACAGCCGGCACCCCGCGCTGACCGCCGGCTGAATGCCCAGTTTAGAAACCGCAGACCCACACCCGGTCATTCACAACGCTACTCAATACACCCGATAATTAGATCTGCCGGGGGACTTAGATTGTTTTGTGTCCGTTGACTACGGATCGAAGAGGCAACAGGCGCGGAGTAAAATTCCTCAAGCGTTTGCGCCGACTCATAATCTCGTTGGTTGCCGCGAAGTGACCAAGCAGCTTCGGGCCGGTAATTGGTGGCCACTGGCAACAGTTCCAAACCATGCGGACGACAACCAGCACTTGAGGGAAAGCATCCTTCAGGAACAAACCTTCAGCCCCTTTGCAATCTGGTTTGTTTTTGAGCCCAAAGAGCGCACAAAGTGTCGGTTTAGCTTGTTGTACATATGCCAGGAGGCTGTCGCTGCATTCGAACGGCTATATCTCAAGAACGATTGCACGCCGGAGTTCTTGGCAATCATAAAACCCGGCCATGCGATGGGTGGAAACTGGACTGACTTCACGGATGAGCAAACAATTCTGGGGCAGTTGGTACTCACCAACGCATTCGGCACACCCAGATGGTTGCTCTGTTACGATAATGTGAACCCACTCAAAGCTGGCCGGTGGGGTTGGTACAATCTGAAAGTGCGTGATGAAAGACGCGCCGATCATGTGTTGCTAGAAGTGTGGGCTCATACGGATGAGAAGCCGGTTGATCAGCGCCTCGAGGACATGCCCCTTGAGCAAAAGAGGCGGTTTGCCCTGGCGTTAATGTCAGGTAAACCTAAAGGCACTAGCCTGGATATTTCACAAGTTCTCGTGCGCTCAGACCGTGCGCTCTCATTCACACCCCAGTTCAGTGGGGTGTGAATGAGAATTCGGAGACAACGTGCGGCCTGATTGTGAAAGATCCGGGCTAGCGGGTAAGCAGCACGCGGTTGAGCTAATTTCAGGGCCTACTCCATCTCGCCGCCCCGTGCAATTTGTCGCGCCCGTCGCTGTCACGGAGCTGCCGAGTTTTTCCTACGCCACCGTCTTTCCATCCATACTGCCGATCTGGATTTGCAACTCTTCCCGGTTGGCGATGCGCTCGACCCGGCCATCCCGGATCCACACCACCCGGTCGGACGCGGCGAGCATCTTGGTGTCGTGCGTGGCGCAGATGATGGTGGCGCCGCTTTCACGCTGTAACTCTTTCAACAACTTCAAAATCTCCTCGCCGGTCTTGAGATCGAGGTTGCCGGTCGGTTCGTCGGCGAGGATGACAGCGGGATTGTTGGCGAGCGCGCGGGCGCAGGCCACGCGCTGCTGTTGGCCGCCGGAGAGTTCGAGCGGCTTGTGGTGCAAGCGATTTCCGAGACCCACGCGTTCGAGCACCTTGGTGGCCTTGCGGACGGCCTCGGCCAGTTGTACGCCCGCGAAGATCAACGGCAGGCTCACGTTCTCCAGCGCGGTCAAGGTCGGCATCAGATTGAAACTCTGGAAGATGTACCCGATCCGGTTGCAGCGCAGCCAGGCGAGCTTGCGTTCGCCAAGCTGCGAGATGTCTTCGCTGTCGAGAAACACCTGCCCCGCGCTGGGCTGATCGAGTCCGCCGACCATGTTGAACAGCGTGCTCTTGCCGCTGCCGGACGGGCCCATGATGGAGAGGTATTCGCCCCGGTAGATGTCGAGGTCCACGCCGCGCAACGCCTGCACCTCCTCGCCTTCAAGGCGATAGATGCGTTTCACGCCGCGGACGCTGATGATGGTGTCGGGTCGGGTGCTCATGGGCGGAAAATCCGAAATCCGAAATCCGAAATCCGAAACAAATCCGAATCCAGCAAGAAGCAATGACAAGAACAGAACGTCAGCGCGATGCACTTACCGGCTATTTCTGCGATTCGAATTTTGAATTTCGTGCATGTTTCGGATTTCGGATTTCGGATTTCGGATTTCATCGTTAGTGAACTTCTCCCACTTTGATGTTGAGATCCTTGCGTTCGGCGACGCGCTCGATCTTGCCGTCGCGAATCCACACCACCCGGTCGGACACAGAGAGCATCTTCATGTCGTGCGTGGCGCTGACGATCGTGACGCCGCGCTTTTCCTTCAATTCGTGCAACAGGTTGATGATCTCCTCGCCGGTTTTCATGTCGAGGTTGCCGGTCGGTTCGTCAGCGAGGATGATCGCGGGGTCGTTGGCCAGCGCGCGGGCACAGGCGACGCGCTGCTGCTGCCCTCCCGACAATTGCGTCGGCTTGTGCTTCAAGCGCTCGCCCAGGCCGACCAGTTTCAGCAACTCGACTCCCTTGTCGAGGGCGTCGTCGAAGGTCAGCCCCGCGAAGATCATCGGGAGCGTGACATTCTCGAGGCAGGTCATGACCGGGATGAGATTGAACGTCTGGAAAATGTAACCGACTTTGCGGCACCGCAGCCAGGCCAGTTCGTAGGCGTCGAGTTGGGCGATGTCCACCTCGTCAATGAAGACTTTGCCCGAGCTGGGTTTGTCGAGTCCGCCGATCATGTTGAAGAACGTGCTCTTGCCGCTGCCCGATGGCCCCATGATCGAGAGATATTCGCCCGCGAAGATGTCGAGGCTCGCGCCCTGAAGTGCCTTGGTTTCCTCGGTGCCCATCTGGTACACGCGCCACACGTCGCGCGCGGAGACGACGAGGCGGCGCGTGTCGGCGGCATCGGCACCGTAGAGGAGGTCGTGGAGGCGATTCGAGGTCATACGTTCGACGAAAGCGCTGCCGCGGGGATCATCTTCGCGGCCACACGCGCGGGATAGATGCCGGCAATGACGGCGAGCACGACGCCGACGGCGACACACGCGGCTCCGTACGCGAGGAGCGCCGGGTAACTGACGGAGGTCCAGACATTCGTCAGGCCAAACGAGTACGAGTACGCCAACAACGAAAACAACGCTCCGCCCACGCTGCCGAGGACCGCGCCGGCAAATCCGGTCAGCGAACTCTCGATCAAAAACAGCTTTACGACGAAACTGGAAAGAGCGCCGAGGCATTTCATCGTACCGATCTCGCGGATGCGTTCGGTTACCGACATCAGCATGGCGTTGGCAATGCCGATCACGGTGATCAGCAGTGAGACCCCGACGATCCAGTAGGTGCGATATTGGGCTTGCTGCTCGAGTTCCTTCGCGCGCGCGATCTCGTCGGGGCGCAGTTCGATGCCGAGATGACGGACCGGGAGGGAAGCGTGGATGGTTGGAAGACTGGAAGATTGGAAGTCGTAGAGGCGGATTCCGGCCAGCGAGGAGGTTACAGACGAGGTGAGCGAGGCCCCGTAATCACCAAGCAACAAGCCGGCGACCACTCCATCGGTCTTCAACTCCTGCACAATCGCCCCGTCCTTCTGCAACGCCTCGACGAAGGCGGCGTCTATGCCGGTGGCTTTGCCGATCAGCGCGAATCGTTTTCCTTGCAGCCGCCCGACCTCGCTTCGCAACACGGCAATGCGCTGATCCACTTCGCGCGTGATGGCCGCTTCCTCGCTCATCACCTGTTTGACGTGGAAGCCCGCGACGACGGACATGAGGAACGCAATGCCGAGTCCCACGCCGAACAGAGTCACCATCGAGCGTCCGAGTCGCGTTTTGATGCCGCGCACGCAGATGCCGAACGCGATGCTCACCGGCAGGATGACCTGTTCCTGGGCGCCGCGATCGGCGGCATGGATGTTCGGAGTGGCCATGGTTACAACGGACTGCTCGAGATCGCCGAGTAGATGAGCCGAATCGCCACACCGGCCATGCCGATGAGGCCGGTGCCGACGTAGTAGCCCGCCAACAGGATCGGCGCGGCCTGCAGAAACGGTTTCTTGCCGTACTTCTTCTCAAAATAATACCGCGCGATCATGGCCCCGACCAATTCCAAGATCAGTCCGTGAGGGATCGAGCCCAACCCGCGCGCCAGTCCGTACACGAGCATCGTGGGCAACTGAAAAAACGAGAGCGCCGCGAAGCTGATTACCGAGAACAGGAAGCCCGCGCCGATGAACGACGGATGAAACGACTTCTCGAACAACGTCACGGTGCCTTCTTCGCCCGTGGTCGCCGTCCACATGATCATGGTCTGCTTGGCCGACAGGTCCCACATTTTCTGGGCGTAAGGATAGAGGTCGCTTGGGATGGGCGAGTTCTGCCACAGGAAACTCCAGAACACGAACGAGAGAACGAACACCATCGGCGTCGTCAGGATCCACGCCTTGATTTTGCTGGTGAACTTCGTGCCGGTCAGCTCGAGGGTGCGCATGTCCTGCGCGACGCCACCGTAGTTCTCGATCGGGATCGGCGCGAGCCAGGCTTGCACGCCTTTGACCCCCGACATCAGAATGAACGCCTCGCGGACGAACGGGATTTCAATGAATTGTCCGGCGATGCCGGAGATGCGGGCGTTGAGGTAGGACGTCAGGGGCGTATAGACAAACGCGAACAAACAGAGAAAGAACAACGAGAACTGCGGCACGAGTATCTTGCACACCACCACCAGCACTGTCGCCGCAAAGAAATAGCCGACGATGCACAGTTTCAGCGACCAATCACCACGGCCGGGAGGGGTGACCCAGATATCGCTGCTGGACTTCTTTTCCGTGGGTTTTGCCCTGCGCCTCTCGCGCATCTCACGCAACGACACGCGGAGTTGTTTGAGCGTCTGATAGATGCTCACGGCGGCGATCCCGAGCGCCATCCCGATGTTGGCGCTGAAATAAAAATCCACCGAGTTGGCGACGGAGGTGTTGATGGTATCCATGCCGGGCTGCCATGAGGTCAGGATGCCGACTTTGTGCAAGATCGGGTTGAGAATGAAGGTCAACACGACTGACAACGTCGAGCCGACAACCGCCCAGAACGGGATGACAAATCCCACGAGGATCAACCCCGGCTCGAGGATGATCCCCGTCGGCGTGGCCGGTAAGACTCCCTGCGTCACTTTCGTCAGTTCGAACCACGGGATCGGCAGAATCTGGATCGGCTTGCTCAGGAAGATGCTTGTGATCACGGGCACGCCGATGCTGATTACGCCGAACACCAGCCCGAGCACCGTCCCGATCGAGAACAACGTCCAGCGCCACGTTCGTTGACCGCTCTCGCCCTCGGCCAGTGCCATGATGCCCTGCGCGCCGACGGGCGCGAACGGAAACGGCAGCTTCTCGACGTCGGACGTGAGTCGGAACAACGCGTAGCCGAGTGTGAAGTGTTTGATGAACCCGATCACGGTGGCGAACAACAGAAACGCAATCGGCACCCCCCAGTCCGAGTGGAAGAACGACCGTCCGGTAATCGCCGCCGAATCCGGCGGCGGCGAGAACCACCCGGGGAACTGACCATACAGGCCCGCGTCCTTGACGGCGTCGGAAGTGACGAAGAATTGCCGCCAGACCAACCCGCCGAATGGCCCGCCCGGGATGAGCGCGGACCCGCCGATCATCGCGCCCGCGACCGTGAGCAGGATCACCATCTCTTGCTGTGACATCGCCTTGAGCGCGCGCCGGGTCAGTTCCGAGAACACGATGACGGTCACCCACGTCGCCGCGGCGTTCATGCCCATGCCCGAGAGCAGGCCGAGGTAGATCGCGCCCGGGAACATCACCACGCCGCAGAAGATCGCACCCGCAACGGAGATCCAGGTAAACCCTTCCTCGAACTGCTTCGGTGTCTCGATCAGGTCGCGATAGACCTGCAGCTCTTTGTCAATGACCGTCGAGTCGGGCTTCTTCGGCTCGGGGGCGTTTGTTTTTTCGTCGCTCATTTCGAGGCAAAATAATTACGGGCAAACCTCACGCGTTTTCGGACGCACGGACCGTCCACCATCATTAACACCCCACTTCAGTGGGGTGACAAGCGCATACAATGAGTATCGAACCGCTTCAGCGGTTTGCGCCACCGGGTGAAAACCGCTGAAGCGGTTGGTGTTGTCTCGGCCCTGCTGCCCACCCCACTGAAGTGGGGTGTCACTGAGACGGTGACTGCAAATTGTGACCTGCGCGTGAAGGAATCGAATTCGGAGCGGCATGAGTCGGCCGGAAATCCAATGTGGGAGGCGCCTCCGCGCGCCGACCGCGATTGAACGCCCAAGCCGGTCGGCGCGCGGAGGCACCTCCCACATTGGCTCATCCCTGCGTTCAATCCGCCTTCCCAGCAATCCGATCCAAATCATTTTGCCCCTAATCATTCTGCCAACACCGTCTGTTTCTCCTTCTCCAGCAGTTTCCTTCCCCGTTCCAGCAACAAATCCCGGTCCGCAGTCGCGATCGCGCGCCACGTCAGAAAGCGCTTCCGTAACAGGCCGATGAACGCATGGCAACATCGCTCCCACGA
Organism: uncultured Verrucomicrobiota bacterium; assembly: GCA_964582645.1. GTDB lineage: Bacteria > Verrucomicrobiota > Verrucomicrobiia > Palsa-1439 > CAZOTB01 > CAZOTB01. The sequence continues at coordinate 49,935 of CAZOTB010000016.1, read as the reverse complement.
TTCGCGGTCGCCGCTCTGCCGCGTCATGACCACCGTCGCGACGTTGTCATTGGTCTTCGGATCGTGCCGCACAACCAGCTCGACGCGTTGGCTCACCCCCAGGTCGTACGGCTTGAGCCAGGTCGTCGTCTGCACGAACGGCGCGATGCAACCCTGCTTCTCTTCGCGCACACCACATTGCGGCGGCGAGCAGAAAAAGTCGCCCGCGCTGCCCTCGCCGTAATCGGCGAACCAGTCCACGAAGTACGGAATGATCGCCACGCGGTCGCGCCGGTTGAACGTGAACGGCAGGTCCAACTCGATCACGTCGCCGGTGGCGCTCCTGCGTTCGCGCGTCATCGTCTCCGCCGGTGCGGCGAGCCGGGCGGCCATGCGCGCCGGGAACAGACTCGAAATAAACACGACCGCCATGATCACGATGCTGACCACCACGCACGAGAGCGACGAGTAATTGATCGAAAGTCCCGCCGTGAGCCCGAACGCCTTGACCACCGTCCCGACGGCCTGCGCGACGAGATAACCGCCGACCACGCCGACGACGGCATACACCGAGGCCTCGGCGATAAACAGCCACCGGATATGAGTCGGCGACAGGCCGACGGCGTTGAAAACGTAGAGTTCGGTGCGGCGCTCGTACACGCTCCCGCGCATGGTATTGAGCACGGTCAACGCCGCCAGAAAGATCGGCAGCAGCAGGTCCACGAATCCCTGGAGCGACCCCATCCGCAGCCTGCCGCCGTAGAATGCGATCCCATCCACACCGTAGTAGGCCATCTGACCCGTGCGTTCGAGGTGCGCGGTGATCGTCTTGCGCGCCGCGGCGTAATCCTGTCCGTGCAACGACACCGCGATGGAGGCGACCCGCTCCGTTGCCGGCATGGCTTCGATCGGTGTGATGATGACCTGCCGGCCTGCCAGACGCGGCACATTCTCGGGAATGGCGGTGGCGCTCTCGGCGGACGCCCGCGCGGACTGTTGCTGGCCGGGTGGCCGGGCGGAGAGCACATCAATCGGCAACAAGGACTGTCCATCCACGTCGAGCATGGCCTCGAGCTTCGCCTCGTCGAAGATGCCCAGAACGGCGTAGGCGCGGCCGCCGATTTTCACCGTGGCGGTCCCCGCCCGCACATCGGCCTCATCGAGATGCAGTTCGTCCGCAAGGATGCGCGGCAACAGGCAGGAGGTTTCGGTGTCCTTCTCGAACCACCGTTTCGAAACCAGCATGGTGTCCAGGATCGGCGTCACCTTGGGCTCGTGGACCGAGAGACCGAGGATTGCGTTGGCGGCTGCGTCGAACGTTTTCTCGCCGACCGTACGGATGAGTTCGTAGCGGGCCAGCTCGGGCGTCAGACCCGGTTGCGAGAGGAAGTTGCCACCCCACGCCCGGGGCGCAAGCACGTGCTTGTCGCCGTACAGCTCCCGCAGCGGTGCCAGCGCTTCTTTCACGCTCGCAAGACTGGGGTCGCGCACGAGCAGGCCGGTATAAGGAGCCTTGCCGACGGGGAACTCGACCTCGACGAGATCGCTGCGGACCGAGGTGAAGCAGATCATGACGAACGTAATCAGCACCAGCGTGGCCACGGTCAACCCCGTCCGCACGGGGCGTTTGCGGAGGTTGTTCAGGCCGAGCAAAAAGGCCGTGGCCGCCGCGGCGCCGCGCGAGACATCCACGGCCTCGACGCGCTGATGAATTTTCTTGGTCAGGTCGGCAATGTTCTTGGAGAATTTTCCGATCACAAAGCCGCTGACCATGGTTGCCAGTGCAAACGTGATGAATCCGAGCAGGATCATGAACGAACTCTGCACCAGGGCGTACGCGGGATGGACCAACCGCAGGGCGAGGAAGAACACCACGAAGATCAGTCCCTGGTAGGCCATTTGGTGGCGGATGTCCGGGTGGCCGATCAGGAGTTTCTCAACGAAAATCGCAAACGGGATGGCCAGGAAGAGATAAAACAGAATCCCCCAGATCGCGTCCGAGGCGTTTTTGCGGATGACGGGGTAGATGTTGCTGCTGTAGGCGACCGATTCGAGCGCGGACAGCTTGGCCTGAACGGTGTTGGTCTCCGCCGCCAGTCGGTTCGCCTCCTTCGCGAGCTGCGCCGCCTTCTGGTTGTAGTTGATCATCATCTCGTCGGCCATCCCGTAGCGTTTCTGCATCTCGACGCGATTGCCGTTCACCCGAACCATGCTGCGCGCGGCGTCGAACTCGATGTTGCTGATGCGGGGCGTGTCGGCGGAGAGATAGCCGGCACCGGAGATGAGTTTGGACGACTGCGGTTCTTCCGCGCCGAGAGCGAAGGCGCCGAGTTCAGAGAGGCTGGGGTTGTCCTTCCTGCCTTTGAAGAAGGTGAAATACAGCTCGCTGTCCGGCGGAACGAAGATCACCTGGCAGCCACCGGCCGCCTCGGACTTCGAGTCCTTGGGCGCGGCGAGGCTCTTTTTCTCCATGAAGCTGACCGTGAAGGGCTTGAACGTGTTCGGGTCGGGCATCGGAACGATCTCCACGGGCACGGCCCGAAACACCACCGCGTGCGCCGTGTCGCGCTCGTACTGTGTGATGCGGACGTTACGCACGCAGTAGGGCGCGAGCGGTCCGCTGTGGATCGTCGAAAGCGCCCAGAGAATCTGGCCATCCTCGGGTTCGACCACCGCCGCGTCAATGGTCGAGGACGGATGGTAGTCGGTGTCCAACAGGTGCGGGTAAATGTAGGACAGCGCAAATCGTCCGTGCCAGTCCGCCGTCAGGCAGATGTCGCGACCCATGCCCGGCAGGTTGTAGTACGTCGTGCTCAGCGGCCCGAACCGGACGATTGCGCCGGGCATGGGGTTGTCCGGTGTGAGGCTGTCGCCGACCTGGCTGAGGACGTCGCCGCGAATCGTGTAGAGATCGCTCGCCTGCGACACCGGCACGATCTGGCCCTGGCCCAGTGCCAGTTGGCTCACCGCCGCCGCTGTCATGCGCGCGACCACGCAGAGACTCTCGGTCACGCGCTCCTCGGTGCCGGTCTCATCGAGCATCCGGTCCAGCGTGTCCAGTGGCGTGCCGAACGCCTTCCGATCGTCGTCGAGCGTGACCAGGGTGAAGGCGGTGTGTCCGGCAGACAAAACCGCGAGCGACTCGAAGTACAGCGGCGCGCCCTGGGGGGTTGTCACAAACGGCAGCTCACGCGCGTCGCGTTCGCGCAGCAGGTTCACGAACCGCGCCTGACCTGTCTTCGTTTTCAGATACGACGTGCCGGCGTCGGTGTGTCTGAGTTCCTCGCCCGCACGCGCGAACTGTGCGGCCACCTCTGAATCAGCGGGCTGGCACCCGATCGCCTTCGCGCCTTCGCCGCACACCAAACCGATCCGGCCCGACCTCGAACTCAGATCCAGCCCGAGGAACAGCACGCGTTTGTGGTGCGCCAATTCTCCGGCCAACGCGGCGCGCGCAGCCAGCCGCGTGTGTTCGGCAACGATCTCCTGCGCCCACCTTCGTGCTTCCGCGCGTTGTCGTTGCGGCAAATCCACTCCAAACCGGGAGAGCGTCTCCGCTTTCAGTTTCGCACGGGGTGTGGCCTGGATCGCCTTTGCGGTTTGCTCCCGTTTGCGCGCCTCGCTGTAGCTGTGGAAACTCGCACCTTGGACGGTCATGCCGTCCCGAACCCAATCCACCCGGGTCCGCACCACCTCTTCGAGTGCGCTCATGAGGAGATCGTCCATGACTCGGTTGTGCACGTTCTCGAACTCCGCGGCCGGCAGGACCTCGGCCAGCAATACGCCGTTCGCGCCTTGCGAGTCTGAGGCGAGCACCTTGGTGGCGGATGGCAGCCGTTTCTCGAGTTCCGCGAGACGCTTTGCTGCGACATTCGCGTCGGATGCGTCCGCATCGCGCTTGCCCAACGCGGCCAGAAACTCGCGAATGCCGAACAATCCCTGCGCGTGCCCGGGCGTGGCGACAACCACGACCGAACGCTTCAACCGGGGTGCTTCCCGTGCGATCTGCCGCGCTACGGAGAGCATCACCGCCGGGCTGCACGCCTGGTTCGCACCTTGCGCCACGTCGGGCACGTAGCTGTAGGCGTCGTAGAACGCGTTGAGAATCACCGCCTCCTCATCCGACCCGGACGCGTCGAGGATGCCCACGACGTTGCGCACCGTGCGCTGCTCGAAGTCAACGCGCGCTTCGATGGTGACGGTCTTGCCGACGAGTTTCGTGGGGTCGCCCGTGACCAGGAACCGCGGGACGTTGAGCGAGGCTTCGAGGTGATGGTCCCAGTTCTGGCCCACGTTGGGGCGCCCGTCGTCGAAATAGAAAATCGCCCGCGCGCCCATGCCCGCGACGGTGCCCCATGACACACCCAGGGGCAACATCACGAAGTTCCCCTCCAGCGACACGGAGCTGAACTCTTGCGCCAGGCCGAGTTCGCCGCGATACACGGTGCCGCGCAGGCCGTTGGTGGGCGTGGTGCAGGTGCGGAACCAGTTCGGCAGAATCGGGTGAATCTGGACGCCTTCGATGGCGCGCCCGGAGTCGTCAAGGACGCGCGCGAACCGCGTCGTCGGCACGGTGACCGGGAAGGGCTGTTCGATGACGCGGTAGCCCGCCTGGCGCAGCGCGGCAGCGATGTAGTCGGCGGCGGCCGTGCAACCGTCCGATCCCGAGAAGCGGCTCGGCCACTGGGTGAACGTCTGGAGTTCCTTGCGCAGGCTTGATTCGTGGATATCGGCCACAATGGAGGCGTAGTCCGGCGACGCCGTGCCCGAGGGCGGAAGAATCTTCTCCGTCGGCGCCGCGCGCCGATTGACGACGAACAGCATCCACATGCAGAGCGCAGCGAGCGCGAGCGTGAGAAGTGCGTTGCCGAGAAATTTCCGCATCAGCGCCCGTAGCTCCTACCAGAGCGCGGAAAAAGGCGCAACGCTTACGAAGCGACGTGCCACACGCCGGCTCAAGCGCGCAATCTCCCTGATTGCGATTTGGACGTGAACCCGTCATGCTCCCGTGAAACAATGCGACCGGGAGAGCAGGCATGAGAGAGAAAATCAGACTTGGAATTGTGGGTGCCGCGGGGCGCGGTGGCGGGTTCAAGCTCGGTTGCGAAGCGACCGGGCGGCTGGAAGTCCATGCTGTGTGTGACACCAACGAGGAGAAACTCGAGGAGGCCCGGCAGAACCTCGGCGCGCGGGAGAAGTACGCCGACTACGGCGAGATGCTGGCGAAGTCAGACGTGCAGGCGGTGATCCTCGGCACGCCGATGCCGTTCCATGCGCCGCAGGCAATCGCGGCGTTGCGGCGGGGCGTTCACGTCATCAGCGAAGTGCCCGCCACCGTGAGCGTCGAGCAATGCCGGGAACTCGTCCGCGCCTGCAACGCCAGCAAGGCCGTGTTCATGATGGCCGAGAACTACACCTACATACAGTCGAACCAGGTCATCAAGGAGATGGTGCGACGCGGCGAGTTCGGCACGCCGTATTACGCTGAGGGCGAGTACATTCACGAACTCAAGGAATTGAACGAGATCACCAAGTGGCGGCGGCGCTGGCAGACCGGCATTAACGGGATCACTTACGGCACGCACAGCCTCGGGCCGATCCTCCAATGGATGCCCGGTGACCGTGTCATCAGCGTTTGCTGTGCAGGCTCGGGTCATCACTACAGAGACCCGCGTGGCGCCCACTACGAGAACGAGGACAGTTGCGTGATGCTCTGCAAGATGCAGCGGGGCGGCCTGGTGAAAATCCGCGTGGACATGTTGAGCGACCGACCCCATGCGATGACGAACTATCAGTTGCAGGGTACCGACGGCTGCTATGAATCAATGCGCTCTCGGGGGATGGGTGAGAAAAACCGCATCTGGCTGCGTTCGAAAAGCAAGACGCCCGACAACTGGCTCGATCTCGAAACCATCCAGCGCGAGTACATGCCCGAGTCGTGGGTGAAGTTCGAGGAACTCGCGAAGAAAGCCGGTCACGGCGGCGGCGACCTGCTGGAGTTGCTCGACTTCGTCGCCGCCATTGACGGAACCGCGCCCTGTCCGATCGGCATTCACGAAGCGATGGACATGACCCTGCCCGGCCTGGTCAGCCAGCATTCCATCGCCGCCGGTGGACAGTGGATGCCGGTGCCGGATTCACGGGCGTGGTAGGTGCTTGGCTCACGCTGAAGCCTTGGCTTGATACCGTGGCGAGCCCGAAGCACAAACTTCCGTGAGTGCCTGCGAACCGTGGCGCCGCGTTCCAACGCAGACAGTCGCAAGTGAGTGACTTACGCCGCCGCTTGGGCGTTGGCCGCGGCATTCTTGGCGGCCTTCTTGAGGATGCTGCGGACGGTGTCGGACGGTTGTGCGCCCTTCGAGATCCAATGCTGGGCGCGTTCGAGCTTGACGCTGAAGTTGACGCCCTTTTTCTGCGGGTCGTAGGTGCCGAGGTTCTCGATGAACCGCCCGTCGCGCGGGCTGCGCGAGTCGGCCACCACAATGCGGAACACCGGGACGTTCTTCGTCCCTTCCCGTCGCAAGCGAATCCTTACTGCCATAAATTGTCCTATCTTCCAAACATCGCCGACGGACCGCCCCGGGCCATCAGCTTTTCGAATCGTCCCATGTTCTTCATCATTTTCTTCATCGTCTGGAACTGACGCAGCAGGTCGTTGATGTCGGAAACCTGTGTGCCACTTCCGCGAGCGATGCGCAATCGGCGGCTACCGTTGATGAGTTCGGGCCGCGACCGCTCTTTCGGCGTCATGGACTGAATGATCGCTTCGATGCGTCGGAAACGAGCCTCGTCCACCGAAAGGTCTTTGACTTTATTCATTCCCGGCAACATGCCAAGAAGATTTTCGAGCGGGCCCATCTTCTTGATTTGCTGGATTTGCTCGAGGAAATCGGCGAGGTCGAGCTGCTTGGATTTGATCTTTTCCACCAGTTTCTGCGCTTTTTCGATGTCCACCGTCTGCTGCGCCTTCTCGACCAGGCTCACGATGTCGCCCATGCCGAGGATGCGCGAGGCGAGCCGGTCAGGATAAAATGGCTCGAAGTCTTCGAGTTTTTCGCCCACGCCCGCGAACTTGATCGGCTTGCCGGTGACGGCTTTCATCGAGAGCGCAGCGCCACCGCGCGCGTCGCCGTCGAGCTTGGTGAGGATGATGCCGGTGAGGTCGAGTTTCTCGTTGAACTGTTTGGCGATGTCCACTGCCTGCTGGCCGGTGGCGGCGTCAGCCACGAGCAAGATTTCTTGCGGGTTCGTCTCGGCTTTGAGCCGCACCAGTTCCTGCATCAACGGCTCGTCAATCTGCTGCCGGCCCGCCGTGTCCACGACGAGGATGTGATGATGGTTGGCGACGGCGAACTCAATTGCTTTCGCTGCGATCTTCGTGACGTCCTGCTCGCCCGGCACGGTGAAGACGGGAATGCCGAGTTGTTCGCCGAGCGTCTTGATCTGGTCAATCGCTGCCGGCCGATACACGTCGCACGCCACGAGCAACGGACTTCGTCCCTGTTTCTGGAGGTGACGCGCGAGCTTGCCCGCCGTGGTCGTCTTGCCGCTGCCGTTCAGGCCAACGAGGAGAATCTTGCTCGGCGACTTGTCGAGCTTGAGCGGCGCCGCGTTCGACCCCATCAACGTCACCAATTCGTCGTGGATGATCTTGACGACCTGCTGCCCGGGCGTGACGCTCGTCACCACTTCCTTTCCGAGACATTTCTGGCGCGCCGAGGCCACGAACTCCTTGGCGACCTTGTAATTTACGTCCGCGTCGAGCAACGCCTTCCGCACTTCGTTCAGTGCGTCGCCGATGTTGCTCTCGGTCAGCTTTCCGTATCCGCGCAGGTTGCGGAAAACTTTTTGCAGTTTCTCTGAAAGATTTTCGAGCATGAGCGGGGGGAGAGTAGGCTAACGACCGATGTTATGCAAGCGGCGTGAGCGAACCCTGTTCCCCTGATTCGATCTTCCGCACCAACATGCCGAACAGAAACTGGGTCAGGAACAATTCCATCGCGAGCCGTGCCACGCTACAAATCAACCAGACACCGACCCCGCCATCTACAAGCGCGACGAAACCCATGCTTCCTGGAATGGCGACGACCGTGCCCACTGCGATGATAGCCAGAATCCATTGGTCCGGCTCGAGGAATTTCTTGGGGATGCACGCGCCAACGTGAGTCCCGAGGCAAATCATGGCGCACAGGGCGCACACTTCGAGCAACCCGATAAAGATCGGGACCGCAAACTTCCAATCAATGAACCACGCAGTCACGATCGTCGCAGCCAACCAAAGAAGCGCCAGCGATGGGCCCACCCAGAACGCGCATTCGACCAGCCGGCTCACCGCAACGTTCCTCGCCGGGATCGGAAGCGGGTGAATCACTTCGTTCATCCGCGATTCGCGTTCGGCTCTGAGTGAGTGATCAACCGAGGTCCGCGTGCCGATGACAAATGCGAATGCAAGGAATCCCGCGCAGCCAAGAATCACGCCGGCCGTTTCAGCATCATGCGCATGCAAGAGAGCCATTCCCGCGCACGCAATGCCGGCAAGGATGGCTAGGGGAAAAGCGATCCAAACGAAACTTCGCAGGTTGAGCCAGGCGATCGGATAGCGTTCCAGCAGCCACTTCCCAATTCGCGTCCGCCACGGAATCAGTCGCCTCATTCGACGGGTGAAGTCCTGCCAAAGCAGCCGGAGACGCCCCCGAACAGGATACACTTCCTTGGTGAGCCACGCAGCGCCGATCCACAAACACGCCAGGCTCCAGAGGTGATGGAGCGCGCTGGCAACCAGCAGACGGTCGGTGGGTCCGCGGACGATGGCCTGCATGGGATTCAGGTAGGTCAGCCATTGCGCCCAAGATTGGTTTGAGAACAATGCGTGTAGAATGAGCGGTGCGCCGATGAACGCCCCGAGTCCAATGCTGAGCGCAGCTTGCACCGCTTTCTCTCCCAGCTTGGTGCAGGTGAGCGCGACACGGGCCGATTCCGAGAACAGCATCAAGCTGCAGAACCAAGTCACCACGCCGACCGCGCGGTCCAGCGGCCAAAGCTGGAGGAAAGCGGAAATCAGGAGAATCGGCACGCAACCGAGTGTCGCTCCCAGAGTGATCGCCCATGCGGGCAATGTTTTCAACAGCACGACCTCGAAGGGTCGGCGCGGCGTGCAGAGAAGCAAGGCGAGCGTGCCCTCGTTTCGTTCGGTGGTCAGGCTGCTTTGCCGCGAACTGCGCGCAATCCTTCGCATGAACAAAACGCCGCCTCCGACAACGGCCAAGTTTGCGACCATCAAGTAGCCACTCGCTCCGCGCCATTGTGATCGCAGTCCCGGATGGCTGACCATCGCCACCTGAGCCACAAGGAAAAGTGCGAAGAACGCCGTCACTACACGGGTGCCGTAGAGCGAAGGCTTCCGCGCCCCGCGATTCAACTCCCAAAGCACCCAGGGAAGGTTCTTGGGCGTCACGATCCGGCTTATGCCACAGGCGACGGCCGCCCGCAATCCTACATGATCCCGTACTTCTTGAACGCCTCGACGGCGGACATGCCTTGTTCGAGGGCTTTCTTGACGAGCTTTTCGCCGCGGGCCTTTTCGAGCGCTTTGGTGATGCACTCGACCTCGGCTTCCTTCGGGACAACCAACACGCCATCAATGTCGCCGAAGAGGATGTCGCCGGGACGGATCGGGATTTCGCCGATCTCGATCCGACAACGATAATCCAGCACTTGCATCCGTACGCTGGAGTCCTGCGCAAATCGTCCCCAGCAGAACGTCGGGTAATTGAGCCGTAAGATGCCGCTCGTATCACGCGTGTAACCGTCGCACACGGCACCGACCGCGCCGAGCTTGAGCGCCCGGGTGCTCATCAGCTCGCCCCACAACGCCGAGGCCCGCCGCGCGCCGGTGGTGACATAGACCTCGTTCGGTTTCATGTCGTCGAGCGCTTCGAGCATCTGACCAAACGGTTTCTTTGCCGGGCCGAACACATCGCCCGCCAGTACGGGAAAAGCGCGTCCAGCGACGACCATGTCGTCTCGCAGCGGCTGGATTTGCGGCGGGAGGAACTGATGGTAGAACCCCATCTTGTCGAGAATGTCGCCGACGACTGCGGTGAACAGTTCGCGCTTCATCGTGGCGAACAACTCGGTGTCGGAGTGCCATTCCATGGGGTGAGGTCGCTATTGGTTATCAGTTATTGGTTATCGGAGTCGGATCGTCGCACAGCACCATCAACCAATGACGATTAACCAATGACCAATAACCATTCACTTCACCGGCTTGTACGCCACCACATCTATCTCGACGAGGATATTACTCCACAACCCGGACTGCACGGTTGTGCGCGCGGGCTTGGGGTCTTTGAAGTACTCGGAATAGACCTTGTTGTAGCGGTCGAACATTTTGATGTCGAGCAGGTGGACGCTCGATTTGACGACGTCGTCCATCGTGCAACCCGCGCCTTCGAGGATGGCTTTGACGTTGTCGAGCGTGCGGCGGGTCTGCTCCTCGATGGTCGTGCCGACGATCTGGTTGGTCGTGGGATCAATCGGCCCCTGTCCCGACACGAACACGAAATCTCCCGCGCGGATGCCCGGCGAGTACGCGCCGCCCGGTTTCGCGCCCTTCTTGCTGACGATTTGTTCTTTCATGATTCGCTCCCTTTGTTGGAAAAGCGGGCGAGTTATGCGGCAAGGGAGCGCAGGAGTCAAGAATGGGAAAGGCCGTGCGGGAGCAAAACCTTCTGAAACAGGCGGAACATCGGGCGCATCTCGTCACCGCCCCCGTTGTAAAGGCGCCCGTCCTCGGGCGCTGGTCGGGTGATGCGGAAGCGGAAACCGCCGAGGACGGCGGCCACTACAACGGGTTGCCAGCCGGTGGTAGTGTCCAGATGCACCGTGGAAACACCTGGGAGCTTGCGCCAGAACGAGCAGCCGATAGAGTGGCCGAATGAAGCCGGTTCCGCCGACGAACTTCACTGACTTGCCAGTCATGGTGCTCCTGCCGGATGGAACGCTGTTGGTGCTCTTCACGGTGCCGCCCGAGGGCGTGGATGCCGTCACGGCGCGGTAGGTGGCAAACCGCGTCGCGGTTCGATCCTCGACGGCACAAGGCACAGACGAGGCGGGATGTATCGTGGAGGCTGTGGACGTGACCATCACGGAACCAGAAGGGTGAGTTCCCGGAGCGCCGACCTTGACGCGACGCCATCGGAACGGAGCCGCGCATCAATCGCATGAACTACCGCAACGTCGTCCTGATGATCGCCGACGACTGGAGTCCGATCGCGGGATGCTACGGCAACAAGATCATCCGCACGCCGCACGTGGACGAGTTCGCGGCGCGCGGCGTCGTGTTCGAGCACGCATTCTGTCGCTCGCCCTCGTGCGCGGCGCGCCGGGCCTGCCTGTTCACGGGACTCCACGTCCACCAACACGGCCAGTACGGACACACCCACGGCGCGCACCACTTCCGCACGTTCGAGGAAGTCCAATCCATCCCGCGCATCCTCCGGGCGCTCGGGTTCGCCACGGCGTGCATCGGGAAGAAACATGTGGATCCGCATTGAGTCTATCCCTTCGAGTTCGAGCCCGAGGTCAATCATCGCAGCCCCACAGACCTCGCTGAGAAGACACGGACGTTTCTCGCCCCGAACAAAGACAGGCCGTTCTATCTGCACGTCGGTTGGGCGGATCCGCATCGGACACAGAAGGGATTCGGCAACGAGTTCAACAATCCCGGCTCGACCGGGAACACCTACGATCCCGCTGCGGTGATCGTGCCCGATTTCCTGCCGGGCCGTTCACTGCTTCCGATCCTGGAACAGCCCGACCCTGCCGGCGGGGACGAGACGTTCTTCTCGCACTGCTTCCACGGCGTGATCGAGTACAACCCGTATCGAGTGCTTCGTGGCCGACGCTACAAGCTCGTCCGTACTCTCGCCCATGATTTTCAGGTGTCGATGCCGACCGATCTCTTCCGCTCGCAAACGTGGCAGGCCATTCTCAAACAGAAGATCGAGAGGATGGGCTGCCGGCCAACGAGTCGTTTGCTGCATCGCGACGCCGAGGAACTCTACGACCTCCAAAACGACCCGATGGAGACCAGGAATCCCGTCAACGATCCCAAGGTTCCATGCATCGTCGCCGATCTGCGACGCAAGTTGATGGACTTCCGCCTGAACACGCGCGATCCGTGGCCAGAGTTGTCCCGCCAGCGTGGCGAGCCGGGCGCAGTGGCCGACGTGGCGTGGTGATTCTCTGCCCTCGGAATGCCGCACACTCCAACAAGCTGAAGCTCGAACTCCAAACGCAAGCAGGAGCACGTTTCCAGGAGTGCGACGATCCAGCGCCAGCGTATGTCGTTCAAGCTTCAGCTTGTCCCCCGGCGCACCCAAAGCATCGTTGTAATGGGCGAGAACCTGCCCCATACTGCATCGCCGGACGGAACAGTGGATGAGTGATTCGACGCAGAACGAGGAAGGCAGACAGAACGAAAGGCCAATCACGATCACCGGTGAGCTGGCCTACATCGCCGGTGAACTGCGTCGGCGTTTCTCGAACGTGTCGTTGGATTTCGGCGCGCCGCTGCGGTTGCTTCGCGGTCTGGAAGGGGGCGACCGCAAACGCGACGCGCTGGGCGGGCTGGCCGTCAGCGTGATGGCCATCCCGCAGGCCATGGCCTACGCGCTCCTGGCCGGTGTGCCGCCGATCATGGGGTTGTGGGCGGTGGTGGTGGTGAGTCTGATCGCGGGATTGTGGTGCCGTTCGCCGCACCTCGCCTGCGGGCCGACGAACACGTTGAGCCTGATGCTGGCCGCGGTGTTGGTGGGCCAGTCCGGCCAGACAAACGTGGTCGCGCAGGTGGCCCTCATCGCGGTGGTCGTGGGCGGATTCCAAATCGTTGCAGCCATCCTCGGCGCGGGTGGATTGACCCGGTACATCTCGCGCACGGTCGTCGTGGCATACATGGCGGCCACGGGCGCGCTGATCTTCCTGAACCAAATTCCCAATCTCATCGGCACGCAGGTCGAAGGCTCGCGCGGGTTGCTGGCCCGGGTGGCGGCGAGCCTTGCGACGTTGCCCGAGACGCATCTGCCGAGCCTGTTCGTCGGCGGGGTGACGTTTGTTTGCATCGTGACCTCGCGCCGTCTGCTGCCGAAGATACCGTCCGGCTTCGTCGGGATCATCGTGGGAGCATTGCTCGCCTGGGGACTTCACTCGTTTGACGCATCGCTACACGTGGCCGTGGTGGGCGACGCGCAACGGATCTCGGGCAGCTTGCCCGAGTTGATCTGGCCTGGGTTCAATCTCCATTCGATCTACGAACTGGCCGGCCCCGCCATCGCGCTTGGGTTGCTGGGATGCCTCGAAGTCAGCACCATCTCGCGCAGCCTCGCGATGCGGACGGGCAAATCGGCGGACCCGAACCAGGACATGTTCGGGCTGGGTTTGGGCAATTTCGTGGGAGCGTTCTTTGGTGCGATGCCATCATCGGGATCCTTCACGCGCTCGGAGTTCAGCCTGCGCAGCGGCGTCACCTCCCGATGGGGCGTGGTGATCTCGTCGCTCGTGGCGGGCGTGGTCGTGCTGGCGGCGGGACGATTACTGGAATGGATTCCCATCCCGTCGCTCGCGGCGTTGATCATGTGGCTTAGTCTGAAACTGGTGGACCGCAAACAACTCCGCGTCGCGCTCCTGTCCACCTACTCGGACGCGCTGGTGTTTGTGATCACGTTTGCGGCGGCGATTTTTCTCCGACTCGACTCGGCCATCTACCTCGGCATGCTGGTCAGCATGGCGTTGTTCCTGCGCAAGGCCAGCCACCCGAAACTGATGGAGTTTGAATTCGACGAACAAGGGCGCTTCCGACCGGTCGCGCAGGGGAGCGGTGCCGATTCGCCGCAGGTGTCCATCGTGCACGTCGAAGGCGAGTTGTTCTTCGGGGCCGCTGAGACGATCCAGGAAGAAATCTGGAAGTCGGTGGATCGTGACCGGACGCGGGTGGTCGTGCTGCGCTTGCGCAACGCGCAGAACCTGGATGCCACGGGCGTGATGGTGCTCGAACAATTGATCCGCGACCTGCGTGGCATGAAGATCCACGTCCTCATCAGCGGTACCAGCCCTGAGATTGACCGCGTGGTGATGCGCTCGGGCCTCGACAAGACGCTCGGCGCGGAGAATTACTTCCCCTCGCGCGGCAATTTCCTCGATGCGACTCGTCGCGCCGTCATCCGCGCCAACGAAATTGTCGGGATCAGCAACCCGCAGATTCGACTTTTCTACGACAAGGATCAGGAGCAGAAACGGCAGGCCGCTGCCTCCGCTCCCGCCGACAAGACGGAGAAGGAGGCGACATGACTCCACGCGACCGATTTCTCAAAGCCTTGCGCGGCGAACGGACCGACGTGCCCGCCGTCGGCAATCCAACCTCGATCGCGACGGTGGATCTGATGGAGGCGACGGGCTGTTTCTTCCCGGACGTTCACACCAATCCCGAGAAGATGGCCACGCTGGCGGGCACAGGCTTCGAGCGGCTCCGCTACGACACCATCGCGCCCTATTTCTCCGTCGTGCAGGAGGCCGCGGCGATGGGCGCGAACGTGGATTGGGGCGACAAAACGCACATGCCGACTGTGCGACGGTTTGCCGACACAGGCACATTTCTTTATGAGGAGCCGGAACAGGTGAAAGTCCCCGGCGACTTTCTCGACCGCCCGGCAACGCGCACCGTGCTTGATTCGCTGCGAATCCTGAAGCGACGCCATGGCAATGAGGTCGCGCTTGTTGGCAAGGTGTTCGGCCCATGGACGCTCGCCTATCACCTGTTCGGCACCGAGAGCTTTCTCATCCTGGTGATGGATGATCCCGACAAACTGCGCCGTATCCTCCATGCGCTGAAGGAAATCACAGTGCTTTTCGCCAAAGCGCAGATCGAGGCCGGTGCCGACTGCGTGACGCTGGCCGACCATCTCACGGGTGATCTGTGTCGCGCCGAGACCTACCGGGATTTCCTGCTGCCCGTGCATCAGGAACTCGCCAAACGAATCGCCTGCCCCGTCATCCTGCACATCTGCGGTTACACGCTCGACCGAATGCCGTACATCGCGCAATCCGGCTTCGCCGCCTTCCACTTCGACTCGAAGAACGACGCGCGCAAAGCCGTGGATGCCGTCGCCGGACACATCCGTCTCATCGGCAACGTCAACAATCCCGACACGCTTTACGGCGGCAAACTCGACCAGGTAGATCGCGAGGTCCGTTACGCCCTCGAAGCCGGCGTCCCGATCATCAGCCCCGAGTGCGCCGTGCCGTTGAACATGAACTCGCGCTCGCTGCGGAGAATTGTGGAAGCGGCCCGGGGTTGAAACCAACGGTTTCCGGCACAGTCAACGACGCCCCAACAAACTCCGCGTCCTGTCTGCGACAGGGCCGGTCGAACCGATTGCGTTTGGAGTCCAAGCTTCCGCTTGTCTGCGTTGCGCGGGAGGAGGCAAGCTAAAGCTGGTACTCCAAACGATAGCAATCAACGATGCCTTCGGTTCGACACACAAGATTTCGAATGGCATTACCTGGGAAGGGGCATACGTTGCCGGAGTCAACCATAACGCTCATGATGGAAAAATGAGCCTCCGTCACCGATTACCTCGAGGTTTTTCTGTCCCGTCGCTGTCCGTCACAGAGACCGTTGCCAGACCGTCCGCCGTGAATCGGGGAGGTAGCTGAGCATGAGTTCCATGTTGGCTTCGAAGGTGGACTCGGGCTCATCCTCTTGGCAGAGCCGGTGATACAATTCGCAGGCGTGGCGGCGCAGCAGTTGAACGAACGGCGCGGCCAACCCGACGTGAGCGAATGACTCGATCACCATGTCCAGCAACGAAATGAACTCTGAATCGTCGAGAGCATGCCGCTTGTTGTCTGCGAACCAGTCTTCGAGTTGCATTTTGCCGAGACGCAGCAGAGCGGCTTCCGTGTCGGTGGGCGCTTGATCTTCGGCCCTGCGGCGCAGGTGGCTGAATGCTCGTCCGTGTGGCCGTGCCGTGGAGAGGCGGCAGTTCCTCGGGCGGCACTCGCAGGCGGATGCTCCTCGCTTCACCCGGCGTGCGGTTGATCAACCCGCGCCGTTCCAAGGTCAGGATCATCTGATGCACGCTCGGCGGCGAGACCTGGAAGAATTGCATCATGTCCGCCCCGGCGGGCGGGCGTCCGTGCAGTGTCGTGTAATGATGTATGAAGGCGAGGAACTGGCCTTGCCGGGATGTGTAGGGCGGTTTCATGGAGAACTGCGTTCCGATCCCTCTTCCGAATCTTCCACTGCACACTCGAATATGCTGCACAGGACGCATGAGCGATCCAGCCATAAAACCAAACCGACGTTACACGTGGTCTGATTATCAAACGTGGGACGACGACCAACGCTGGGAAGTGATCGACGGCATTGCGTATCGAATTCCGTCACCAACCACGCGACATCAATGGGTCTTGGGGAATCTGCTGGCAATCTTCGCTGATCACTTTCGGGGCACCCCTCACCGGGCGTTTCACGGACCACTGGATGTGGTGCTTTCGGAGATGGACGTTGTCCAACCGGACCTCCTCGTCATCTGCAATCCGAGTCAGGTGAAGCGCACCCATATCGAGGGCGCGCCAACGCTCGTGGTGGAGATCATCTGCGATGCCTTCCCGCATCTTGTCAGACACCCCAAGCTCCATCTCTACGCACGCTCGGGTGTGCAGGAGTATTGGATCGTGACGCCGTGACCGTCCATGGTGGAGGTGTTGTTGTTGGACGACAGAGGGTACCGCGTGCAACACGTCTTCGGCAAAGAGGACGAACTCCGCAGCCCGACGTTCCCTGATCTCAAGATTGCCCTGCGCGATGTGTTCAACTTCCCACTCGAACCCGGCGAAGAACCGTCCGCCGCCCACGAACCGCCGTCTCCGCGGTATGCCGTGCAGACTCGCTGATCGGCGCTTTCACTTCGTCCGATTGGTCAGGCTTTTCGTGACTTCGCGTGCCTTCTTGTGGCAAAGTCTCGCAGTGCTCGCAACCAAAGGAATGCATATGAGCGAGAATCGCTTTGAACGAATCCGCCGCGCCATCGTGGATCGCGCGCCCATGTCGCCGCCGCCCCACTTCGACGTGGGCGTGGGCAATGACGTGAAAGCCGCATTTCTCGGCCGGTGCATCGAGACGCTTGCCGACGACGTCGCGTTCTGGTCGGAGGCGGGACTGTGTCTGTACCCGGTCAGCTTCGGGCTGGTGCAATTCGGCGGCAAGATGACCGCCGCGAGCCAGAAGCAGGCGCATTCCCATTACAGTTTGTACCGCGACGAAGACGTGGAAATGAACTGGGCCGAGACCGGCAAGGGCGTCATCACCACCGAAGCAGAGTTCGAGAAGTACACCTGGCCCGATCCCGAGAAGACCGATCTTTCGGGGCTCGACGCCATCCAGCCGTTGCTCCCGCACGGAATGAAAGCGATCGCGAACATCGGCAAGATCTTCACCGGCGCGTGGCAGTTGATGGGGTTCACCTTTTTCTGTGAGGCGCTCGAGGACAACCCGAGGCTGGTCGCCCGGGTCTTCGATCGAGTCGCCGCCATCCAGACGCGCATCACCGAACGCGTCGCTTCACACCCCGTGATCGGCGCCGTGTTGCACGCCGACGACATCGCCTACTTCAGCGGGCCGATGATCAACCCCGACGTGCTGCGTCGTCACGTCTTCCCGGCCTACAAACGCATGGGCGACTTCTGCCGCCAGCGCGGTGTCATCTATCTCTATCATTCGGACGGGCAGATGAAGGACCTGATCGCCGACATCGTCGCCTGCGGATTCGTCGGCCTGCATCCGATCGAGCCGAAGCCAATGAACGCGGTCGAGTTGAAGAAACAATGGGGCGACCGGCTCTGTCTGCTCGGTCACATTGACGTGGACCTGCTCGCCCGCGGCACGCCCCAACAAGTCCGCGATCAGACGCGTAAGAACCTCGATGCGCTCGCCCGCGACGGCGGCTACTGTCCCGGCTCCGGCAATTCCGTCCCCGACTACGTCCCCGTGCAGAACTTCATCGCCATGGTCGAGGCGATCCGGGAGTGGAGATAGGAACTTCGGATCCACGGATTGCGGATCACAGGGATGGGATTGGCCGCGCATCACGAACCCTTTCCCCGCGCTTCTCGGCGTCGCTGGCGTCCTGACGGTTCGCCTTGCATTCGCGTCCATTCGTGAAATTTGCGGCCCCCTTCCTCCAACCCGTGAGCGTCGGGCGTGAAGACCGTTCCAACGCTTTCCTGATCTGTTCCACCATCTTCTGCCTCCTGCCTTTTGCCTTCTGTCGGATCCCGCCGCTCAACTCATGTTCGCAAATGCGGAGGACCGTCCAGCCCTGATGTTCTCCGTGGCTCGTGCCGAACGCCTGGTTGAGCATGCTGATTTCTGGTTTTGCCAAGGGAGTGACTTCGGCCAGAATGACTGTATGGCCAAAGCAGGGAGCGTGGGTTGGACGCGTGAACACGAACTCATCGCGTTAAACCTGTACTGCAGGCTCCCGTTTGGAAAACTGCACCGGCATAACCCGGTCATTGTCGAAGTGGCGCGGAAGCGATGAGTTTCAATCCCATCTCCGGACGCTTGCGCCTGAGAGCAAACAACTCCTCCAACTCACGCAGGCCTGCAAAGGAACTTCAGTTCCTACGAACGCCAGCGCATCCACCTTCCGAACAAACTTGCCGAACCAGACCAAAGCTTCCTTGCCTCTCATCGTGACAATGTCTTCAAACACTGGCGTTGCAGCGTGAACGCCAAATATTTCACTGCGGAGTCACTCTGAATTCCATGGACGATGAGTCATGGTCATACAAGCCGGGCCGCCTTTGCATCCGTCGTCAGGCCTGCAATGAGGGTTGCAGCCGCCAGCGGCTTGCGTGATACTATTTGCCATGAACGTCGCCGAATTGCCCATCCAGATCGACCAAGAGAGGATCGCGGAGTTCTGCCGCGTGCGCGGCATCCGCAAGTTGAGCGCGTTCGGGTCGGTGTTGCGGGATGACTTCGACTTGACGCGCAGCGACGTGGACGTGCTGGTGGAGTTCGTGCCGGGAGTTCGTCCAGGACTGAAGTTTTTCGGTTATGGCGATGAACTGGCGGAGGTCATGGGCCACGAGGTGGATTTCCACACGGCGGCATGGTTGAGCGAATATTTCCGGGACGAGGTGGTGCGCGAGGCGGTGGCGACTTATGAGCAAGCAGTACCCGAAGGTGACGCTGTGAAAGATCGCCGAGTACGCGCAGCGGGCACAAGAGTTGTGTGCGCAAAACACCTTGCCGGAAATCATCGCCGACTGGCCCGAGCGGCCGGCTCTTGAACGGGTGATGGAGGTGTTGGGTGAAGCGGCGAAACGTCTGGCCGCCGAGTGGTGCCAACGGTTTCCCGCCGCGCCCTGAAATCTGGTGGCCCGAATGCGGGACCGCGTGAGCCACGGCTACGATGCAATGGATTACCAAACATTGTGGGACACGCTACAGAACGACGCGCCGACGTTGCAAACGACGGGGGCGCACATGCTGCGCGACTTGGAGACGCCGCCGGTCCCGTGAGGCGCTGACGGCGTCGTCCGTCCACGGCTGGCCACTCGGATTCGCCCAGTTCCCACAGCCTGCTTTTTCCATGAGGCTTACCATGCGCCTTCTGCTTGTTGTGGCGACATGGTGTCTGATGCTCGCCGATCGAGCCGACGCCCGGGAATGGCAGACGTTCAAGGACTGCCAACTCGTCGAGAATCCAACGAACGACGGCGACAGTTTCCACGTGCAGGCCGGTGAGAAACAAATCGTCGTGCGACTCTACTTCGTGGATTGCCCCGAAACCACCGCCGGCACGGATGCCGACGCCAAGCGGGTGCGCGAACAGGCTCTCCACTTCGGACTGGTCAAGATGAACCGCGTGCTCCACTTCGGCGAGGAGGCGCAGAAATTCGTCGCGCAAGTTCTCGACAAGCCGTTCACGGTCCACACCACGTTCGCCACCGCGCTGGGCCGGTCGTCCACGCCGCGTGTCTATGCGATGATCACCACGGCGGACGGAAAGGACCTCGGCACCCTGCTGGTTGAAAAAGGGCTGGCTCGCGCGTACGGGGTGAAACGAAAGACCCCGGACGGTCTCGAGGGGGAGCAGTTGGCGAAGCGACTCGATGAATTGGAGGCGAAGGCGCTGAAGCAGCGGGTTGGAGTTTGGTCGGAGACGGACCTCGGCAAGCTCGATGAGATGCGCGCGGAGCAACGCAACGAAGAGGCGGAGATGAAGGAACTGCGCCGGCAATTGCAGGCGGATGCATCCGTTCCCGTGGACATCAACAAGGCCACTGCCCGGGACCTTCAATCGGTCGGAGGCATCGGACCCGTGCTGGCTTCCCGGATCATCGAGCACCGCCCCTTCAAGAGCGTGGACGATCTGTTGCGCGTGCCCGGCATCAACCAGCGTCTCCTGGAGCAAATCCGCCCCCGGCTGACCGTCTCTGCTTCCACCGGACAACGCTGAAAAAGTCCAGAATTTCGCGGCGATTTCTCCATTCTGTTTCGCGCGGAGCCGGCTATCGTTCGGCCAACGTTTCATGACCGAATCGCTCACGCCCACCGCCCAGCTCGCGCTCGATACCATCCACCAGAAACCCGTGCGCGGCATCCCGTCGTGGCAGATCAACCCGATGGAGCACCGGATTATCGACCGGCTGGCGGGCGTGCCCGAGGGAACGTACCGGCAGAAGCCGATCGAGACCTACCGGGCGATGCTGGTCAACATCGGCACCTGCCTGCTCGACCAATGGATACCCGACAACCCGCTCTCGATGGGCGCTCACGGATTCGAGGCCAACCGGGAGAAAACCGCCACCACCGGCGCCAAACAAATCGTACGCGACGGGATGCTCATTGATTCCCCCGAGGCAGTGGTCGCGCACCTGGAGAAGATCGTGTTCCCCCAGTTGCGGAAGGCCACCGCCGAGTTTGACGAAGACCAGCAAACGAAACAGGCCCTTGCCGAAGAACGTCGCATCCAGGAGGAGATCGGACCGACCATGCTCAAGAGCGGGTACGGTTTCATTCGATTCCCAGCGTTTGCGTATGGAGCCTATGGTTATGAGCATTACTTTTCCGCGTACGCACTGTATCCCGAGGTGATCGAGCGCCACTTTTCTCTCCAGGCTGATCTGGCGCTGCGAATCAACCGAGCCGCAGCGCGCGCATTCGTGGAAGGTAAACTCCCGCCGTTATACCGACTCGACCACGACATGGCGGGCTCGAAAGGCATGATGGTGAACATCAAGTCGCTCGACCGGATTTGGTTTCCGCACTTCGCGCGTTGCCTCGAACCGATGCTGAAGACGCACGTGCGCATGATCTGGCATTGCGACGGCAACCTGACGGACATGGTACCGCGACTCCTCGAACTCGGCATCAGCGGCTTCCAAGGTTTCCAATACGAGGCGGGGATGGATTACGAGCGAATCTGTCGCATGAAAGACCGGCAAGGCCGCGACCTGGTCATCATTGCGGGTTCCTCCGTCACCACCACGCTCCCGCACGGCACCCCTGCGGACGTGAAGCGCGAGATGGAGTGGCTCGTCCGTTGCGGGCCAAAGAGGGGTTTGTTCCTGGGCTGTTCGAGTTCGATCGCGCCGGGGGTGCCGTGGGAGAACATGAAGATGCTGGTCGAGGGGTTTCGTTACTACCGCGAATATGGAAGATCGTAGCGGCGGAGACACACGGTCGGCGTTCGGGGAACGCGGCCTGCAGCGAAGGTCTCGACAACCTGTCGAAAGACAACGCGGCGCGGCGTCAGATTGTCCATCAGTGCGTTGTTTCGCTCGGTGACGCATTTCACTGAAACCCGCACCGATTCAATCACTTCATCCACCTCCTCTGCGTCCCAACCCGGTGGCACTGCCGGTGCTAACTGCGTTTGACCACCTTGCATGGAAGGAAACCATGATCAACGATCCAAGCGTAACGACCCGGATCAACACAGAAACACCGTCGCCGTTGGATGAGGAGGCGCGGCTGGTGACCGTGTTTCGGGACGATATCGAGTTTCTCCGTGAGATCCCAATGTTCACCAACCTGGAAGACATTGACCTTGCCCGGCTTTGCCAGGTCGCGACGCACCGATCTTACTCGCGGGGCGACCTCCTCCTGGAAGAACGACAGGTCAATGACACGCTCTTCATGGTGCGCAAGGGATTCGTCGAGTTGTCGAGTCATCACACCAGCGGGGAAGCGTTCCTCAAACTCGGGCGCGGACGGTTCTTTGGCCACGTCAGCATGTTCGACCCCGCGCCGTCGTCCGCGACCGTCACGGCCGTCACCAACGTCGAGGTCATTTGCCTGCGGGAACGACCGCTCTGCGATCTGCTGATCGCGTATCCCGAGGTCGGGCTGCGGTTGATGGCGGCGGTCGTGCGCGACCTGGCCAGGCGCTACCACACCCTCGTGAAGCGCATTCAAGACGCAAACCTGAACCTGCAAGGGATTGAGGATCAGAGCCAGTAACGTCCCCACCCATGCCCTTACAGGATCCGTTCGGCAGGACGATTGACTATCTGCGCGTTTCGGTCACCGACCGCTGTAACCTCCGATGCGTCTACTGCATGCCTCCCGAGGGTGTGCCGTTGTGCCCCAAGGCATTCGTGCTCACGCTCGAAGAACTGCTCCGGGCCGTCAAAATCGGCGTCCGGCTGGGGATTCGCAAGGTGCGCGTGACCGGCGGTGAACCAACCGTGCGCGAGGGCTTGGTGGATTTTATCGCGTCGCTCCATCAAATTCAGGGCCTCGAGAGAATCGCCATGACGACGAACGGGATGCGGCTTGCCACGCTCGCACCGCGATTGTACGCGGCCGGCATGCGCAGCATCAACGTCAGCCTCGACAGCCTGCAGCCTGACCGGTTCCGCGACATCACCCGGGGCGGGGAACTGCAACAGGTGCTCGACGGCATCGGCGTCGCGCTCGAGTGCGGTTTCCAGGTCAAGGTCAACTCCGTCGTGCTCGCCGACATGAACGACGCCGAGGCGCTTGACTTCGCGCGGTTCGCCGCCGAGCGCGGGCTGGACGTGCGATTCATCGAGTTCATGCCGTTGTGCGGTGATGGCTGGCGATCCCATCTGTTCGTGCCGCTCGCGCGAATCCGGGCGGCCATCGCCGAGGAGTTACCGCTTCGGCCGGAAGGCATGGACGGCGTCGCCGAGATGTACCGCATCGCAGGCGGACGCGGACGCGTCGGATTCATCACCACGATGAGCCATCCATTCTGCTCGGAGTGTTCCCGCATGCGGCTCACCGCACGCGGCGGCCTCCGGCCATGTCTGTTCTCGCCGCTCGAGGTGGATTTGTTCCCGCTGCTGCGGCAACGCACCCCCGATGAGGAGATCGCCGATGCATTCCAACGCGCGGTGTGGATCAAGCCGGAGTCAAATCCCGTCCTCGCCGGCGAGACCTCCAGCGGACGCGTCCTGATTCGCGCCATCGGCGGTTGAATCTGTCCGCGTTCGTTCGCGCGGATTCGCGCTCGCGCTGAAGCGCTCAATCGCCAATCCCGCCTGCGACATGATGTCGAGACGCCCCCTGAATTTTCCGCCAAGTTGTCTGACATTTCGGTCTGAGCGGGAACGCTCGAAAGTGCCGCAACTCCTTGGGTTATACCCTCTTGCGGCGCGCGGCCCCGTGGCTGGCATCGGAGGTGCGAATAGCGCGGGCCAGAATGGTAGCACCAGTACAGGCGCAGAACGAACTCAGGCTTCTCTTCTGGGAAACCACAGCAGGTTGCAACCTCGAGTGCATCCACTGCCGGCGGCTCGACGTGAGCAAGCAGTTGATGAAGAACGATCTCACCACCGAGGAAGCGTTCCGCTTCGTTCGCGATCTCGCAAGCTTCGCCAAACCGATCCTCGTCCTCTCCGGCGGCGAACCGTTGTTCCGCCCAGACATTTTCCAGATTGCCACTTGCGCCCGCGATTGCGGTCTGCCGGTCGCGCTGGCCACCAACGGCACGCTCGTGGACGAACGGATGGCTCATGCGATTGTCAACGCCGGTATCCGACGTGTCGCGATCAGCATTGATGGCGCGGACGAGGTCACTCACGACAAATTTCGCCGTCAGCCCGGCTCGCTTGCGGCGGCGTTGCGCGGCTTCGGTCATCTCCGTCGCCTGGGGATGAGCATGCAGATCAACTGCACGATCACCAAGCACAACATCCACCAGATTGACCTGCTCTATGCCAAGGCACTCGAACTCGGCGCGGATGCGCTACACCTTTTCATGTTGGTACCAGTAGGTTGCGGGGTGCAGATTGCTGAAACCAATGTACTGCCTGCAGAAGAATACGAACGAGTGCTCCAGTGGATCTACGAGAAAAGTCTGGAACGTAAGATCCACATGAAGGCGACCTGTGCCCCGCATTATTTTCGCGTGATGAAACAGCGCGACACCGAAATCCGACACCGAATGCGAGAAACCACGACTGCGACAGCGACTGCGGAAGTGAATGCGAGCAGAGGGGGCGGAAATGGCGATGTAGGGGGGCTGCCCGCAAAACCATCTTCGCCCTCTGCTCTCGGACACGGCACCCAAGGACATCCGCACGGCGCGGGAAAGCCGGGACACCCGGGCCGTCACAACATGTTCTCTCTCACCAAGGGCTGCCTGGCGGGAAGCGAGATTTGTTTCGTGTCGCATACGGGCGAGGCTTTCCCGTGCGGGTATCTCCCGGTCAGCGCGGGCAACATCAAGAAGCAACCCATGCGCGACATCTGGGAGAACTCGCCGTTGTTCGGTCGGTTGCGCGACGACGGCCAGCTCGAAGGCAAATGCGGGCTTTGCGAGTTCAAGCGGATCTGCATGGGATGCCGCGCGCGCGCCTACTACGACAGTGGCGGCAACTACATGGCCGAAGAGCCGTACTGCGTTTATCAACCGAAACGACTGACCCGGATTCAGCAGGAGCCAGTTTGTGCAGCATAACTTTCAATTTCATTTAGCCAGCCGATGGGCGATCCACGATATGGCGTTACCGTGCTCCATTAGATCGAGTTCGCGCCGCTCAGAATACGCCAATGTCTGTCGCGTACCGTCGGCTGGCTACGATTTTGCTCCAACACTTCCCGAGATCACGATCTCATTCGTGGACGGTCTCATGAACACCCCGCTGAAGTGGGGTGTCAATGAGAGCGCGTGGCAACCAGTCGCGCGAACGTTCCACTCCCGCAAGTCAATGTCAGCCCCGATCTGATTGCCATCGCCCCGCCCATCCCGAGCCACAACATGAGCGAGGAACAAACATTCAAGCTTCGACAGAAGGACAACTGGTGGGCCACCGACCGGGTCCAGCCGAAGCAACGCCCCGCCCAAGAACGCGTCCAGGACTTCTGCGAAATCTACGCCACACTCTCACCCGAGATGGCGCAAAAGGAGGCCGCGCGCTGCATCGAATGCGCCGAGCCGACCTGCACGCTCGGTTGTCCGCTCGGCAACCACATCCAGGACTGGCTTCGGCTGACGGCAGAGGGAAAGTTTCTGGAAGCCGCGGCGGTTTCGCAGTCCACGAGCAACATGCCGGAGATTTGCTCGCGCGTCTGTCCCCAGGAACGGCTCTGCGAGAAAGGTTGCGTGCTCCGCGCCAAGGGCGAAGCGGTCGCCATCGGATCCATCGAACGATTCATCAACGAGTATGCCTTCGAGCATGAGGGTGTCCACGCGGCACCCCCGGCCGTGCGATACGATCAGAAAGTGGCCGTGGTTGGCTCGGGGCCGGCAGGGTTGGCCTGTGCCGACCAACTGGCCCAGCGTGGATATCGTGTGACCGTGTTCGAAGCGGCCCACATGCCCGGCGGGCTGCTGATGTTTGGCATTCCCGGCTTCAAGCTCGAGAAACACATCGTCCAGCGACGGATCGAAGTGCTCCGCAAACGCGGCGTCGAGTTTCAGTGCGACGTCGAGGTCGGCAAGGACATCTCGTTAGCGCAGCTTCAGCAAAAGGGCTTCGAAGCAATCTTCCTCGGCACCGGTGCCCAAAAGGCGAAAGAGATGGAGATCGAAGGCCGGCAACTCAAGGGCGTGTACCAGGCGCTGCCGTTCTTGATCCAGACCAGTCCCGAGACGTGGACACTTCCCCGCCGGCCCGGCGTCGAGCCCATCGAGCTGAAAGGCAGGAAGGTGGCCGTACTCGGCGGAGGCGACACGGCGATGGATTGTTTGCGCACAGCCCTTCGACTCGGTGCGAGCGAGGCGGTGTGCGTGTATCGGCGCGACGAAGCCAACATGCCGGGCAGCAAAAAGGAATTCGTCAACGCCAAGGCCGAGTGCGCCCAGTTCCTGTGGCTCGCGAACCCGGTGCGGTTGATCGGCGACAAGGCCGGCTGTGTGCGCCAGGTCGAATGTCAGCCCATGAAACTCGGCGCGCCCGACGCCAAAGGGCGACGCTCGCCCGTGCCGGCCAACGAGCCGAACTTCCTCGTTGAAGCGGATATCGTGGTGATTGCCTTCGGTTTTGACCCAAGCCCGCTGGAAACGGGGACAGAGGAGAAATTCCGCACGACCCGCTGGGGTACGTTCGCGGTGGACGACAACGGCATGACGAACATTCCCGGCATCTTTGCGGGCGGCGATTGTGTCAACGGGGCGGATTTGGTTGTGACCGCGGTGCGCGCGGGCCGGTCGGCTGCGGCGAGCATGGACCGGTATCTGAGCGCGAAGCGGCAGTCAGGTGGCGGGAACGGACAACGACCACGCTGAAGCGTGAACTCCAAACGTGAGCCAGAGAAGCTTGCGTTCGGAGTGCAAGCTTCAGCTTGTTGAATTGGGGGGAAGCGAACTCGATGAGCACAATGAAGCCAAAGGAAACCGTGGGCCGCGAAGCGGAAGCGTGGCGCCAACTCTCAATATCCGAGGAGGTGCGCCAACAACAAGCCGCCTTCACCGTGGCGACCGGCCTGCCGCTGACATTGGTCCCTGCCAGCGCCGAGATCGGCCCGCCGGAACAAGCGCGCGCGACCGGCGCCTTCTGCGTCGAAGGCTGCATGGGCGGACGCAGCGGCAACTCCTGCCAGCGCATGCTCTACGGCGCGGAACAACGTTCCGTTCTCCACTCCCAACCGGTGTCGTTTCGTTGTCCCTCCGGCCTGACCAAGATCATTGTGCCCGTGTTCATTGGCGACCGTCACGTCGGCAACCTGCTCGCCGGCCCGTTCGCGCTCCAGGCGCTCGATGCCGGCACGTTGCAACGCCTGACCGCGCGACTCCACGAGTGGGGACTGGTCGAGCGGGCCGAGGGCTTGAAGGAGGCTTGGGCGTACAGCCCCCGGATCACCGACGAGAAGGGCAAAGCGGCGGCGACGTTGATGATGATGTTCGTCCGGCATTTGTCGGCACTGGGAAACGAGATCCTTCAGCGGAAACCGAATTCGCCGCCCCCGTTGCTGCGCAAAATTGATAACTTCCTCGCGGTGAACCACGGCCGCCCCGTGTCGTTAAGCGAGGTCGCCGAGCGTGTGCATCTCAGTCCGTGCTATTTCTGCAAGCTGTTCAAGAAGCAGGTGGGCATGACGTTTACCGAATACCGCGCGCGGGCGCGCATTGAGAAAGCGAAGCAACTGCTCAAAGACAATCACCGCCGCGTGTCCGAGGTCGCGTTCGAAGCTGGCTTCGATTCCATCCCGCATTTCAATCGCGTTTTCCGCCAGCAGGTCGGCTGTTCGCCCTCGGAGTACCGTGCCGGGCGCAGGACAAAAGACGCAAAGAAATTGACAATCCACGCGTAGCCCTTGCGTGGGACGCTCTGTAGCCTACCGGGCAGTTCACCATGAATACCGACACTACCCCTGCACCTGCGGACCTGAGCGGGCACACGAACAGCCCGATCTCGGCGGCTGTGCTCACGCTCTTCTGCCTGTTCGTTCCCGTCCTCTGTTTCCTTTTCTGGATCGCGCGCAAGCTGCCGCCCGTTGCCTCCGAACACGGTGCGGGCATTGACCTGATGCTGAATTACCTGCTGCTGAGCGTGGGCGGGTTGATGCTGATCGGTCACGTCGTGCTCGCGTGGTTTATCTGGCGGTTCAGCCGGGAATCCCGGGTCACGCATCGCAAAGCCGACTCGAAGACGGAATGGAAGTGGTCGCTCGTGCCGTTGGTGCTAATGACCTTCGTGGCCGAGGGCGGCGTGCTGGCCATCGGCGTGCCGGTGTGGAAGAAATTTTACGCCGCGCCGCCGCCTGCGGATTCGATCGTGGTCGAGATCACGGCGGAGCAGTTTGCGTGGACGAGCCGGTATCCCGGGCCGGACGCCAAGTTCGGCCGCACGAACGTGAAGTTGATTGACGACGAGAACACACTCGGCCTCGACAGCAAGGACGCCACCTCCAAGGATGACTTGATCGTGGGCGGCGAACTGCGTCTTCCCGTGAACAAGCCCGCGCATCTCCGCCTCCGATCCAAGGACGTGCTGCACAGTCTCTTTCTTCCGAGCCAACGCGTGAAGCAGGACGTCGTCCCCGGCATGGTCATTGACGCCTGGTTTGTCCCGACGCAGACGGGCGAGTTCGAGATTCTCTGCACGGAACTCTGCGGCCTCGGCCATTACAAGATGCGCGGCGTGCTCCGCGTGACCACGCAGGAGGAATACGAGAAGTGGCTTGCGGAACGAGCATCCATGTGAGCGGAAAACCCGAAATCCGAATATCGAAATCCGAAACAATCTCGAAATTCAAATGAGCAATTCTCCAAACAAAGCAGCAAGTTCGCGCGAAGTGTTTGCCCATTTCGGTTTTCGTCATTCGGATTTGTCTCGGATTTCGGATTTCGGATTTCGAATGTAGGGCCCCTATCATGTCCCATACCCCAACGACAACCCACCCCGATCATCACGATCACGCTCCGACCGGTTTCTGGCGGAAGTACATCTTCAGCACGGACCACAAGGTCATCGGCATTCAGTACTTCATCACTGCAATCGTGATGGGTCTCGTCGCCGGCACGCTGGCGATGTTGATGCGTATCCAACTCGCCTGGCCCGGAATCAAGCTGGCGTGGCTCGGCCAACTCTTTCCCACGGCGTTCCCCGGCGGCGTGATGGCGCCGGAGTTCTACCTTTCGATCATCACCATGCACGGGACGCTGATGGTGTTCTTCGTCATCTCGCTCGCGTTGCTCGGCGCGTTCGGCAATTACCTGATCCCGCTTCACGTCGGCGCGCGCGACATGGCCTATCCGCTCCTCAACATGCTCTCCTACTGGACGATCGTCCCCGCGTGTCTGATCATGATCGCGTCGTTCTTCGTCGAAGGCGGCGCCGCTGCGGCGGGGTGGACGGCTTATCCGCCATTGAGTGCACTGGCGAAAGCGGTGCCGGGATCGAAATGGGGACAGACGCTCTGGCTGCTCGGCATGGCGCTGTTCATCGTCTCGTTCACCATGGGCGGACTCAACTACGTCACCACGATCCTCAACTGCCGCACGCGTGGCATGTCCATGATGCGATTGCCGTTGACGATCTGGACGATGCTCGTCGCTTCGATCCTCGGCTTGCTGACGTTTCCTCCGCTGACCGCGGCGGCCATCATGCTGTTGTTTGACCGGCATTTCGGAACGAGCTTCTTCGTCCCCGGCGGTCTGTACGTGGGCGGCTCGATTGATCCCCACATGGGCGGCACGCCGTTGCTCTGGCAACACCTGTTCTGGTTTCTCGGCCATCCCGAGGTCTATGTGCTGATCCTGCCGGCGCTCGGGCTGACGTTCGACGTGCTGGCGGCATTCACGCGCAAACCGGTGTTCGGCTACAAAATGACCGTGATCTCGCTCATCGTGATCGCGGTGTTGAGCGTGGTGGTGTGGGGACACCACATGTTCGTCAGCGGCATGAACCCGTACCTCGGCGAGTTCTTCACCATCGGCACGCTGCTCGTCACAATCCCGTCCGCGGTGATCGGACTCTGTCTGATCGCGAGCCTCTGGGGCGGCAGCTTGCGACTGCGGACGCCGATGCTGTGGGTGCTCGGCACCATTGCATTGTTCGGCACCGGCGGCTTTGGCGGCATCTTCCTCGGCAACGCCACGTCCGACATTTTCCTGCACGACAGCGCGTTCGTGGTCGGTCATTTCCATTTCATGATCGGCGGCGTGACGCTCTTCGCCACCTTCGCAGCAACCTATTTCTGGTTCCCCAAAATGTTTGGGCGCGCCCTCAACGAGACGCTCGGCAAGATCCACTTCTGGCTCACCTTCCCGAGCTTCTACGCCATCTTCCTGACGATGCACTTCGTCGGGCTCGACGGTTCGCCCCGGCGCTACTACGCGCTGAACCAGTTCGAGGTGACCAAGGCGCACCTGCCGCAACAGCATTGGATGACCTTCGCCGCGTTCCTTCTCGGAGTCGCCTCGCTGTTGTTCATCTTCAACTTCATCTGGAGCCTCGCGCGCGGGCGGAAGGTATCGCGCAATCCGTGGCATGCGACCACTCTCGAATGGACGGCCAGTTCGCCGCCGCCGCACGGCAACTGGGAGGGGGCGGTGCCGGAGGTGCATCGTTGGCCGTACGAGTATTCGGTCGAGGGCGCGAAGGAGGATTTCACGCCGCAGACGGTCGAAGCCTCCAAAGCCAGGGTGACGATGTGATGCAAAGCGAAGTCACTTCTTCAACTGATGGCGGTTCATTGTCGGTACCGTCAGGCCAGTTGTTGCTCTGGTTCTTCCTTGCCGGCGTGACGATGCTCTTCGCCGCGTTCGCCAGCGCGTACCTGGTGCGGCGCGGTGGGCCAGACTGGCAGCACGTCGCTCTGCCGGGCGTGGTCTGGGCAAACACGGCGATCCTGCTGGCCAGCAGCGGCACGCTCGAAGTGGCACGACGGAGCAAGCTAAAGCTTGAACTACATACGCTTCGCACCAACGGCGCCCGCGTTCGTAGTTCAAGCTTCAGCTTGCTTGCGGTCACCACCGCGCTCGGCGTTCTCTTTCTCCTCGGCCAGATTCTGACCTGGCACCAACTCGCTGCGCGGGGCGTCTTTCTTCCGACCAACCCACACGCCTCGTTCTTCTACATCCTCACCGGCGTCCACGCCGCGCACCTGCTCGGCGGTCTCGCCTACCTCGGCTGGGCGCTTGCCCGCCCCGGCTCGGGCCTCAACGGCGTGGCGACCTACTGGCATTTTCTCGGGGCCGTCTGGATCGGCCTGCTCGTGCTCGTCTCGACACTGTGAACCCACACGAAGGAGATTCCCATGGCTGAAACCGCAACCCTCAACGGAACCCGGACAATCGGGACCGCCCGGCCCGCCGAATCGGTGTGGGCCGGTGGCGTGTCGCCGTTCGCGCTGAGCTGGAACAAATTGATGATGTGGATTTTCATCATCGGTGACGCCCTGCTCTTCGCCGGCTTCCTCGCCAGCTATGGTTTCGTCCGGCTGGCGTCGCCGACGTGGCCGGACCGTGCGGACATTTTCCATCTGCCGTTCATCGGCGCCATGACGTTCATTCTGATCTCCAGCGGCGCGACAATGGCGGCAGGGGTCGAAGCGGCACGGCGAGGCCAGTGGAAGACCGTCGTGCGATTCATCGCGGTCACCATCCTCGGCGGCGCGGTGTTCCTCGGGATGCAGGCGTATGAATGGAGCGCATTCATCCACGAGGGCGCGCGGCTGAACACCAACCCGTGGGGCGTGCCGCTGTTCAGCAGTTGTTTCTTCCTGATTACCGGCTTCCACGGTTTCCACGTCTTCACGGGACTTCTGATCCTCACGATCACCGCCATTCGTGCCGCCACGGGACGCTCGAAGCCGGAAGGGATCGAGATCGCGGGACTCTACTGGGCGTTCGTGGACCTGGTGTGGGTGTTCATCTTCCCGCTGTTCTACTTGATCTGAGGGAACGCTATGGCAAATGACAAGGGCAACAATTGCTACAAGGGGTTTTGGATTACCTGGGCGGTGCTTCTGGTGTTGAGCGCGGGCATGCTCGCGCTCGGCGGGGCCGACGTCTCACGCACAATCAAGGTGCCGCTTCTCGTCGTCGGCATGCTCTGGATGGCGTGGCTGATCGCGTCGCGCTTCATGCACCTCAAAGACGAGAAGACGACGCTGGTGATCACGGTCGTGGGTACGACACTCTTCTGCGCCGTCGCACTCTTCGTTCTGATCGCGCCCGATGGCACGACGGCGTTACACCGGCTGGTGCAATGATACCGAGCGCGCGAAAGTTCGTCGTGGAGCGCTTCAGCGCGGTCTTGGGAATTGCCCAACGCTCTAAGCCCGCGCTGAAGCGCTCTACGACAAACCTGCGCTGGTTCCTTCCGCTCCTCATGTTCTTGGTAGTGGTTGACTCCGCCCTCGCTCAATGCCCGATGTGCAAAAAGCCGCTCACCGATTCGCAGGAAGGCCAACAACTCATCGCCAACATCAACACGGCGATTCTGGTTTTGCTCGCGTTCCCGTTCGGCATTCTCGGTACCATCTCCTTCCTGATCTGGCGCGTCGCTCGCCGCACGCGCCGACAACCTGTCGGATTCCGCGCAACCGACCCTGACAAGTTGCCTGAATCCGCCAATTCGTCGCCCCGTGCCATCGTCGTCGGATAGCACGCTGGCTTAGTGACTTACACATCCTGCGGTGGCACGAACCGGGTAGGGGCATGGCCGTTGCTAAACCGCTCTCTCGGAAAGAGCACGGCCATGATGAACGTAACAAAACTCTACTGCGGAGAGAGTCAACCCGCAGACGGACTGCGATACGGCCACGGTCACGGAGCGCCGAAATCGGCAGCCGACCGTCGCCCCATCGTTGTCTGGAACATCACGCGCACCTGTAACCTCCGCTGCGTCCATTGCTACAGCGACAGCTACGCGCAGAAGTATCCGGGCGAACTGACCATCGAGCAGGCGCGCGGCGTCATTGACGATCTCGCGAGCTTCAAAGTCCCCGCCCTGCTGTTCTCCGGCGGCGAACCCCTCACGCATCCCCATCTGTTCGAGTTGATGGAATACGCCGCGGGCAAAGGTTTGCGGCTGACCCTCTCGACCAACGGCACGCTCCTCGACGAGACCGTCGCCCAGCGTCTCAAGCAACTCGGCCTCACCTATGCCGGTATCTCCCTCGACGGCATCGGCGAAACCAACGACAGGTTCCGCGGCAAGGTCGGCGCCTATGATGCCGCCGTGCGCGGGATGCGGAACTGCCGGGCGGTCGGGCAGAAGGTGGGTCTGCGGCTCACGCTCACCAAGCGTAACTGTCAGGACCTCCACCAGATCTTTGATTTCATCGAGAAGGAAGACATCCAGCGCGCGTGTTTCTATCACCTCGTCTATTCGGGCCGCGGGAACACAGCGGACGAGTTGACGGCACACGACGTCCGTCGGGCGATGAACATCATCCTCTCGCGCACGCTCGATTTCCATCGGCGCGGACTGAAAAAGGAAATCCTGACCGTGGACAATCACGCCGACAACGCCTACATCTATTTGAAGCTGCAGCAAACCGACCCGGCCAGGGCCGATGTCGTGTATCAGTGGATGAAATGGAACGGCGGCGGCGCCAACTCGTCGGGGGTTGGCATCTCGAACATTGACACGCAGGGCAACGTCCACCCCGACCAGTTCTGGCAGAGCGCCACATTGGGCAACGTCAAGCAGCGCAAGTTCAGCGAGATCTGGACCGATAACTCGATCCCGCTGCTCGCCCAGCTCCGCAATCGTCTGCCGTTGCTCAAGGGTCGCTGCGGCGCGTGTCGGTTCAAGGAAATCTGCGGCGGTAGTTTTCGCGTCCGCGCCGCTCAGGTCCACGGCGATCCGTGGGCGCCCGATCCGGGTTGTTATCTGACCGACGAAGAGATCGGCGTCACGGAGGCGGTCGCGGCATTGAACTGAAGCTTTGTGACAGCAAATGAGACAGTCACGCCAAGCATCCTGCGCTACCAGCGCGGACGGACGCTCGACAAGGTGCCCGCCTACAAGACGGGCATCCAGGTGCGGCTGGTTGATGGCAGCCGGGCGTACGTGGCGCTCTCCTCGACCGAGCTGGTTATCTATTTTCACGTCACGCCGCCGATGGACCCGACGGTGCTGCCGCAGGGTGGACCGGGGATTGATCCAACGGTGTCCGAACTGGCCGTCCATTATGATCTCGAAGGGCGGCTCACCAAAGTGGTGCAGCCGAACCAGTACTGGCGACGCAGCCTGTCGAACCGGGTGATGTTCACGCGCAAGCTCGCGCGCAGCGAAGGCGGCGGCCTGCAATGGCTTGTGCTTCATTCCGACGACGTGGATGCGCTCCTCGACCAGATGCACGCAAACGTCGCGGCAGTCCACGAAGAACTCGTCGAAGGTGACGCGCAGATCGAGTTCGGCAAACCATCCGTCGAGCTCGCCATCGAGGAACTCAAGCCGCTGCTGGGCAAAGCAGCCCGGTTCGACCTCGATGCCGCGCGAGCCGACGCGGAACGCTTCCACACGATCTACGGCCGCGTGGCGATCCTGCCGCCCGATCAATACAACGCCTTTGTACTGCAAGCCACGCAAGGTTGTTCGCACAACGCGTGCGTGTTCTGCACGTTGTATCGGGGCGTGCGATACCAGCCCAAGCCCGCGACGCAATTCCGCGAGCATGTGCAGGCCGCGGTGGCCTACCACGGTCACGCATTGCGCGCGCGTCGCTCGATCTTTCTTGGCGAAGCGAACGCGCTCACCCTGCCGCAGCCCGAGTTGGTCAAGATCTTCGGCGTGCTGAATGAACACTTTGAACTGCCGTCGCCCGAGCAGACGCAGGTGCCGGCAGATTGGTGGCTCGGCAACGAGAAGCGGTTCGATGGGATCAACTCCTTCATGGACTGCTTCACCGGCCCCCACCGGCCGACGGAACAACTCGTCGAGCTCCGCCGCCTGGGGTTGCGTCGGCTCTACATCGGAGTCGAGACAGGGTGCGATGAACTGTCGAAGTGGCTGCGCAAGCCGGCCACGGCGGAGGCGGTCGGAACGTGGGTGCGCGCGATCATCGAAGCCGGCATCCATGTCGGCGTCATCGTCATGATCGGCGCGGGCGGCGAGCAGTTTAACGAGAAGCATGTCCGCGACACCACATTGCTCCTGAACCAGTTGCCGCTCGGTCGCGGCGATTTCATCTATTTCTCGCCGTTGGTGATCGCCGAGAGCGGCTCGTACGCCGCCAAGTCGGCAGCATGTGGCGTTGAACACCTTACGCCCGCGCAGATGCGCAGGCAGGAGGAACAAATCCGCGCGGGTTTGACCTTCGAGGCTCATCGTGGCCAGCCGTACCTCGCGCGCTACGAGCTGGAGACGTTCGTTTATTAGGCGAGCATGAACTGCCCCGAGCCAACGACCACTGCCACCGCCGGGCCCGCGACCAGCACGCGGAGCCTGATCCTGGTCGGCAATCCGAACGTCGGCAAGAGCGTCTTGTTCAGCAAGCTCACGGGCAAGTTCGTCATCATCTCGAACTACCCGGGCACGACCGTCGAGCTCACCCGGGGCGAAACACAGATTGGCGACGAAACAGTGAGCGTGATTGACACTCCCGGCGTCAACGAACTCGCCCCCCGCACGGAGGACGCCCGGGTGACGTGCGACGTGTTGCGCGATCATGCCGATGCGGTGATCGTGCAGGTGGCCGACGCAAAGAACCTCCGACGCGCATTGTTGCTGACGCTGCAACTGGCGGAATTGCGGCGGCCGATGGTTCTTGTGTTGAACATGATGGACGAACTCGAGAATCGTGGCGGCTTCATTGACGTCGCGAAGCTGAGTGAAATCCTCGACCTCCCCGTCGTGACGACGGTGGCGACGGAGGGCACGGGAATCGAGGAGTTGAAGGAGGCAGTTTGCAGCAGAGCGCTTCAGCGCGGACTTGACCCGCTTGCGACGCCACCCCACGACCGCGCTGAAGCGCTCAACTACGAACATACCACCTCGCTCCTCGCTCGCGTCAACGAAATCCTCGCGCAGACCTACCGGCTCGTCCCGCCACGCGAACCAAAGCTGGCGCAACGGCTCGGTTGGTGGGCGACGCATCCCGTCCGGGGCCTCGCGATGCTGCTGCTGGTGCTTTACTTCACGTTCTGGTTCGTCGGCCTGCTCGGTGCCGGCACATTCGTGGACGGATTCGAAACGGTCCTGTTTGGCCACTACATCAACCCGTGGGCCATCCGCGCCGCCGACGCCGTGTTGCCGTTTCCTCACTCCCATGAATTTCAGATCTCAGATTACAAATTTGAAATTCCTCTGACCCCCACCCACGGCGTCGCGCTCTTCGAGAGTTCACGCGAGACGCTGTCGTCGGCGTATGCGCTCGGGGCGAACGCCGGGCTCACCGGCTGGCAACAGACGCTGCGGTTCATCCACGATTTCCTTGTGGGCGAATACGGCATGATCACCATGGCGTTGAGTTACGGGTTCGCAATCGTGCTGCCGATTGTGACGACGTTCTTTCTCTTGTTCGGCCTGCTCGAAGACTCCGGCTACCTGCCGCGCCTCGCCGTGATGGTCAACCGTGTCTTTCGCGGCATGGGACTCAATGGCAAAGCGGTGTTGCCGATGGTGCTCGGACTCGGCTGCGACACCATGGCGACCATGACCACCCGCATCCTGGAGACGCGCAAGGAGCGGGTGATTACGACGCTCCTGCTTGCGCTGGCCGTCCCGTGCTCGGCGCAGCTCGGCGTGTTGCTGGCGATGTGCGCGAGCATCTCGTTCGCTGCAGCCGCGATCTGGGTCGCGCTGATGATCGGGATTATGTTCGTGGTCGGCTGGTTGACCGCGAAGTTGTACGGCGGGCAGACGAGCGATTTCATCCTCGAACTGCCGCCCATGCGCCTGCCGCAGGCCGGGAACGTCGCCATGAAGACGTTTGCACGGCTCGAATGGTATCTGAAGGAAGTGATACCGCTCTTCATGCTCGGCACCGGCGTCCTCTTCCTGTTTGACAAGCTCAACCTGCTCGCCAAGATCGCCGCCTTCGGGGAACCGATCGTCAAAGGCTGGCTCGGGTTGCCCGCCGAGACCGCCAACGCGTTCCTGATCGGGTTCCTGCGTCGCGACTACGGCGCCGTCTATCTGCTCGACGCTGCCACCGGCGCGAACGCCGTGCTCAACGCGCACCAGGTGCTCGTGGCCATGGTGACGATCACGTTGTTCAT
The DNA here is from genome assembly GCA_964582645.1 of uncultured Verrucomicrobiota bacterium. Taxonomy (GTDB): domain Bacteria; phylum Verrucomicrobiota; class Verrucomicrobiia; order Palsa-1439; family CAZOTB01; genus CAZOTB01. Next base: position 12,793 of record CAZOTB010000016.1, on the reverse strand, counting down.
GCCGTGCATCGCCACGCTGTTTATGATCTCGCGCGAACTCGGCAAGAAAACGGCGGCGGTGATCACCGTGTTCGTGTTCGCGTTTGCGTTCTTCGTCGGAGGTTTGGTGCATCACATCACAACGTGGATGGGAGTATGAAGAAAAATGGAAGGATGGACGGGTGGAAGGATGGAGGAATGGATGCGAAGCAATCGCAATCGTCCAATCTTCCAACCTTCCAACCTTCCAAGCCCGTCTATCTCCACTGCGGCCTGTGCGGGTTCGAGTTTGAGAAACACCAGACAACCTGTGCCACGGGCTGTCCGATGGGGAAGTACTGCAAACTCGTCCGTTGCCCGAGTTGCGGCTACGAGTTTCCCGAGCCGTCCGAGCCGCTGACCTGGTTCGCGCGGTTGTTCGGTCGCAAACATGCGCCGCCGCCCGAACGCAAGCTGATCAGCCTCGACGAACTCGAGGATGGGGAGCAATGCGAACTGGTTTGCCTCAACGGTGCCCACGTCTCACGTCGCACGGCGCTCGCCGTGTACGGCCTGGTGCCGGGCTGTCAGTTGGTCCTGCAACAGAAAAGCCCCAGTGTCGTCATCCGCGTCGGCGAAACCGAGTTGGCATTGGAAGGAAACATCGCGCACGAGATTTTTGTGAAACGGCTGCGGGGTTGAGGGCATTAGCCGGGATATTTCACAAGCTCTCGGATGCTCAGACCGTGCGCTCTCATTCACCCCCCACTGTAGTGGGGTGATTTGCGTCGCGAGGCGTGATCGAACCGCTTCCGCGGTTTTCCTCACCGGGTCGAAACCGCTGAAGCGGTTCGCGGTGTCTTGTAGCGGCTGACCACCCCACTGAAGTGGGGTGGGAATGAGAATTGGGAGACAACGTGCGGCCTGATTGTGAAAGATCCGGGTTAGAAGTGATGCCGACCGGGGCAATGCTTCCTAGACCCCTGCCGCGTGCTCCATCCTTCGCGCCAGCCAGTCCTCCAACGTCGCCACGCGTTCGGGGTGCTTGCGGCTGCGCGCGAGGAAACCGACACCGTGGTTCCGCATCGGGTCCTGATCGGTCGGTTGATAGCGCAGATCCACGCTCCAGCGCACGGTGTTGGCGTTGTTGGGCGTGGACATGTGGATGCAGCGGTCGTTGAACAACACGGCGCCCCCGGCCGCGAGCGGCAGCGGCACCGCGCGCGCATCCTTCACATGCTCCGCGTCCAGCTCCGTGTAACCCGTCCCCGTGTGCGTGTCCTTGTGCCACGAGAGCACCTGCTTCTTATGCGTGCGCGGCCAGATGTGGAGACAGCCGTTGACGAGGTTGGACTCGACCAGCGGAATCCAGACTGTGATCACCGGATTTGAGTTCGCGTCGGGCCAGTACGACTTGTCCTGATGCCACGGCACCGCTCCCGCGGCGACCCGTGGCACTTTCGGTCGGACGTTATAGACCGGGTTCGCAAAAATCTCGCCGCCGATCAACGACTCGACCGCGTCGAGGATCTTGGCGTTCGACATGAGGATGAAATACCCCGGCAAGCGGTCCCGCCAACTGCGTCCGTACTTGAGGAAATCCTGATCGGTCTTGTTCTCGAACAACGCCGCCAGCCGTCGCTCGAATGGCAGGTGCTCCAGCTTGTCCGTGATCAACCCGTCGCGATGCAGCTCGTCGGCGATCTGCGACACCTTGTGCATCATCGCCTCCCGCGCCGGCTGCATATCCGCCTCGTTCAGCAGATGCGGCAACACAAGGTAGCCCTCTTCGTCGTACGCCCTCACCTGCGCTTCCGTGAGACTTCCCTGTCGTTCCATGACAGATTTCATACCAGCAGACTGCCAAATCTGTCCCTGACCGGCAAGTCTGACGAGAGAAGCGGTGATGATTCAACTGAGTGCTTCCCCAACGCTATCCAAAGGGCAAGCGATCAACCACGGAAAAGGCAACCAGGAATCTCACAAATGGACACGGATACGAGACGAACCGCCCAGACGCCAGGGACGCCGGGAAATCTATGGACATGATTCGCGTTCATTCACGTGATTCGCGGCCAATCCCTGATCAACAGTCCGACAATGCTTTGCCTCTGGCCATCATTCCACGACAATGCGGAAGTGAACGCGCTGTACATCGCCGCCAAGGAAGTGTCGGAGTTTCTCTCGTCGCGACGGTGGCGATTCTGCATCATCGGCGGGCTGGCCGTCTGAAGATGTTTGCAGGTCGGGGCAAGGATTGGACGGATGCCGAGGGCGTTGCCGTTCACCAGAAACTGAATGTCGGCTACATCATGAAGCAGCTACGCCCCTTGAGTGAACTGAAGGAAGATCCCGAGCTGGTGAATCGCGCCCGAAAACTCTTGAAGGAGGCCCGTGAGTAAAATGACCAAAGAACACTGGCGACAATGGATCGAGCAATGGAAGCGAGCGGGGCCGCAACTCGAACGGATCCGGCGCGAAGAACTCCGTTCCAAGCCATAAGATTTTGCGAGCGCCGATGCGCGGCTCGAAATTGGCGATCGCCATGGTCGCTCCCGACCCACCTCCGGCATGGTCCAGATGCCACGCTGGTTCATGCTGCTTGCGCAACGGCAGGGGCTGATTCCGGCCACCGTCCGCGAATCAGCGGCGTCTTGCCGGACCGCCTCGTGCAAACCAATCGTCTAGAAGAAGACCGGATCCGCTGCGCAACGACGGAAGGCCTGAGCCGCGGGCTTCCCATTCGCAGCTTCGTTGATTCACTACCACGCCAGCACCGCATCCACCATCGCTTTGTACCTCTCGAAGCATTCCTCGCCGGCGCCGCGGATGTACGGCGAGGCGGTGGGGCTGACGATGAGGCCGCGACGATCGTCGAAACATGTCGCGATCAACGCCTCGGTCTGCTCGCGGATGTTGGCGGGCGACGCCTCGTACATGTCGGCGATCTGGATGTTGCCTTCGAGGCAGATCCGTCCGCGCGCCATCGCCTTCGCCTCGGCAGGGGTGAGGTCGCCCATCGGCGGGGCCTCGAACGGATGCAGGACATCGGCGCCCAGGTCGAGGAAGCCCTGGAACACACTCTTGATGCTGCCGTGGCAATGGATGTGCATCCGTCCACCGGCTTCGTGCACAAGGTCGAGGATCGGTTTGTCGTAGCGCACATTGAAATCCTGAAAGTCGTGCGCCCCGTGCAGCGGCGGCACGGCGAACTCCTCGCCTGCCATGGAGAAATAGGGACCGACCTTCCGATCAAACAGGAACTTGAGAGCGTTGAGGATGATGTTCATCTGCCGTTCGCAGAGCGCGTGCAGAATGTCCCGGTCAGTGACACTCATCAACGCAAAGTTCTCCGAACCGCACAACTCGGCGACGAAGCCTGCCGGATTCAGGCCGAGTCCCACGTCCACGATCCCGCGGTCGGCGATTTCGCGGTCGGCAACGAAGAAGGGTGAAACGTCCCCGGCCAGCGTCGGCATTGGAATCGAGAGATACGCTTCGGCGTCTTCACGGGACTTGATGAAGTACGTCTCGGCCAAACCCGGCAGTCCTTTGCGGCTGACGAGATCGGTCGAGCGCAGATCGCCTTTGGGAGTGTGGAGGATCGAAATGCGCCGGTCGAATTCCTCCGTGTGCGGTTCGGTCCGCTGTTCGACCGGGTCGGGCGACTCAAACCTGCGTCCGCTCCAAGAGCGCTTGAGGTCGGCATGTTGCTGGAGATAAGCCTTGAGCCGGTCGTAGCTCGGGTCGTCGTGTGGGTAGCCGGTGCGGCTATACACGCCGGGCCGGTCGAGTTCCTCGTGGCAGTAGCATCGTCGCAGTCGTTCCCGGGAAGTCATTGCACCCCTCGCCGCGCCATCGCCTCGGCGACGCTCTGGATCGCGATGCGATACGCCGCTTCGCGGAGATCGCAATTCTGTTTTCGGGCCTCATCCGAGACACGCCGGTAGGCCGCCAGCATCACGTCGCGCAGTTTGGCATCCACTTCGCCCGCGCTCCAATAAAACTCCTGCCGATTCTGCACCCACTCAAAATAACTCACGGTCACGCCACCGGCGTTGCAGAGGATGTCGGGGATGACGCGGATGCCCTTCGCGCGGAGAACTTCGGCCGCCTCCGGTGTGCAGGGGCCGTTCGCGCCTTCGGCAACGAGCTGGGCCTGGACGCGATCCGCATTGTTGATTGTGATGGCGTGCTCCAAGGCGGCGGGAACGAGGATGTCCACCTTCTCGACGAGCAGGTCGTCGCGCTCGAGCGGTTGGCCGCCCTTGAACTCCTGCAGTCGTCCGCCTTCTGCCGCGTGACGCCGCAATGCCGGGATGTCGAGCCCATCGCGATTCCGGGTCGCGCCGTGGAAGTCGGACACCGCGATCACCTTGACGCCGAGTTCGTGCAGAAACTGCGCACTGTGGCTGCCGACGTTGCCGAATCCCTGCACGGCAGCGGTCGCGCCTTTGAGCGGGATGCCCATCTCTTTCGCAGCCTCCTCGATGCAAAACACCACCCCGCGTCCTGTCGCCGATCTCCGCCCCTGCGAGCCGCCCATCGCAATCGGTTTGCCCGTCACGATCCCGCGCTGGTAACGACCGTGAATCATCCGCCACGCGTCCATGATCCACGCCATCTCGCGCTCGGAGGTGTTCACGTCGGGCGCGGGCACGTCGCGTTCGCTGCCGAGTTCGTCCATCATGACGATCGTGTAGCGTTTCGTCAGGCGCTCCTTTTCGGGGAACGACAGGCTCTGGTAATCCACCGCAATGCCGCCCTTCGCGCCGCCGAACGGGATGTCCACCACCGCGGTCTTCAGGTACATCCAGAACGCGAGCGCCTTGACCTCCTCCAGGTCCACCACGGGATGAAACCGCAGCCCGCCCTTGTACGGGCCACGGTCGTCGTTGAACTGCACGCGGTAGCCCGTCGTGGCCATCACGTTGCCGTCGTCGCGTTCGAAACTGATGCGCGCCTCCACCGAGCGGTCGGGCACGGTCAGGCGCTGCGGAAGACTCTGTCCCGGGAATTGCCGGTCCAGTGCGATTTTCTCCGCGTACCGAAAGAAATGTTCCTTCGCCAGATCAAACGCTGTCTTCATGTTGTCGCCTCCGTTGTGCAATCGGAAGCGACATCATACACGCAGAAGTGAGAATGGCGGACAAGCTGAAAACGTCATCCGTCCGCATCGCGCTTCCGCGATTCCGCGCTCGAACGGCCGCCAGCGTAATCGCGCTTGCTTGACCTCCGTCTAACCTGCACAGTGAGTGTCATGCGACCCAACATCATCCTGTTGACCACCGACCAGCAGCGCGGGGATTGTCTGGGAATTGACGAGAACTCTCCGGCTTGTCTGCAGACGCCGTATCTCGATTCGCTCGCGCGGGCGGGGACGCGCTTCCGTCGCGGCTACGCCGAATGCCCCAGTTGTTTCCCGTCGCGCCGATGCCTGATGAGCGGAATGGCGCCGGCGGCGCAGGGAATGGTGGGGATGGCGGGCAACGATTGGAGTCCGCCGCACACGCTCGCGGGCGAACTGGGCAAGGCCGGCTACCACACGTTCCTGATCGGCAAGCTCCACCTCCAACCCAAGGGCAAACGTTTCGGATTCGATCATCAGCAACTCTCCGATGCGCCCTTCGATTACAACGACGAGTACGCGCGCTGGCTGCGCCACACCCACGGTAAAGCCGAGTACGATGCCGTGTGCGCTCACGGCCAGGACCCGAACGGCTGGGTTGCGCGTCCGACCCATCTCCGCGAAGACCAGACGCACACGTATTGGTGCATCAGCCAGGCGATCGAGTTCCTGCAATTCCGGCGCGACCCGACGGCTCCGTTCTTTCTAAATGTTTCACTCTTCGACCCGCACCCGCCGCTGGCGCCGCCGGCCGTTCACTACGAGCGCTACGTTCGCCGCCCAATCCCTCCGCCCGTGGTGGGGGACTGGGCCGACGAATGGAAATCGCCGCAGAAGGGGCTGAAAACCGACGCCTGGCGGATCAAACTCGACGACCAGCAAATGGAATGTTGTCGGGCCGCCTATTACGCCACCGTCAACTTCATAGACGATCAGGTCGGACGACTCTACCAGTTCCTGCTCCGTAACGGCCTGATGAAAAACACGTGGATCTTGTTCACGTCGGACCACGGTGAGATGTTGGGCGACCACAATCTTTATCGCAAATGCTGGCCGTACGAGGCCTCGGCCCGCGTGCCTTATTTTGTGCATCCGCCGCGCGGGAGCCCGCTGGCGCGGGAGATCGTAAGCGATCAACCGGTCGGGCTGCAGGATGTGATGCCGACGTTGTTGGACATCGCCGGCATGCCCATTCCCCAGGCCTGCACGGGACGGAGCCTGCTGCCGATCATCCGAGGCGAGAAGGTAAAGGTGCGGGAGGTGTTGCACGGCGAACACGCGGGCCAATACGAGTATGCGGACGGCATGCATTACCTGGTGAGCGACCGCTACAAGTACGTCTGGTACTCGCAACGCCCGTGCGAGCATCTATTCGACTTGAAGGAGGACCCGAACGAGCTTCACGATCTTTCCCGCGAATCGGATGGCGAAAAACGACTGCGTCCGTGGCGGGATCGGCTGGCGAAGATCTTGCGCGACCGCCCGGAGGGGTTTGTGAAACGCGGCAAATTGCGCCTCGGCGCCGAGCACAAGTGTCATCTGCCCGGTTTGAAAGGCGACCGGTTCTATCCGTACACATGAGGTGCTGCTAACGTGGCCACTCGCTTACGCTCGCGGCTACCGGGATTGTGAGATGGCACGCAGCCGCGAGCGTAAGCGAGGGTTGTTTCGCAGAAGGCTCGGGCGCATCTTCGAGTTGTCGGTTGGAATTTCCTCGGCTGATTGTGCTGAAACAAGCTGAAGCTTGTCGGAGTACCAACAACCAACGAATGCGCCGAGGGGGCTCAGATGTCGCTTGCAGCACACCCAGTGATGAGCTATGAAACGCTCTCGTGGGAGTTCCCGTTACTGAGAGGTTTGTCATCCAGGACATGTCTGCCTTGCGTGAGTTCCTCGACTCCGTCGGCGGCAAGACCCAACGCCGCGGACGCGAGTATGAACTGATGGGGCGCGTCAAAAGCCTGGCCTGCGTCGAGCCCGAGTTGCACTACCGCGCGACAGTGCAAGGCTCGGAACTGTACACCGTGGACTTGCAGTATGAAGATGGCGACTGGTTCACCGACTGCACGTGTCCGGTCAGCGTGGACTGCAAGCATGGCGTGGCGGCGACGATCGCACTGATGAACCATCGCGCCGATGCCACCGCGACCACGAACAAACCGCAGCTCGTTGCGACGGCGCACCTCAGCCCACTCGCGCAGGCGGTAACGGAGGCATTGAAGCGGCCGCTGTCGTCCAACGAGCGGCAATTTGTGAAACGGGTGCAGCAGTTGCACGCCGAACGCAGCCATTCCCGCAGCCTGACCGACTGGGATTTGCGTCAGCTCGTGCCGGACCTGCGAGGCTACAGCTACGATTCGCTGGTGTTATGGACCACCTTTCCCTCGAGTCCGCTGGAATTCTGGCATTACCTGGCGTACGCGCTGCAGCAGCGTGGCGCGAAGATTCCCGAGTTCATGCTGCCGGCCACGAATCTCGAGTGGGCGGCCCAGCGCGTTGCCGAGACCCGGCGAAAACAGGAGATCGAAGAGTGGCGGCAACGGCTCGAGCATTGGTCACTGAACACGCCACCCTCGGCGGTTCATTCGAGCGCGGCATCCACCTCTCCGGCCCGCGGCGCCGAGGTGCGGTTGATGCTCGTGGGGCGATCGGTGGTTCTGCAATGCAAGGCCGACGGTGAAGTCGAGTTCCGCACGTTGAAGTCCACGCGCATCAAGCAACTCTTCGAGCAGTACCACACCGGGCAGTTCCATGTCAGCTCCGAGTCGTTTCCCCTGTGGCATGCGTTGGCGGTCCGCTGGGAGTATCAGCGCAACGCCGAGTTGAATCTCGCCTACGAAGACACGCAGCGCCTGCTCAATTCCCTGTTGCGGTTGCCGGCGTTGCACGCGCACATCGTCAACCGGGAGGGGAAGCCGTTCGTTCGGGTCGCCGAACCGCTGCGCTGGCAACTCCAGCCCGCGGCCACGTCCGAGGATGATTACCGGCTGGAACTGGCCGCCGCCGACGGCACGCCGATCCCGCCGGTGCTGGTCGCGTTGCCGGGACGCCCCTCGCTCTATGTGACCGACCACGCCATCTATCCCGGGCCGCCGCCGTTCACCACCGCGGCGCGCTACGCCGCCGTGTATGGGACACCGGCCGCGATCCTGGAACAACAAAAGTCCTACCGGCTCTCTGTGCCCGCACCCGCACTCGAAAGCCGGCATGGCGTGGACTTGTTGACCCGGCTCGGCGTGGAGTTGCCGGAGCGATTGAAGGAGCGTGTGCGTGTCGCGACGATGAACGTGAAGTTGTGTTGCGATCTGCGCGCACAGTCCGCGTACAGCACGACGGAGTACATTTTCATTCGCATCATGGCGCAGGCCAGCGTCGGCAAACACACCGAGGAATACACCGTCGGGGGCTGGGCGAAGTCGTACCGGAAAACGAACGCGGACCTCGAGACCGAGAAGGGCATGATCCTGCAATACGACCGCCGTACCATGGCGGACATACCGGAGCTGCTCGTCGCGCTTGGGCCGCAGTGGAGTCATCAGGATGGATGCTGGCGAATGCGCGCGGGGAAAGACTTTCCCGAGAAATTCGTCCCATGGCTGCAGTCGCTTCCAAAACACATCGAGGTACTGCTCGACCGCGAGCTCGCCACGTTGATGAACGAGCCCGTCCATGCCTCGGTGCGGCTGGACGTCACGCCCGCGGGAGTGGATTGGTTCGATCTCGAGGTGGTAGTGGACGTCGGCAACACCGAGTTGACTCCCGAGGAACTCAAAGCGCTGCTCAACGCCCGCGGCGGCTACGTGCGATTCGGCAAGAACGGCTGGCGTCGGCTCGCGTTCGACCTGAGCGCCGAGGACGACGAGCGGCTGGCCCGGCTCGGGTTGAGCGCCCGGGATTTCTCGGGCGAACCGCAACGCTTGCACGCGCTGCAACTGGCCGACGAGGCAGCGGCTCGATTTCTACCCGCGGAGCAGGTCGCCGAAGTCCGGCGTCGCGCGGAAGAATTGCAGACGCGCGTCACGCCGCCCGTGCCCGCCGAGATTACCGGCCAGTTGCGTCCGTATCAGATCGAGGGATTTCATTTTCTCTGTTACCTGAGCACGAACCGCTTCGGCGGCATTCTCGCCGACGACATGGGTCTCGGCAAGACGCTGCAGACGCTCGCGTGGCTCGCGTGGTTGCGCGGATCGCTCAACGGCACCCATCGCCCGAGCCTCGTCGTGTGCCCGAAATCCGTCATGGACAACTGGCGGGCCGAGTCGGAGCGATTTTTGTCTGGACTGCGCGTGCGATTGTGGAGCGGCACGGATGTGACGCGGTTGGAGACTGCGCTCGCGGAAGCTGATTTGTTCGTGGTCAATTACACGCAACTCCGACTGTTGGGCGACGCGCTGGCGAAACGGGAATGGCTCGCGGCAATCCTCGACGAAGGCCAATACATAAAGAACCCGGCTTCGCAGACGGCGCGCGTGGCATGCTCGTTGAAGGCCGAGCACCGGCTCGTGCTCACCGGCACGCCGATCGAGAATCGCCTGCTCGATCTCTGGAGCTTGTTCGGGTTCGCCATGCCGGGCGTCCTCGGCAATCGCAACCAGTTCGCCAAACGCTATGATCAGGCCGATGACCCGCTCGCGCGACGGCGGTTGTCGGGCCGGGTGCGGCCATTCCTGCTGCGACGCACCAAGTCGCAGGTGGCGAAAGACCTTCCCGACCGCGTCGAGGAAGACCTGCTCTGCGAAATGGAAGGCGCGCAACTGACGCTTTACCGGGCCGAGTTCAAGAGCGCGCAACAGATATTGCTCAAGATCAAGACCGCGAGCGAGTTCGACCGGCAGCGGTTCAACTTCCTTCACTCGCTCCTGCGTTTGCGGCAACTGTGCTGTCATCCCGCGCTCGTGGACCCGAAGCAGGCCACCGCGTCCAGCGCGAAGATCGAGGCCTGGGTCGAACTGCTCGAACCGCTCATCGAGGAAGGCCACAAGGTGCTCGTGTTCAGCCAATTCGTTTCGCTGCTCGATTTGTTGAAGCCGATTGTGCGAGAAAAGAACTGGCCGCACTTCGTCCTCACCGGCGAGACCGAAAACCGCGGCGCGCTCGTCGCGGAGTTCCAGGCCACGAAAGGCCCGGCGGTGTTCCTGATCTCGCTCAAGGCGGGCGGCTTCGGACTCAACCTGACCGCGGCGAGCTATGTCGTACTCTTCGATCCGTGGTGGAATCCCGCGGTCGAGAACCAGGCCATTGACCGCACCCATCGTATTGGCCAGACGAGCAAGGTCATCGCCTACCGGCTGCTCATCAAGAACAGCATCGAGGAAAAGATCCGCACCCTCCAGCGCAACAAACGCACGCTCGCAGAAGACATTCTCGGCGAAGAAAAGCTCGGGCAAAGCCTGACACTGGACGATCTGCGGTTTTTGTTTGCGGACGCGTAAACTCTCCCTCTGGATCGGGCAAATCGAGCGCTCCTGGGAGGATTGCACACTTCATGAAGTGTGGAAGTCTCTCGTCCAGAGCGATTCTCCGCCAACCGACAACGCGGCTGTATCTTGGATCGCGACCCGTCACCGTCTCAGGCGGATTCCCGCCTCCCGAACTCCCGCCCGGCCCGATACATTGCTTCCGTGTTTTCAACAGGGGTGCCGGGCGCGAGGTTGTTGCCTTCGCGCAGGATGAAGAGGCCGCCTTCGAGGATACCGGATTGCAGAATCCGCCGTGTCTCCTCGCGCACCTGCTGCGGCGTGGCGGTGCGGAGGAATTCGATATGGGGGCCGCCATGGATGCGCGCCTTGGGGCCGAGTTCCTTGCGCAACCACGTGAAGTCCACCGGGAAGCCGGTGTCGAACAGCCAGATGTTCAGTTCGTCGCGCAGCGTTTTGAAATGTCGCGTCGCGTCGCCGCAAAGGTGGATCGAGCGCGGTTTGGCGGTACCGAATGTATCGCACAGTTTGCGATGATACGGCAGGACGTGCTCCCGGTACATCGGTGTCGAGATCAACGCGATGCTGTCGTCGGCGAACCCGAACCCGTCCTGCGGCACCGGCACTTTGAACAACTCGCGGACCGCTTTCATCCGCCGGATCGTCGCCTCGGTGATGAACTCGAACAGCCGATGCAGCCGGTCCGGATCGCCCGCCATCATCTCGCAGACCACGTCCGGCCCGAAGAGATTGCACGCCACCGTCATCGGGCCGTCGGTGCCAATTCCCGAAGCAGCAGTGATCTCGATGGGCCTGCCCATGAACATCTCTTTCTTTGCTCGTTCGCGAAACGTGTCCACGTACTCGCGCGCGCGTCCCATGATTCCACCGAACGGCTCGGGCATTCCGCGCTCCATCATCCGCTCCGGCGCGTCGCTGAACGCAGGCCGCGTGTCCGGCACTTGATCGCCAATGTACTCGACGGGACAACCGAACCATGCCGCTTCGTAGTAGTTCTGGAAATCCACCCAGAGCTGCCACTTCTCCGGCAGACCAAGTTCGTAGTCCTGGAGGAGGTTGAACTTGCTCCAGCGCTGAAACGCAAGTTGGGCGTCGAACATCACATTCGGGTCGTCGGTGTAACGGCGAAACGTGTAGCCGCGCGCGTTGGCCTCCGGGTGCATCATGAAAAAGCGCGTCGCCAGCCCGAGGATGATCGGCGTGCGGAACGGCTCGCCCTTCTCCCACGAGGCCCAGAGTTGTTTCACCTCGGCGTTGTGCCGGGCAAAGTCGAAATCGGCGAGACGATCGGTCATGCCCGAATATTGGGCGAGGAGCGCGGGCAACGCCAACAGAAAGTGGCACCCCTCGCCTCGATGCCACGATTGGCGACCTTGCTTTCCCGGCACGGTCACCGTACAGTCTCGGCAAGATGGCCGAGAAACCCGTGTCTCTGAACCCAATCAACCTGCAGGATCCCGTCGGCAAGGTGGTGGGCAAACGCCGGCATGCAGCAGACCCCTTGAATACCTCGGTCGATTCCAAGCAGCGCGCCCGCACATGGCGCAAGGCGTTTCCCACGCCGTTTGTCCCCAAGGGCGTTTATCGTTTCCGTTCGTTCGAGGAGGCCGATCAATGGATGTGGAAGGCGATCACCCGTCCCCGGAAGAATTAGAATCTCGGCCACCATCGGCCGAGGACCTTCGCGACCTTTGCCGCGAGCTGAATAGTCGTCAGGCCAACTATGTGGTGGTGGGAGGATTTGCGATGCGAGCGATCGGATATGACCGACAAACCATGGATATTGACCTGCTGGTCCGCACCGACCTCGAAAACGAACAACGCGTGTACAAGGCCCTCGAAATTTTCCCCGACAAAGCCGTGCGCGAACTCCAGCCCGGCGAAATCGCGAAGTACGCCGTCGTCCGCGTCGCCGATGAAGTCGTGGTGGACCTGATGAAGGCAGCGTGCGGCATCGAGTACGCCGAAGCGGCCCAAGAGATCGAGTATCGCGAAGTGGACGGCGTGCGCATTCCCTTTGCCTCCGCACGCCTGCTCTGGCGCATGAAAGCGCCCACTCGACGGGAAAAGGATGCGCCTGATCTGTTGTTTCTACGAGAATACTTCGCCGCTCGCGGTGAAACACCTCCCGCAATGTCCTGACCCGGTCGGTTGCACGCCGCCGTCACTGCTTCCACAGGTACGCACTGGGCGCATCCGCGGGTTGTTGTAGGACGCGAATGCCCCCATCGCCTGCCGTTGGGCGATGGGGGTTTCGCGCCGTGCCCGT
>CAZOTB010000015.1:0-58278 GCA_964582645.1 uncultured Verrucomicrobiota bacterium | reverse complement strand
CGAGGTACACCATGTTGATCAAAGACTGCTTCAAAGGCCAACGGGTCGTTTACAAGGAGAACGGGAAGCCCGCCACGATCCTGAGCGTTTCCCACACGGCCGGCAAGATTACCATCGCGTTCGACAACGCCGAGCGCAAGGAAGTGGCATCGTCCGCGCTCGACCCAGCCGGGGAGGAGTCAAGTCGCAAGACCGAAACCGGCGTGCCGATGCGTCCCTGCCCCCAGTGCGCGACCAAGATGCCCCTCAACGAGACCACCTGCCCGAGTTGTGGATTTCAGTACGGCGTGAAAAAGTCATCGGGCGCCGGCAAGGTGTTCAAAACCATTGTGATCCTGCTCATTCTTGCTGCGGTCGCGTACGCTGTGTGGAAATACGTCTGGCCGATGTTCCAGCGATAAACCAGCCTCGATCCCAGTACCCAGTCACCAATGGAGGTTTCATCATGACTGCCACCGCCAAAGAACTTCGTCCGTTCCTCAATTCCGCCGATGCGCTCAGCCAGCCGGAAGAAATGCGTCGTCGGATGCGCCGCGACGGCTATCTCTTCATCCGGGGGCTGCTGCCCAAGGACAAAGTGCTCGGACTGCGGCGCAGGATGCTCGAGATTTGCCAGCGACACGGCTGGCTCATTCCCGGCGTGGACTTGATGGAAGGCCGCACGAATCATCCGCCCACGATGGAAGGCAAGGAAGATTACATGCCCGTGTACACCGAGGTGCAGTTGATGGAAGACTTCCATCTGCTTGCCCATCATCCCGCGTTGCTTGGAGCGCTGGAGAAACTATTCGAGGAGCAGGTCCTCGTTCATCCCATGAAGATCGGACGCATTTCGTTCCCTAAGAACGTCCAGAACACAACCGCGGCGCATCAGGACTACGTGCACATCCAGGGTTCGTTCGAGACGTACACGAGTTGGATTCCAATCGGCGACGTTCCGCGCGATCTTGGCGGGTTGGCCGTTCTTGCCGGCTCACACAAACTCGGCGTGCTTCAACCGAAACAAGCCTACGGCGCCGGCGGCCTTGGGCTCGACACGGACCAGTACAATCTCCCGTGGCATGGCGGCGATTTTCAGGCGGGCGATGTGTTGCTGTTCCTGGCCAACACTGTCCACAAAGCGCTGCCCAATCTCACCGAGGACAAGCTGCGTCTCTCGACCGACTATCGTTTCACGGGCATCAGCCACGCCATCGCGGAAACGAATCTGCGGCTGCATTTCAGTTGGCAGGTCAAGGAGCTGACATTCGAAAACCTCTACAAGAACTGGAAGACCGAGTCGTTGAAGTATTATTGGAAGAAGCAGCCGATCCATGTCGTCCCGCTCACCGAAGCGTGGTATCACACCGCGAAGAAGGACGACAAGCCGGGGGCGAAATAGCTCCTTCGGAAGCGTTCGAACCAGCCCACTGAACCGGTTGATTGCGGTGCTTTCCCGCTCGCCTCGCAGGCTTCCGAAAAAGCCGCGTTTTCGGCCTGAAAACCGCAAAAATAAGGATGGCGAATGCCCCGGTTTCAGCTATAATTTTCGCGCCCTAATATGAGCGACCAAACAGATCCAAACACGCCAGAGAAGTTGTCAGCCGACGAGCAAAAAGCGGCCGACGCAAAGGAGCGTGCGTCGAAGGCGTACGACTCCTCCCAGATCGAAAAACTCGAAGGTCTCGAAGGCGTCCGCAAGCGTCCCGACATGTACATCGGCGACACGGGTGAGCGCGGTCTGCACCATTGCGTGTTCGAGGTCATGGACAACTCGGTGGACGAAGCGCTCGCCGGGTTCTGCTCGAAGATTCACATCGCTGTGCACGCGGACGGGTCGGTTTCGATCGAAGACGACGGGCGTGGCATCCCGGTGGACATGCACCCGAAGTTCAAGATGCCGGCGCTCGAACTGGTGCTCACCAATCTCCACGCGGGCGGCAAGTTCGGCAAGGGTGCCTACATGGTCAGCGGCGGATTGCACGGCGTGGGCGCGAAATGCGTCAACGCAGTCAGCGAGTGGTTCGAGGCGGAGGTCAAGCGCGACGGGCAAATTTATCACATGAGGTTCGAGCGGGGGAAAACCGCGTCGAAAATGACCGTGATCGGCAAGGCGAAGACCACCGGCACGAAGATCACGTTCAAGCCGGACGCGGAGATTTTCACGACGACGCGCGAGTTCAAGTGGGATGTGCTCTCGAACCGGTTCCGCGAACTGGCGTTCCTCAACGCGGGTCTCGAGATCGTGCTCAAAGACGAGCGCGTGGACAAAACCGAGGCGTTCAAGTTCAAGGGCGGCATCAGCGAGTTCGTGCTGCACCTGAGCCGGAACAAGAACCCGGTCCATCCCAAGCCGATCTATCTGAACAAAGAAAAGGAAGGCACCGTCGCCGAGGTCTGCATTCAGTACAACGACGGTTACAACGAGCAGGTGTTCGCCTACGCCAACTCGATCCACAACATCGAAGGCGGCACCCACCTGAGCGGTTTCCGCAGCGCGCTCACGCGGGCAATCAACCAGTACGCCAAGAACCGGGAACTGGTGAAGGAGAAAGACCCGCAGATTTCCGGCGAGGACGTGCGCGAAGGATTGATCGCCGTCATCAGCGTCAAGGTCCCGCAGCCGCGGTTTGAGGGACAGACCAAGACCAAGCTCTCCAATGGGGAGGTCGAGGGGATCGTATCGTCCATCGTGTACGACGGTCTAATCAGTTTCCTCGAAGAGAATCCCCCGATCGGCCGACGCATCGTGGACAAGGTTCTCACCGCCGCGCGTGCCCGCGAAGCCGCACGCAAAGCCCGCGAAACCGTGCGCAAAGGCGCGCTCACGGGCGGTGGGTTGCCGGGGAAGCTGGCGGATTGCTCGGAGCGCGACCCCGCGTTGTGCGAACTCTACATCGTCGAGGGCGACAGCGCCGGTGGCTCTGCCAAGCAGGGACGCGACCGTCGTTTCCAGGCGATCCTGCCGATTCGCGGCAAGTTGTTGAACGTCGAGAAAGCGCGCGACGACAAGATGCTGGCCAACGCCGAAATCCGCAACATGATCACCGCCGTCGGCACCGGCTTCGGCGACGGCGAGGACGAAGGCGCGTTCAATCTGGAAAAGCTCCGCTATCACCGCGTCGTAATCATGACCGACGCCGACGTGGACGGCTCGCACATCCGCACGTTGCTGCTGACGTTTTTCTACCGCAAGATGCCGCAACTGATCGAGCAGGGGCACATCTACATCGCGCAGCCGCCGCTGTTCAAGATCAAGCGCAAGAAGCGCGAGGAGTTCGTGGACAACGAAGATCAGCTCAACCGCATGCTCATCGAGTTGGGAACCGAGGACGCCAAGCTCGTGCGGCTCAAGGACAACAAGGACTTCGCGCACAAGCAACTGGCCGAGATTTGCGAGACACTTGCGGAACTCGACAAGCTCGTGCGCAGCATCGAGCGGCGCGGGCCGAAGTTTGAGCAGTACCTCGCCGCGCGCGACGAGAAGTCAGGCGAACTCCCGCGGCACCTGGTCAAGATCAAGGAAGGCAACACCGAGACGTTCCATTTCTTCCACAACGACAAGGAGCTTGCCGACTTCGTGGCCGAACAGGAGCAGCAGGAGACGGTCTTCGATCAGGAAGAGAACGGCGAGGAAAAGAAGGACGAAGCCAAGAACGGTCAGTCGCGCCGGGTACGCCGGGATGAGTTGTTCGAGTCCAACGAGATCGCGAAGATTCTTCAGGTACTTGGCAAGAAAGGATTCGAGATCGAGCATTACACCGCCCAGGATCAACCGCTGTTTGCGATCGTGCAGGGCGAGGGCAAGAAGGCCGAAGAGCGCCGGGAGTTGTTCTCGATTGGCCAGATCCTCGAGGGCATCAAGGACATCGGCAAGCGCGGCAATGAAATCACCCGGTTCAAAGGTCTCGGTGAAATGGATTCGAAGGAACTCTTCGAGACCACGATGAACCCCGACAAACGCAAGATGCTCAAGGTCAACCTCGCCGACGCCGCGAAGGCCGACGAGATTTTCACCATCCTCATGGGCGACGAAGTCGAGCCGCGCCGGCAGTTCATCGAGGAAAACGCGCTCAACGTGCGGAATCTGGATATTTAGGGCTTCCTTGGCGGCGACCCGAGAAAAGTCGATCAGCGCTTTTTACATCGCTGACTATTTCCGTATTTTCAGTCCAGACAGAAATATGAAACGGACGCCGGTTCAGGAAAAGTTTGTCCTCCACTAGGGTGAGATGGGCACCCGCTGGGGGGGCAACCGCACCGTCGCTCAGATTCACGCGCTCCTCTACCGCTCGCCGAAGCCGCTCGCCGCCGATGAGATTGCCGAAACCCTGCAGGTCGCTCGCTCCAATGTCAGCACCAGCCTGTGGGAATTGCAGAGTTGGGGTGTTGCGAAGATCACCCACGTCATGGGCGACCGCCACAATCACTTTGAATCCCTCAAAGATGTCTGGCAAATGTTCCAAATCGTCCTCGACGAACGGAAGCGGCGCGAGATTGATCCCACTCTCAAGGTCTTGCGCGAGTGCGTGGCCGAGTTGGAGGAAAGCGGCAACGCCGAGGCCCATACCAAAGAGCGCATCCAGGAGATGCTCGATTTTTTCGACACGATGACCTCTTGGCATCACGAGATCCGCAGGTTGCCGAAAAATGCCGTGGTCTAGTTCGTCAAGGTGGGGAGCAAGGTGCGCGAATTAGTAGGGATGAAGGCCGACTAAACAATTTTGTAGTCATAGTTCTTTCATTACTGAAATTACAAAACTAATAGACTCGGACGAGCTAACCGCGAGCGAGGCAGCCTGGGAGCGTCTTCTTTGTACCGAGGGCGGCCCGTTCCTGGTGAATAACTGGGATGAGTTCGAGATGGTCCACTACGAGGTCGAGCCCGCTGCGCTGCAACCGTTCGTCCCCTTCGAGTGGGACACGCGCGACGGCAAAGCGTACGTCAGCCTCGTCTCGTTCACCATGCGCCGGCTTCGTCCGTCGTTCGGCGGACGACTCGGGCGGTGGCTGTTCTTTCCCATTGAAACCACGAGTTCCTGAACCTTCGAACGTACGTGCGGCACCAAGGCGAGCCCGGCATCTACTACGCCGGCTGCAAGTGGCTCACTCGGCGGCAGACGCGCGGTGGTCGCTGGCGGTCGCTTGGCTACCTGATCCTCTGGCCGGGAATGGACGCCCATTCGTTCTTGAACGAGAAAACCCGCGTTCCTGTGACTCACACCCGCGAATGGATGCTCGCGATCGCCAAGACAGCTCTTGGGGCTGCCTTGATCTGGGGCGTGGCGCGGCTCGTTCCACCCCAGTACCCGTTGGTTAGCGGTTGGACCGGAATGGCCGGCCTGATTTTGTTGCTGCACTTCGGGACGTTCCATGTGCTTTCCCTCGCGTGGCGTCGTGCTGGCGTGAATGCGCAACCAATCATGCGTTCACCAGTGCTCGCGACGTAGCTCCGCGAGTTCTGGGGCAAACGTTGGAATCTCAGCTTTCACCGGCTGGCACATGAGTTTGTGTTCGGGCCGATCTGCCGGCGCTGGGGCGCGGCATGGGCGGTCATGGCGGTGTTTCTGACTTCCGGTCTCGTGCATGAGCTCGTGATCTCGGTGCCGGCAGGCGCTGGCTACGGGTTGCCCACCGCTTACTTTGCAGTACAAGGATTGGGCGTGCTCATGGAACGGAAATCCACGAGCCGACTCATCACTCTGCTTGTCATTGCCGTGCCCGTGTTCTGGCTCTTTCATCCGCCGTTCGTCCACCGCGTCATCATTTTCAACGTCGCGCTCTGGCTGGCCGGCATCGGTCACTTTGTCGTGCTCATCGCGTTCGGAACACTCACGCTGTTCCTGCACGATAAATTGCTGCAAGGCGACCGCGCTGCGGTGGGCCTCGCCGTGTTCATCCGCCTGTTCTGGCTGATGCGGCTGGTGATTGATTTCGGCTATCACACCCACGCCGACTGGCCGCGGGGTACGCGGTTCGTGATCGCACATCTCTTACTGACCTCTCTGTTCCTCGCTCTCACGGCGACGTACCTCGGCTTGGTCGGATGGCATGGGTGGCGCGGTTGAAGGAGATTCACGATGCACATCCGACAGCCCGCACGGATTCAAGGCAGCGCGGCGCTGGGAACGGCTGTCTGGCTCCTCTTGCTGGCCGTGCCTGGCCGCAGCGAAGTCGGCTTGGGTTCAATCGAGCGACTATTCTTGCTTGCACCGCTGGTGCTTGGGCCGAAGGTGCTGGAGCTGGCCGGGAGTACCGATTTCTCCCCACGGTACCGCGCAGCGCGCGCGTTTCAGCCAGGCGCGGCAATACTGGTGGCCGTTTCGTTCATGCGGCCGCAGGAAGCAGCCGCCGCGATGCTGGCGACGCCTTGGTTGGTGGTTACCGTGCTGGCTGGCCTCGGCGGGTTGGACCGACTTGTGCCAAACAATCCCTGCGACAGGGTCGAGGCTTGTTACTGCGCCGGGCTTTTGATGTTGCCCGTTGGCGGTATCGGACTGGTTCAATCCCGGTTCGGCGCGACGCCGCTTGGGTTCCACGAGCCGTGGGTGTTGCTGGTCGCCGTGCACTTCCACTACGTGGCGCTCCTCGCGCCCGTCCTGGTGGGCGTGTGTGGAAGCCGAATCAAAAACCGAATGTGTTTTAACCATGAAACAGATATTTCATTTTACAAACACATTTTACAGGAGTTATTTCGCACGGATTGCTCAATTTTAGAGCATCTTTGGGATCGAATGCGCTCTTTTGATGAAACACCTGTTTCACGATTTGATACGATTCGACTGAAGGCGTATCGCAGCGCGGCAGCAGCCATTATCGTCGGCAGCCCGTTGATGGCAACCGGGTTCTTGCTTCACCTGCCGGGCTGCGAGCGGTCGCCGCATTCCTTCTAACAACAGGGCTTGTCGTGCAAGCGGGGCTCACGCTCGCGCTGTTGCCCGGCATTCGACCGCGACTCGCCCAGGTTCTTCTCGTCATCTCCGTCGCGTCGGTCATCGCGGCCACGGGCTGCGCGATTCTCTTTACACTCGGCGACGCGCGTGGCGAAGTCTGGATGAGCATTCCGCAGATGGCGCGGACACATGGCATCTTGAACGCTTTTGGATTCTCGTTGTGCGGCCTGCTCGGATGGAGCTTGGCCGCGAGGGAGACGGTTCAGGTGAGTCGGACTGTGGCGCAGAGGCGGCCGCAGACTCTCTTGGGCCGGTGGGTGTAACCATGAACAACCAACACACAAACCAAAGGACAACCAAATGAACTACATCATATGGACCTACCTGCTCTATCTTAGCATCAGCGTGGCACTGACCATGTGGGTTGCGCGGACGCTCTCCAAAAACGGCCGCGTGTTCCTCGTGGACAGTTTTCACTGCAACGAAGCCATCGCCGGTTCGGTCAATCACCTGCTCGTCGTCGGCTTCTACCTGATCAACGTCGGGTACGTGACGCTCGCGCTGCGTTACGGCGAGAAGCCGGGCGACATGGCTCAAGCGATCGAGTTCCTCAGCACCAAGGTCGGCCTCGTGCTGCTGGTGCTCGGCTTCATGCACTTCTTCAACCTCGCGGTGTTTTCGGCGATGCGGAAGCGGGCACTGCTACCGCCTCTTGCCTCGCCGACGCGGTTGGATCCCTTGACCGGCCCGGCGATGAAACAACTGTGAGGCACGCATGAAACTCGCCATCACCGGCGGCACCGGGTTCGTGGGAGGCCATTTCGAACGCGCATCCTGTCGGAACGGATTGTTGAACCACTGCCAAGGGCGGACGAATCGCCCCACGATCTGCGACCAGGGACTCGTTTTACGGAGGATCAGGTCCGGCATGGTTTGCACGAGCCAAAGCGGTTTGGTCTGGCGGATCTGCGCTGTTGCGCATGAATCTGCACCGCCGAATCTGGCATCTATGGATCATGGCAATCGGAGACGAATCAACATGAACGTACTTGTGACGGGATCTTCAGGATTGATTGGTTCGGCCCTTTGCTCCGCACTCACGCGAGACGGACACACCGTGCGGCCATTGCTGCGAACGAGGCAGCCGGCGCGGTTTTGGAATCCTGACGCGGGAAAACTCGCTCCCGACGTGCTAGAGGGAAATGAGGCCGTCGTACACCTTGCCGGCGAAAACATTGCGGGACGATGGACGGCGGAAAAGAAGCTGCGCATCCACGACAGCCGGCTTAAGGGGACGCGATTGCTTTGTGAAGCTATCGCCACACTGCCAACGCCGCCACGGGTGTTGGTGTGTGCGTCGGCCATTGGCTATTACGGCAATCGGAGTGACGAGGTGTTGCGCGAAGACAGCAAGCCCGGGTCGGATTTTCTCGCACATGTCTGCTGTGAATGGGAAGCGGCGACCAAACCCGCGGCGGACGCAGGCATCCGTGTCGTGAATCTCCGCTTCGGTGTGGTGCTCAGCGGACGGGGAGGCGCGCTGGCAAAAATGCTGACGCCGTTTCGGCTCGGCGCGGGAGGGATTATCGGCGACGGACGGCAGTATTGGAGCTGGGTCGCGCTTGACGACGCGGTGGCGGCGATCCAGTTCGCGCTGACCAACGAGACGCTTAACGGTCCCGTGAACGTCGTCGCTCCGAACCCGGCGACCAACCGCGAGTTCACGAAAACACTGGGGCGCGTACTCCGTCGTCCCACACTCTTGCCGATGCCCGGGTTCGCGGCACGGTTGGCGTTTGGCGAGATGGCGGACGCCCTCCTGCTTGCCAGCCAACGCGTCGAGCCGGCGAAACTCCGAGCTGCCGGCTTCCAGTTCCGGTTCCCCCAACTCGAATCGGCCCTGCGCCACACGCTTGGGCGCTGACGGTCAGCGGGGCACGACGACTTCGTTCAGGACCTGCTCGATCACGCGGTCGGAGGTGAATCCTTCGATCTGAGCCTCGGGCTTGAGGATGAGCCGGTGACGCAGGATTGGATGCGCCATCTCCTTCACATCATCGGGCGTAACGAAATCGCGTCCGCGCAACGTGGCGAGGACCTTGGAGGTTGTTAACAGACTGATGCTCGCGCGCGGACTCCCGCCGAGAGTCAGCCGGCTGCTGCGCCGGGTCGTGGTCACGATCTGCAGGATGTAGTCGAATATTTTCGCATCCACCTTGACCGCGGTAGCCGCTTTCTGGATCGCCACGACATCGGTCTCCTTGATCACGTGCGCCAGTTCGAGTTTCGGCGCGGCGATGGGATTAAACCCTTCGTGGTGGCGTCGGAGCACCTGCAATTCATCCGCCGGCTCGGGATACGTTACCGTGATCTTCATCAGGAAACGATCCGTTTGCGCTTCGGGCAGCGGATATGTTCCCTCATACTCAAGCGGGTTCTGCGTGGCGATCACGAAGAAATGCGGGGAGAGCGCGTACGCCTTGCCCTCGATTGTGATCTGCCGCTCCTCCATGGCTTCGAGCAGGGCCGCTTGCGTCTTCGGCGGCGTGCGGTTGATTTCGTCCGCAAGCAGGAGGTCGGTGAAGATCGGCCCTTTCACCAGCGTGAACTGCCGGGTTTCCAGATTGAAGACGTTCGTGCCGAGGATGTCGGACGGCATCAGGTCCGGCGTGAACTGGATGCGTTTGAACTGCGCGCTCAACGTCTGCGCCAGCGCCTTGGCGAACAGTGTCTTGGCGAGTCCGGGCACGCCTTCGAGCAACACATGGCCGCCGGTGAAATAAGCAACGATGGCCTGCTCAACCAGTTTGTCCTGGCCGACAATGACCTTGGCGAGTTCCCGTTTGAGTTGGTCGAAGTGGTTCTGAATCATTGGAGTGTTGGAGTAAAGGAGTATTGGAGAGTTGGGAAGAAAAAGCGATGCATCGGCTCATTACTCCAGCGCTCCATTTCTTCCCCACTCCATCTCTTCTCAGGCAATCAGCTTTTGAAATTCCTCGATTCGTTTTGCCGCGGCCAGCAGGTCGGCGTTGGCGATCTTGTTTCGTTCGAGCAACCGCTCGCAGTCCCGCACCAATTCGCTCCACGCCTCCGCGGCGCCGCGTTGGCCGCGCAACCGATCCTCGATCACGCCGTGCGTCGCGGATTCGGGCAGGTTATAGCGGGAACAAAGACTGCGACGCAATCCTTGGAACAGAAAATCGAGCGCCTCGCGATGCGCCCGGGCGCGGAGGTAGAGGTTGCCGAGCGATTGGGTGTACTCGCGGATCGAGCGGCGGACGTCGCGGGTCAGCGGCACCGGTCGGCCGAAACGCCGCCACGACGACACCACGAACAGGGCGAACAAGGCCAGCGCCTGCCACGCCGCGAAGCGAACGACGGGAAGCTGGGTGAAACTCGCCGCGCCGAACTCCGCCGAGTAGCCGTGATGGTATTCGTCGAAGAGCACGACGCCGTTCTTGGCCCGCTCTCGGTCGAGGATGTTGAGCAGCAGCGTCAGGTTGTCGGAGCGGCCGATGAACTGGTTGTCAATGAAGCTGGCCGACGAGAACAGATAGATGCGTCCGTGCCCGTATGGAATCAGGTGCACATGCCCGAAGTCCATGCGATCGGTCACGACTACGGGGCGACCGGCGTCGGCGGCAAATGCAGGCACGGCATCGCCGCTGAGCCGGCGCACATTCGCGGTCCAGGGCACGGGCAGGACATAATCGTAGTCGCGCTCGATTCGCGTGGGGAGGAACTGACGCAATGTCTGCGTGCGCTCGACCTCGCTGGGCAGTTCTTCGGAGAGG
Organism: uncultured Verrucomicrobiota bacterium; assembly: GCA_964582645.1. Classification (GTDB taxonomy): domain Bacteria; phylum Verrucomicrobiota; class Verrucomicrobiia; order Palsa-1439; family CAZOTB01; genus CAZOTB01. Next base: position 47,612 of record CAZOTB010000015.1, on the reverse strand, counting down.
AGATTGATTCCGAGTTGGGAGAGCAATGCGTTGCGAGAAATCTGGCGTTCGTTGGGATTGAGAAAGTAGAGGAGCGTGTTGCCGCGCGCAATCCAGCTCTCGATCTCGCGCGCGGCCGGGGCGCTCAATGGCTTATACCGTCCACCCGAGTTCAGCGGTTCGGAGGGCGCGTACACGAGAATGCCGCGCTCGGTTTTCAAGCGGGACCATTCGAGCCGCCATCGGCGTGGTTTGTAGCCGAGCCGTTCCAAGATGAGAAATGCGGCCTTTGTACCATGCGGGGCCGCGCTGTAACTGCTCGGCGCGAGCGAGACGCGCTCGGTGGGTTTGTGCGCGCCGAAATACATCGCCGCGATCAGCGGCACGGCCAGCAGCACGGCGAGCAGAAGCCATTGGAAACGCTTGGTCATGTCGAGACGGTGGCGACGGATTCCAGAAAGCCCTCCACCTCGGTGCGGAAATTCAGAAAACCTGATTCGTCACATGCGTCCCCGCCATAGCTGACGCGGTCACATCGGGCGGTCAGGAGCGACATGCGCGAACAAAGCTCGCGGTCGCTCACTCGATGACCGAACGCGCGAACGTACTCTGAGTTCGTCCAGGTGCGGTTGCGGGCAACGATCTGCTGTTGCTCAAGCTGGGCGAGCATCATCAGGAAATACGACCGCATCGCCGCGGCGTAGCTGCCGGCTTTGGCGAACGCCTCCGCTTCGGCGCGGTGTGCATCGGGCGTGAGGAGTCCGGCGGCTCGCGAACTCGCTTCTGCGTCGGTCTGTGTGACCTTCCGTCGCGGCGACCAGGCGCGGTAGATAAACCAGATGATCGACGCTCCGCCGATTCCATACACCGCCCAGAGAAAGATGTATGCGTACTTGCCGGTCTGGCGCATGGCCTGGCTGTCGAAGATGCTGCGCAGCCATGCAATGACTTTGACGATGATCTTGTTGAGCCAGTAATCGAACACGCTCGGCTTGGTCGCCTGCTGGAACTCGGCGCGTTGCAGCACGCCCAGCAGCACGTCCCGGATTTGAGTGCGCGTGAAGCTGGCTGTCTGCGGCGTCGCCTGCTTCGCGGCGAGTTGGTATTCGGAACGAAGGAAGCTAACCATCTGCACCAGTTCTTCTGCGTTGGAAACGGCATGCTTCGGGTCGCGGGACGCCCGCAGAACGTTTAGCATTATGCGCAGGCCGTACGCCGGCGTGGGCGTGCCCGCGCTGGCGCTCGAACGGTAGAGATCAGACGAAGCCTGCAACAGCGGATCGGTCAGGTCCACCAGGTCCTGCTGCCAGCGGTCGCTCGGCTCCTGGGACTGTTTCTGCATTTCCTTTTGCACCACGCGTAGTAGGCGGAGGATGGTATCGAGATACTGGGTAGGCGATGGCTGCGTCTCCCCGGACACCGAGCCTGAGAATAACGCGACGATGCAGAAAATAAGACACGTGTGCTTCATGCTTTCTGCAACTGGGGCGACGGTAGCTGTGAACGCAGCCGTTGCAGGCGCAGCGAGAGATCGAGTCCCTCCTTGCGAATGCGGATGTCGAAATAGAAAAGGACGAGCATTGCCAACCCGAACGGCGCGGTGGCCGATTGCATGACCATGTTGATCAACTCAAAGACCGAGTCGAGCGTCGAACGGTTGTACTGCCCGAGCAACGACGGATCGCGGAACGCCTCGAACACCTTCCACACCGCAAACGGCGCCTGGCTGACCCAGAGAATCACCGTCTTCACCGCGAAGATCACCAGCAGGAGGATGCTGATGCGGAAGGCATTCGTGCGGGTGAAGCCCTGTTCGCTCATCTGGAACATGAGCCGCCCGCTCCGTCGCAGGCTGTCCCAGATGGTGCGTTTCTCCAGAATGAGCACGATGCTGACGAGCGACAACCACAGGTAGCCGGACAGCAACGGCAGCAAGCCGGGGATGGCCCACGCGATCGCCACCCACCAGAAGCGATGCGCCAGGAAGATGCTCATGGGAAAGAGCCACAGCAGGAACGCGATGCCGAGGATGTTCAGTTTTACGACGTTGACTCGGATCAGCGGCCAGAGCTGGCGGACGGTGCGCGCGTACGACTCGGCGATGCCGGTGGTCTTTCCGAGGAACGTGTCGTTGACGAGATGAATCAGCGCGCCGAGATACAACAGCGACAACACCGCGTAGATGGAGAAGAAGAAGAAGCTTCCCACCGCGAGATTGAACAGCACTTCGGGTGGGAAATCCGGCATCTCCAACTCCGAGAGCCTGGCTTTCTGGATCACGTGATAGAACGGCATGAAACAGCGCGCGAGGTACACCTGCAACAGGACAAACCCGACGGATTGGCACAGCAACACCGCGAGGAAGAACTTCAGGAAGTGGTTGCGATACAGCCGAAAACTGCGGTCGAGGATTTCGCCGATGGACATGGGCCGCAGATGGAGAGGGGCGTCCATGAATGCCATCGGATTGGACAGCGCGACAGGCGGTTCGTGTCGCGGTCATTCCTCCGCTTCGTCCTGGTTCTCCTGCTTCATCCGTTTGAGAACCTCGGACATGTCATCCACCTCGGTGAACACTTTCTTGGCGACGAAGATCGGGCTCTTGGACTGGACCGCGAGCGCGATGCTGTCGCTGGGGCGGGCGTCCACTTCGAGGATCTTCTTGCCGAGCTCGTTTTCGACGTTGAGAATGATCCGCGCGTAGTAGGTGCTGTTCTTGAGATCGTTGATGACGATGCGTTCGACCTTCACGCCGAGGCCCTGAAAAATACTGGCGATCAGATCGTGGGTGAGCGGGCGCTCCTTGGGGGTTTTGCGCATGAACATGGTGATCGCCGCGCCCACGCTGTGATCCACGTAAATCACAAACACCTTCTCGTCGTTGCCCAGGAACACCGCGCAGCCGTTCGTGGTCGGCAACACGCCCCGCACTTGCACCTCAGTGACCGAGTTATTCATGCGGGAACATCCTAGCATTTCTCGCTCAAAAGACAACCAATCCGCCGCCTCCGTCGCACAACCCTGCGGCCTAGCTCCTCGGGAGCTTACGATTCTTCTCCCGCACGCCCTCCGCCAACTTCGCTTTGAACTTAACGAGAGCACCCTGAAGCGTGGCATCGCTCGTCGCGAGAATCTGGATCGCGAGCAGACCGGCGTTGCGGGCGCCGTCAATCGCCACCGTGGCCACCGGCACCCCTGCCGGCATCTGCACCATCGCGAGCAACGAATCCAGCCCTTTGAGCGACTTCGATTCGATTGGGACCGCGATGACGGGAAGGGTGGTGAACGCCGCGACCACGCCCGCCAGGTGTGCCGCACCGCCCGCGCCCGCGATGATCACCCTCATCCCTCGCTGGTAGGCGCCCTTGGCGTACTCCGCCACGTCGTCGGGAGTCCGATGGGCGGACATCACCTGCACGTCGTGTGACACACCGAATTCCGCGCACGCCTCCGCTGCCGCCTTCATCGTCGGCCAATCCGAGTCGCTGCCCATCAGAATACCCACCAGAGATTTTGTGCCGTCGCTCATGTTGCGGCCGTTTGTAAGGGAGGAGCGGCGATGGGTCAATGACAGGTTTTTGGCCGGAGGGAGAGCGACGAACGGCGCGACTGCTCTCAGCGGACTGGTTCGATCGTGAGATCAACCGAGCCGGAGTTGTCGCCGGAATAGACGTCGTAAAGGAAAGCTCCGACTCGCCCGCCTCGCGGCAGATGTACGGTGGTGGTGGCTCCATCTCCATGGAGCGTGGTGGCAAATGTGGAGTCCTGTCCTTCCGCGGTGATGAAAGCCCAATGGAGAAGCAGATCGTTGGGACCTTGTCCTTGTCGGACTCCTTCGCCTCCAATGGTAAGCCGGTACTTTCCCGGTGACAGGAAGGGAGATGTCGCGCGTTGTGGATCCAACGTGACTGCGTTGACCGGAGTCGCCAACTCAATAACGAGCTGCTCGTTGCTCGCTTTCTCGCGAATGACAATCTCCACGGAGTATGCGTCTGCCTGCTCCCGCGACGAGCCCAGGAACGCTCCGATCACACCGCCCCGAGGAAGCTCGATCCAGACTTTGTCGCCGCCTGTGTTCAACGCGCCTATCAGGTCCACGAAGGGCGGGTTATGTCCATACGCACTAACGTAAACTGGTTGGGCTGCCTCTCCCTTTCGGTGTCTCATTGTCACTTCGTAACGGCCGGGCGGCAATTCCGATGTGGTCAATCGCTGAGACCCTACGAGCACGCAGTTTGTCCGATTGTCCAAGGTCAGGATCAGACTCCCATCCAACACCGCCGGGGATTCTGGCGTGCCATCCCCCGACCGGCTCCTGAGGGGAACCGGCTCGATTTTCGTATTGGCCTCCCTAGCTGAGTCCAGCTTGGCTGTCGGAATGCCTTTGACCTTGGCCAGCTTCTCCATGTGTTTGGCCAGCGGATTTTGTGGACTGAGCGGATCGCCCAACAGCTTCGCCAACTCCTCCATCGTCTTTGTTTCACCTTCCACTTCCGCCACGACCGGAAAGAGGATCATCCCATACACCTTGATCTCGCCGGTGATCCGCCGCAGGGTGATCGTGGTGGCGGTGGGATACTTGCGAAGCGGCACGATGAACGTGTCCGTCTTCGCGTCTTTCCCCAAGGCCACAAGGTTCGAGAACAGGTCGAGCGCGACGACCTGCTTGTTGGCATCGAACAACTGCACGGCAAGGTCGGCGTCACCGCTCTCCTCGTAGAGGATACTCATGGCGAGGTCCTCCTTCATCACCTCGCGGTCGAGAACGATCGAAAGGCGGCCCGACCCGGGTGACTGAGTTTGGGCGGCTCGCCAACAGGCCGGTTGGTCGGTGAATTCTCCATCTTGTTGTTCGACGGCTCGAACCCAGGCCGGCCACGAGTTCGTTCCACCGGATGACTTGGCGCAACTGGCTTCGAAAGCGATTTCGGCGACTTCGGGCTCGAGGGCGCGAGATGGAGTAGAGAGGAGCAACCCGACGAAAATGGATGCAAAAGCCCGAGACCTGAATGAGGCCTTCACGATTCAATCTATCTCGCAACTTTCCCGCAAAGTCAACTCGCAGTCGCCGACATTCGTCCGACGCAGATCAGCGACACCCCGAACGGGAGGCACGCGTGTTTCAGCCATATGGCTTCCGAAGCAAAGAGTGCATAAAAGAATGCGTTGATCGGACGCGGGAACATGAACACATCAGAACGCAAGGATGCCGTTGCCGACCTAGTTCGCTGCCGGCAATTGCGAAGCAATCGAAACACCATCAGCGGGGGCGCGAGCACGCAGTTCATGTAGCTCAACCGCAGCAGTTCGGTGCCGTTGACGGCCAGGCAATCGCGCAGCGATTGGCGCGAGTACCGACGTTTGTGCTCGTTGATGTCGTCGTGTTCGCTCCAGAGCCATTGGAAGGCTGGCACAGTGACAACGAGCAATCCACCGGGTTTGCAGATGCGCCACAGCTCTTTCACCGCGCAGTGATCGTCGTCAATGTGCTCGATCACATCCAGCGCGCAAACGATGTCGAAGCGGCCGGTCTCGAATGGCAGATGAGGTAGCGCCGACGCGGCAAGCAGCGGGTGTCCGCGGCTCTCGGAGTAGGAGAGGGCGGTGGCCGAAGAATCCACCCCGACCACCGAACCAAACTGCGACAGCGCACCGAGCGTTGCCCCCATGCCGCAGCCTACGTCGGCAATCAGCAACGGACGAACCGACGGGCCGAAATGCCGGATCAGCGTGGTCACAATGTGAATTCGGGCGCGAAACCACCAATGGGTGAGCTCTGCCTGGTAGATGTCTTGATAGAGTTGTTCGTGCATAGCGCAGCGCGTTGCCGAAGTTCCCGTTGCAGTGCCACAAGGATCGAAACCATGCAAGCCTGCAAAACCAAGGGAAGTGTGATCTTACTTGGAACGGCATCGTGCAATCTGGTATGCAGGCGGGACTCGATTCACAGCATGAACGACCAATGCTTGGACTTCGTCAAAGAATGAACTGATGCAGAACGTGGAAAAATGGCTGGCGGAACATCGCAATGTCGCCTACGGCATTTTGTTCCTGGTTCTTGGAGTGGGGGCGTTCTTTCGATTGCACGACCTCGGTTTGGCCGCGTTCCGCGCTGACGAGGGATTCTTCTGGGACATATTTCAGCGCAATCTCTCTGCCGGCGACGTTGTGAACCGTTGGCTGGAACTGCAAGGACTCTCCGGACAATTCCCCTTCTCGCCCGCGTTCACGACGTGGTTCGTCGGTTTCTGGGGCCTCGAGGTGAATCATTTCAGCGTCCGATTGCCGAGCGCCCTCTGGGGTATCGTGACAATGTTGGCGGCGTATGGATTTGGCGCCGCGTTGCGGGGGAGAGTGTTCGGTTTGGTCCTCGCCTTGATTTTGTCTTTGAATCCGTATCATCTCCAGATCTCGCGAGAGGCTTACCATTACCCACCTCTGCTGTTGGGTTCGTTCCTTGGACTATGGGCTGCGTTCTGGGCGTTTGATCACGTGCGCGGCGGCAAGGCACTGTCGAAGTGGTTTTACGCGGTAAACGGCTTCGGCTTTTTTCTGTTGTGCTATTCGCAACCTAGTGGCTGGCCGTTGGCTGTGCTGGTGTCCGGCACGGTCGTTGTCTGCTTCGGACTCGATGTTTGGCGCAAGAAGAAGTTTGGCAGGCAACACGGAATTATACTCGGGACGTTTTTGATCATTGGGTTGCCGCTGTTGGTCGTTCCGTGGGGACTCAAACAGATGATTGAATTTACCTCGTCGCAGAATCGGGAGCACCTTCTCACGATTTTCCGTACAGGTAATCAGATCCCGGCCTTCGTCGGGCTGTGGCGGGTGGTTTCCTCGTTCGCATGGGGGGACACCGCATTGAGAGGGCTTTTCACGGTTGTCGTAGTGGCGCTAGGGTTGGGTGTGTGTTTGGAACGACTACGGCAGGATAACCGAATGGCTCTACTGCTTGGTTTCATGCTTGCCGGGTTTGTGATGGCCATGCTGTCCCGGCAGTCGTCCGGGATGCCGTTCTCTTCGCGGTACTTTGTCGCCTTGCTCCCTTTGTATCTGACGTTTCTGACATTGGGTCTCGTCTTTTCTTCAGAAGTGCTGCCGGGAGTTTGGAAAAGGCCAAACCAAAGCGAACTCTGGCCGGCTGGAACTCTGACCATCGCTGCCGTGGCGTTGTGGTTGGCTCCCGCATATGCCTGCACTCAATTGACCGGCAAACCGACACCCTACAAGCTGATTAACTCCTGGGTGGACGCCAACCTCCCGCGCGGTACGCTGATTCTGGTGGATCGCTGGTTTGAGTCGTGGTGCGAATTCAAGACGGAGCCGGCCACGAACGTCATCTACACCTACACCGTGCCCGATGAGCCGCTGCAGACGTTCTTACAGGTTCGCTGGCGCGACACCGCCACCAACTTCTTCGCCAGTTATCCGGATGCCGCCTATTGTGAGATGACGAAACATTACTTTGAAGAACCCTCCGTCGGCTACTGGGAATGGCCGCGTCAGTTTTTTGCGCGGCACGTGGCATTCACCAACGAGGCCGGCATGAAACTCCGTTCCCTCGGGCTTGCCAATCGGGAGGACTATTACGCCGCGAACACCAACCGGCTGATCGTCGAACTCTTCTACAACACCCGCGAGGATGTGCTCGTTAGGGCGCAAGAATCGAAACAGGACTTTGTCTCGTTCTACGGCTCCGGCTGGGGCTACACCAAGACCCAGGACCATCGCGACTGGCGCGTGTTGGAGGGACAGGCAGTCCTCGATTTGTACAATCTGGCGCAAACGACAAACCAAGTGAACGTGTTCGTTACCGGGATTGCTGTCGGCGCCGCCAAGGCGATTCGTGTTTCCACCGACCAGAGCTATACACTGCCCGCGAACCAGATCGTGAAAATCCAGATCGGGCCTCTGGCGTTGCCGCCCGGGCCGGCCGCATTGGAGTTTTCGGATTCACATTGGCAAAAGGCGCGGGTGCCCTTCCTGGTCGAACGAGTCAGCATCGAGTCCGTAAAACCGCCCGGTACTGGATCGAATTAAGCCGCGCTTCCCCGGTTTGCGCTTGTTATTCGCCGCCGATGTTGGCTAGTGAACGACCCCAATATGAAAGAGCGAATCTTGGTCACCGGCGGTGCGGGGTTCATCGCATCACATATCGTGGATGAACTCGTGCGTCGGGGGTGCCGCGTGCGCGTGTTGGATTGTCTGGAATCACAGGTTCATGGGAAACGCCCGCGATGGCCGGGGTACCGCAATCCGGGTGCGGAATACGTCCGAGGCGATGTGCGAGATGCCGGCACGGTCGCGAAAGCGCTTCGGGGAATCAGCGTCGTGTATCACGAGGCCGCTGCGGTCGGAGTCGGCCAGTCCATGTATCGGATCGCGAACTACGTCTCGGTGAACAGTTTGGGTGCCGCTGTTGTGCTCGAAGGAATTCTGAAACGTCGGGCGGATATTCGCAAAATGATCGTGGCTTCCTCGATGTCCATCTATGGCGAGGGGAAGTATGAGTGCAGCCGGTGCGGCGTGGTATATCCGCAATTACGCCCGCGTTCTCAACTCCAGCGCAAGGACTGGGAGATGCGGTGTCCGCAATGCGCCGGAAGCGCAAAGCCACTGGGCACGGATGAGAACAAACCGCTGTTCCCCACCTCGATCTACGCCATCACCAAGCGCGACCACGAAGAGATGTTCCTGAGCATCGGGCGCGCGTACAAAATCCCGACGGTGGCGTTGCGCTACTTCAATGTGTACGGCCCGCGCCAGGCGCTCTCGAATCCGTACACGGGAGTGGCGGCAATCTTTTCGAGCCGCATCCTCAATCAGAACCCGCCGCTGATCTTCGAGGACGGCGGGCAATCACGCGACTTCGTCCACGTGAGCGACATCGTACAAGCAAATCTGCTTGCGCTGGAGAAATCGAAGGCGAATTACGAGGTCTTCAACGTCGGCACCGGCCGCGGCACGAGCGTGCTCGATGTCGCGCGGACATTGAGCAGCCTGATGGGTTTCCGCAAACCGCCGGTCATCGTGCGGAAGTTCCGCGAGGGGGACATCCGCCATTGTTTTGCGGACATCTCGAAGATCAGCAAGGCTCTTGGCTACCGGCCTCGCGTGAACTTCGAGGATGGAATGAAGGAGTTGGTCGGCTGGGTACGAACTCAGACCGCGACGGATCGAGTCGAGCAAGCTACAAAGGAATTGCGGAAACGCGGTCTGGCGTGAGTGCGGGTCAGGAGCTCTGCAGTTCCATGGCCATCTGCTGCGCCTTCTTGTTTCCGTCCACCTCGCGGCGGTAATTCGCATCCATCGTCGCACCCTCATATTTGGCGAGGCTGCCTTTGCCGCGTAACGTATGCAAAGGCGTTCCTTCGATCTCCGCCGTTCCGGAGATCTGGCGCGAGTTCAACGGGAGCGCATGGGCGAATTGAATCGTCTCCGCGACCTGCTCGGGCGTTTCACCCGGCAAGCCTATCGTGAACGTTCCATGCACGCTCATCCCGAGTTTCCTTAAATGATGCACCACTTCCGCTGCATACTTCAAATCGAGATGCTTGTTCACGATCTTGTCCACGACGTACTGGTTCCCGCTCTCGAATCCGAGCTTTACGCCGTAGCAGCCACTCTGTTTCATGACCGACCATGTTTCCATCTTGATCGTGTCCGCGCGGCACATCGCGGACCAAGACAGTCCGATCCGCGCCATCATCTCGGACATCTCGATCGTGTGCTGGTTGCCCAGGTTGAACGTGTCGTCGTCAAAATAGACCGAGCGGTAACCGTGCTTCTCGATGATATGTCGAAGGAATGGCTCCAATGTCTTCGCTGTGTAATAGCGAACCGTGCGTTTGCCTTCCCCGGTTGGGTCATTCCCCGTCATCGCCGCGGGCCAGACGCAGAAAATGCATTTGTAAGGGCAACCTCGACTGGCCCAAAGTTGCGCTTGGGGGAGTTTTACCCCGCGCGGGTTGCGATCGAAGTAAGCGGTTGCCACAGCCTCGTCGTACAAGGGCCAGGGTGCCGCATTCATCTCGGCCACGGTCAACAGTTCGTGCTCGATGACGCCTCGCTTTCCGTTCACCACCGCCACGCTCCCCTTTTCGTACTCGCCCTTGATGCAGGCAACGACCGGGAACTGCTCCAGAATCTCCTGCGCTTTGACGCTGGTGATCGGTCCACAGACCACGATCTGGGTCTTCGGCGAGAGTTTGTGAATCTGGCGTATGGTCTTTGAATCCTCGTCCCAACTTGGCGTGGCTGACTCGATGAAGATGAAATCGAATTGGTTGTTTCGAATGTAGCTCCAGTAACTCTCGTACGATTCCCGTCGGGCGATGCTGTCACGGAGGACAACTTCTGCTCCGATTTCCCTGGCGACATATGATGCCGCATAGGTCATGAAAAACGGCATGGGCAGGTACTCAAACGGCGCACGCCAACCCGGTAGAGAGAGTGTCTGGTAGGTGAACGGCCAGCGCGAGCCGGCTCGAACGCCTGCACGGCGAACGGGCAAAATCTTCCATCTGCGCTCCGTTCCTTCCCACCATGGCGGGTTGGAAAAGAGAATGCGTGCGTTTGAAGTGCTCATGATTTGACGAGTTTTTGTTTGGGCAAACGAGTACGTCTCTCACCATGGCACAGTTCGTGCCAATGATCTCTGTGTGAGCCCGACCATTCAGTTTCGACCCAAACGAACCCATCCGCGCACCGATGGGCCAAAGTCCATCCTTTTTCTGAACCATAACTTCCATTCTCGCGGCACATTTTTCCGCAACTTTCATCTCGCGCGCTCCCTCGTCGAATGGGGTTGGGACGCCACCGTGATGACGGTTTCACCCAAACGAACTTTCCGTGCATCGGTGGACACCTACCGGGGCGTTCGAGTCATTCAGACACCACAGTTTGCTGTCCCGCAGAGATTCGCCGCCAGCGGATTCTGCCCGGTGGACAGCCTATATCGTTGTTTGATGGTCGGGACCTCGCGTTTTGATGTCGTGTTCGTTTCCGACCATCTGCCGAACGTCTCATTGCCATTCTTTGCCTCGAAGTTGCTGAAACCCGAGACCATCTTTGTGGCGGACTGGGCTGACCTTTTCACAGCCGGCGGCTTGCATGAGCATTGGAACAGATCCATCGCTGTGCCTGTGTACAGGGTGAGCCGCGCGCTGGAGCGCGGGGTTAAGCGCTGTGCTGATCTTTGCACTGCCACCTCCCGCCCGTTGTTGTCCCTGTTGCGGGGGCAATTGCAGATCCCGGAGTGGCGTAGCCTGCACCTGCCTTCAGGCGCAGACTCGCAGATCACTTTTCCACCCACCAAGAGCCAATCTCGAAGGGATAAAGGGTTGCCATCCGAACCTCTAATTGTGGGCAGGACTTGCAGCGGGGACCGCATCACGCCAACGGAAATCAACTCCATGATTGCCTTGGCGGAACGTTACCGCAGCTTGACCCAACAGGACCTGCTCTTCTATCTGATCGGCCCCTGCGATCCAAAAAAATATCCCAAGTTGTTCGCGTCGCGTTGCAAGATCCGTTTCACTGGTAAGCTCGTTGCCGCGGAGTTGCCCGCTCACCTGGCTGCATGCGACGTATTCCTGCTCATCGAAGACGATGAAGTCAACTGCCACTACCGAGGACCGATTCGTCTGAACGACTACTTGGCTGCGGGTCGCCCTGTAGTATGCAACTCTATCGGCGACCATGTGCGGACGCTTTCCGAGTGCGCTGCGTGTGTGGTGTGTGACGACTTTCTCGCACCGAATGCAGCTTTGGATGAAGTGCTTACCAGCCCCGCTGTGTGTGATGCCATGGGCCGCAACGCGCGCACACTTGCAGTGACCAGTTTGAGTTGGGAGAGACTGGGACGACGACTGGAAAGCTTCATACTGCAGTATGCTGCCGTGCTTCGGAGCCAGGTTGAGCCGCTTCCCGCTCTGCTTGATTCCAAGGAATCCGGTGGGATTTCACCCCCCTGGGCAGCAACGGCGTAAGAACGCCCGACGCCCGACATGGGGCAGAATTTCGTTGGCTTCATGGAACTCTCAGTGCTAGTTGTCCCCGCCATGTTCACTTGGATCTCGGAGGCGCACGGTGAATGACCGCTGCAAACAATTCCTGTCCGCTGTGGTTTTCCTCGCTCTCTGCTTCGTCGTCACGTTCTGGAGGTCGCTGAACTCCGATCTGGTTCTGTTCACTTCGGATGACCCGCTTGGCGTGCTGTCGTCTTGGAAGCGAATGCTGCCGATCGCATGGATGGCAAACTGGGTACATGACCATCTGGTCGGTCTTGGCTCCGGGCAATCACCAACCAATGTAACAAACCTGCTTCTTTTTCTCTTGCCCCTGCCCCTATTCGCGAACTGGGCTTATGCGCTTGCCGCCTTCGGTGCCGGCGTCTTTTTCTTTTTGTTCCTCCGCCGGCAGCAACGTTCGGTATTGGCTTCTGCGTTTGGGGCTTTGATCTACGGCTACTGCGGCATCAACTTCAGTCTAGTCCATTCCGGCCACTTAGGGAAATTTGGGTGCTACGTCTGGTTCGCCGCCACGCTCTGGGCACTCGAGTGTTCGTTGAACCGGCCGAAGGCTTGGTCTTGGCGCATCGTGGCCGGGGGATTTCTCGGACTGACCGTGTCGGAACAACCCGACCTCGCCATTCTCTTCGTCTGGCTATTTGTCATTTACCTGTTCTTCCGGGTGATGAGCGTGCCGGAGATCAAGTTTGAGAAAGGCATCGCGCGCTTCGTCGGACTACTGGCGTTGAGCGGAGTGGTGAGCGGACTCGTGGCGGCGAATGTCGTGCTGAGTCAGTACCAATCCCAAGTCAAGGGGGTTGCCCATCTGAGCGAGGAGAACAAACAACAGGGCTGGGAATGGGCCACGCAGTGGAGTTATCCGCCGGAGGAGACGCTGGAACTGGTCGCGCCGGGATTCTTTGGCTGGAGCGTGAGCAGTCCAACGGGACCATACTGGGGGCGCACCGGGCAGAGCGCGGGCTACGAGGAGACGAAGCAAGGGTTCTCGCGATTCAAGCTCGATACCAGTTACGTCGGTATCGTGCCGATTTTTCTGGCTGCCAGCATTGGCGTGTTCGCGTTCCGCAAACGCTACCGGGAGGTTTTCGACCCGTCGGTGCGGCTTGATCTCATTTTTTGGTCTGTTGTCGCCGTGGTGACGCTGCTGCTCGCGTTCGGGAAATTCTTCCTGCTCTACCACTTTTTCTACGCGATTCCGAAGATGAACATCATCCGCAATCCGAACAAGTTCATGCACTTGTTTGCCATTGCGATCGCGATCCTCTCCGCATACGGCTTCCAGTTTCTTCTCGAACAACGGGACAAGCGGTTCAATGCCAGTTGGCTTTGGAAAATCCTTGCCGGCATTGCGGTCGCGGCGGTGCTGGGTGCGATTTACATCTCTTCCTCAAATCAGAGACTCGTGGCCAGCTTCACTCAAGAGTTCCAAAACGCCAGTCCGGTGATTGTGGCGAATATGTCCAACGCCCTTCTGCGACTTGCCGTGTCGAGCGGGATCTTCGCTGTGTTGTGTTTCTGGCTGACGAGAGCCACGTCACTCCCGGCTACGCTCAAGGTCTGGGCGCCGCGCCTGGTGATCCTGCTCGCGACCGTGGACCTGTACGTGACCAATCGCCACTACGTCGAGTATTACGAGTGGAAACCGATGTACGCGGCGAACAACCTGATTCAGTTCCTGAAGAACGATCCCGAACCGCATCGCTGCAAGATTTTGCCCCGCGATCCCCGTCACCGGATGTTCGGGCTCTATAACAACTGGCTTACGTTCCTGTTCCCATACCATCGCATCCAGACGCTCGACATTCCGCAGATGCCGCGCATGCCCGTGGACTACCAGCAGTACCTCGCCGCCATGGAACGCAATCCGTTACGGTACTGGGAACTCGCCAACTGCAAGTACCTGATCGGCCCCGCCGAGTTTTGGCCTGCACTGCAAGCCGATCCGCTGTTCCAGAACCAGCTTGCGGTCGTGTACGCCTACAACCTGGCTATGTCGAACAACGTCATCGTCACCGCGCCGGTCACCGATGGTCAGGCGACCCAGAACACCCAGGTCATCATCCGCGTCAACCGCGCCCTGCCGCGGATGAAGTTCTACGATCGCTGGCTGGTGATTCCCGACGACAAGCAGTGTCTGCAGAAAATCGTCGCAACCGACTTCGATCCGCAATCAGAAGTGATCGTTTCCGAATCCCTCGCTCCGCAGACCAACGCGGTCCCGAGCGCTGCGGCGGCGAAAGTCGAATGGCTGCATCGCACCGACAACGTCGCCCAAGTCCGCGTGACAACCGACCGTCCCGGCATCCTGCTCTTCAACGAGAAGCACGACCCCAACTTCCTCGTGACCGTGGACGGCCAGCCTGCACAGTTGCTTCGCTGCAACTACATCATGAAGGGCGTGCGCATCGAGTCAGGCACACACGAAGTCCGTTTCGAGTATCGCCCTCCACGGATCGGGTTCTATGCCTCCATTACCGGCTGGATTGGATGTCTGGTCGCCGTGCCGCTGTTGCGATTGTGGGAACAGCGATCGAAGTAATCGGAGACTGGTAATTGGTAATTGGGCGACCGCAGACAACGCATTCCCATTACCAGTCAACCAATCACCAGGCACCACTCAATCCCCGGCCCGGTAAATCCGCCGCGAGATGGGGTGGAACTCGCCCTGTTCGTCCTGGTAGCCTTCGATGTACGGGTAGCTCGGCACGAAACCGGGGCGCGACGCAACAAACCTCAACGACGTCAGCTCCAACCAACCATGAGTGCCCCGCGCAGCGGCCTGCTTCGCGTCGAGCAACTCGATCATTCCTTCGACCTGTGTCGAGGTCAGCGTCAGCCGGTCGCGCTCGTCCAGTCGCCCGCGAACGTAGCCACCAAGAGCGAAGTCGGTTTCGGGCTTCGCGTAGAAAATCCGCGTGCCGAGATCAAGCCAACCCGATTGCAGCGGCGGGGGCCGGTTGGTCAGCGGCGGCACAGTCGCTTTGGCAAACTCGCGGGGCGCAGCCTTGGTGGGGCGCTCCGTCGTCCGCGACGGCGGTGCGCCGGGCGCACGAAGATCAGGAGGCGCGGGCATCGCGACCGCGACGCTTGTGCTCGGATTCGTCAACGAGGGTGCGCCAGTGGCCAGGGTCTCTGGCTTTGGCTGCAAGGTTGGTGCCTCCGCGGGCCCGCGCGCCGTCCGAACCGCCTCCGTCCCCATGCCTTCTTCAACTGGGGGGGGTGCGGCCGCTGGGGAAAGCAACGTCATCGCCGCAGCATCGTCTGGCGGTGGACCCTTCGCGGCCAACTCCAGCTTCGTCGGCACTTCGAGATCGGTCGGAGCACCGTGCGGCTTCAGATCTTCTGCGCCCACCCCTTCCGCAGTCGCAGCCGGTTCCTTCGCCACCGTCGTCAGGCTCTCAGACGGCAACGAATCCACTCGCGATGGAGGAGGCGGGGCCGATCCGTTGTCGCCCTCGACCCATTCCGCCCACTCGCGTCGTTGTTGTTCCTCGCGAACGAACTGGATTGCCACAAACACCGCCAGCGCGATGCCGAACGCAGCCGCGGCCCCGAGCGGGACCTTGACCCACCACGGCAGCGTCAGCTTGCGGTCCAGCTTCTCCCAGAACGATTCGCGCGATCCGCCTCCCTCGGAGGCGGGCGCTCCCGCAAGGACTTCTTCGCGCCCGGCCTCAGTGATCCGGCGGCGGACGTTCTGGAGGAAATCATCGGGCGGCTCGACGACCACCATCCGTTTCAACTGCCGGTCGGCCTGTTCGAACTCCGCCACCTTCACCGCGCAACGACGGCACGACGCGAGATGGTTGGCCACCTCGTTACGCTTGTCCCGCGCGAGCTCGTTGTCCACAAACTCGTGCAGGATCGTTTCCAGTTCGGTGCAGTTCATTTCTCCGCCTGTCGTAACACCTTCTGCAATTCTTCCCGTGCCCGCGCGATGCGCGATTTCACCGTCCCAATCGAACACTCGAGCACGGCAGCGATCTCTTCGTACGACAACTCCTGCAGTACGCGCAGCACCAGCACCTCGCGATGCGCCTCGGAAAGTTGTTCCATCGCGCGTTCGATGACTCGCGTCTGTTCCGCCACCGCGGCGATCTTGTCGGGCGTCTGCGCGGGATCAGCCGGTTGAATGTGCGGTTGCCCGCTCTCGTCGTCCTCGCCGCAGTCAAGAGACACACTGTCGTCCTTGTGCCGACGTTGGTTGTAGCGCACGCGGTTGCGGGCGAGGTTCGTCACGATCTGGTACAGCCAGGTCGTGAACGCCGACTCACCGCGGAACTCCGCGAGGTGCTGATACACTTTCACAAATGAATCCTGTGCCACTTCATTGGCGTCCTCGAAATTCCGCAGTACCTGGTAGGCGATGTTGAACACGCGCTGTTGATGCTTCCGAACCAGTTCATCGAAGGCCTCCTCCTCGCCTTTGCGGAACCGAGCGATCAGGCTGGCGTCGTTTTCGACTTCAGCCCGACCGTTCAGACATTGAGTTTGGCGGGTTTGTTCCATGAACTGCGTGCTCGTTATTCGTTATTGGTTGATCGTTATTCGTGGCCGCTCCGCACGCCGCACGGGCGACTAATAACCAGCATCCAATAACAAATAACCATCACCCCTCCTCCCTCGCATCTCTTGTCATCAAGTCCCTCACCGCCTGTTTCGGGGGCTTTTCCTGGTAGAGAATCGCGTACACTTCGTCGGTGATCGGGGTACGCACGGCGTGTTTGCGCGCCACATCGTAGGCTGATCTGGCATTACGAACGCCTTCTGCGACCATCTCCATGCTGGCGAGAATATCGTCGAGCTTCTCCCCTTTGCCAAGTCGCTCGCCCACGGCGCGGTTGCGACTGTGACGACTCGTGCAGGTAACCACCAGATCGCCCAGACCGCTCAAGCCGGCAAAAGTCTCGCGCTGCGCCCCGAGCGCGGCACCGAGCCGCGCCATCTCGGCCAGCCCACGCGTAATCAACGCCGCCTTCGAGTTGTCGCCCAGACCAAGCCCGTCGCACAGGCCGGCAGCCAGCGCGATGATGTTCTTGAGCGCGCCGCCGAGTTCGACACCGACCAGGTCCGCGC
This sequence comes from uncultured Verrucomicrobiota bacterium, assembly GCA_964582645.1. Classification (GTDB taxonomy): domain Bacteria; phylum Verrucomicrobiota; class Verrucomicrobiia; order Palsa-1439; family CAZOTB01; genus CAZOTB01. Next base: position 30,525 of record CAZOTB010000015.1, on the reverse strand, counting down.
TGGTATAGACGCGAAAGCGTTCGGTCATGAACGTCTTCTGCGCAAGCCCCGCCGCGTTCGAATCGAGAGAAGAGACGACAACGGCGGTAGGAATGCCGCGCGCGACTTCCTCGGCGTGGCTCGGGCCGGAGAGCGTGACGACAGCGAGGTCAGGGAGCACGTCCTTGATCACCTGGCTCATACGCAGGCCGGTATCGCCTTCGATACCTTTGGCGACGTTGACGATGATTGCGGATTTCGGATTTCGGATTTCGGATTTGATCTTCTGACAAATGTCCCGCATGGCGTGCGAGGGGACGGCGAGCACGAGCAACTCGGAGTTGAGAGTTTCGCCGAGTTCACTTGTGACGGTGATGGCATCAGGGAGATGAACGCCCGGCAGGTAGTCCGCGTTGAGACGCCGTTCGTTGATGACGCCCATGAGTAGCGGATCGCGTCCCCAGAGCGTGACTTCGTGGCGGTTCTGCTGAAGCACGATGGCCAGCGCCGTGCCCCAGCCGCCTGCGCCGATGACCGCGGTTTTCATGGGGTGGGTGCCTCCGGCTTCGGCTTGCGCGTGAACCGATTTTCCGTGCCGTTGAGCAGTCGTTGGATGTTCGAACGATGCCGCCAGATCGCCAGCCCGGCAAGCACAAGCGACAGAAAGAGGAGCGGGCCGATGCCATGGATAACGAACACCGCGACCGGCAGCGCCGCTGCGGCGAGGATCGAGGCGAGCGAAACGTAGCGTCCGACGGCGAACACCACCAGCCACACGCCGAGACAGATCACCGTTGCGAGCCACGCCAGGCCGAGCAACGCTCCCGCGCTGGTGGCGATTCCCTTGCCGCCTTTGAACCTCAGCCAGCAGGTGTAGTTGTGTCCGAGAATCACCGCGAGAGCGCAAAGGATTTCCATAAGTCCCTTCGGGTCAATGTCGAATGACCAACGACCCTCAGGCCCGAGGACAAACATAAAGTCGGGCCAATCCTCGCGCACCGCCGCTAGGCGTAGCAGGACGGGAGGGACCGCGAGCACGGCCACGAGTCCTTTCGTGCAATCCACCAGCAGCGTGATGATCCCTGCCGGCTTGCCCAGCGCGCGAAAGACGTTTGTCGCCCCGATGTTGCCGCTGCCGACGGAACGAATGTCCACGCCTTTCGCTTTCGCCATGAGGTAGCCGGTCGGGATCGACCCGAGGAGATACGACAGAACGGCGGCGATGGCGAATACCAGCGGAGTCATTCCCGCGCATCCTAGCAATCAAAGAAAGTGCCGCAAGAGCAAACAGGGCGCGGCTCGCATCTCACGCAACACGGTGAAGCGTGAACTCTGAACCGGTCTGCGAGCCACAGGGCGTTCAGAGTTCACGCTTCAGCGTGGGACGACGTCCGAGTTTCCTTGCGGGCCACCGAGGCGGCGCAACGCCTCCGCCGTCGCAGTTCGGTCCTCGCTCAACGCATACTGCAGCGGCGTGCGTCCCTGTTTGTCCTTCGCGTTGAGGTCGGCGCCCCCGGCGATCAATACCTCGACGATCTCCGTGTACCCTTCCTTCGCAGCCCAGTGCAACGGCCCGGCACCGGCGAGGTCGCGCGCCTGAATGTCGGCGCCGTGGGCAAGCAGGATTTCGACGATCTCTTTGTGCCCGCGCGCGACCGCCCACTGGAGAGGCGTCCAGCAACACTCGATCTTCGCATTCACATCCGCGCCTTCGGCGAGAAACAGCTCCACCAGTTCTTTGTTCCCGAAGTTCGCTGCGTAATGCAAAGGCGCGTAGTGATTCGAGTCCGCCGCGTTGACGTTCGCGCCGCGTCCGATCAGGAGTCGCGCGATGGAAGGGTCTTTGCATTTGGCGGCGTAGAGCAATGGGGTGCCGCCGGTGTTGTTCGTGGCGGCAACCTGTGCCCCGCGATCGAGCAGCAGCCTGGCGACGTCGGTCTTGCAGGCAACGGCGGCTACGTGCAGCGGCGTCTGCCCGTATTCATCCCGGGCCTCCAGGAGGCCGGAGTTGCGATCGAGAAGCGAGCGCACCGCGGCCACGTCGCCCGACTCCGCGGCCTGATGGATCGAGCCGGCGGGGTTGCGGTCCTCCGTCGCGCAGCCGGCGAGCAGCAACACAACAAAGATGTGGAAGCCTCTCATGGCCTGCTGTAATGATACCGCACAATTCGTGAAGCCCAAGAACATCCAGCAGATCAACGACGAACTGGCCATCCTCTGGGATGATGGGCACGAGAGCTATTTCAAGTTGGAAACGCTGCGGCGGGCCTGTCCATGCGCGCAGTGCGGCGGCGAACGGGATGTCCTCGGCAACGTGTACCGCGGCGCGCCGCAGCAGTTCACGGCGGCGAGTTTCCAACTCCAGAGCATCGAGCCGGTCGGCGGCTACGCGGTTCGCCCCACGTGGGGCGATGGGCATGGGACGGGCTTGTATTCGTTCGAGGCGCTGCGCGCATCCTGTCCCTGCGAAGAATGCGAAGCGGCACGGAAGAAGACGTCGTGACGCCTGCCTGAGGCGTCGGTCAAACAATCAAGAAAGGATTCTATGAAAGCACTCAAATGGATCGTGATCTTGCTGGTGGTCGTCGCGGTTGTCTCCGTGGCATATCTGTTGAAGCCGCACAAGGCGCCGACGCCGTCGGGCGCGTCGTTGTTGCCGCCGGACACGTTTCTGTTCCTCGACCTGCCCAACGCCAGGCAAGCGCGGCAGGATTTCAAGACCACGGCGCTCCACAAGATCTGGGCGGAACAGGAGGTGCAGGAGTTCCTCGGCAAGTCCGTCTCGCTCGCCCGCACAACCTTCCAGCAGCGCGTCGGCGAGAATATCTACGCAAGCCTGTCGCGGCGTGCGACGGACCTGGCCGAGGGCGAGGTGTTCCTGGCGATCCCGTCGTTCGAGAATCTCAGGAATGTTCCTCCCATCCTGATGGGAATGGACGTGAAGGAACGCCGCGCTGAGGCCGATCGCTGGCTCGCAGACGCAACGGCACAGCTCAAAGAAGCACGTGCCGAATGGACGGAGACCGCCAAGAGCCACGGCGGAGTGCATTACACCGTGCTGGCGTCGGGAGATAATGCCGTGTGCCATGCATATCTGGGCTCGCTATTGGTGATGGCGAGTCGCGAGACGACAATGCAGGATACAATTGACCGGTACAAGGACGCCGGCAGCGCGTCGCTCTCGACCGACGAGCGTTATCAGAATGCCGTCCGTCGCATGCCGCCCGGCCACGCGGTGCTGGCCTACGCAAACCCGCAACCGTTGATGGGCATGCTCAAAGGGTTCGCGGTCTTCATGCCGCAACTCCAGAGCGGGCTCAAGAACCTCGAAGCGATGCGCGCGGTCACGTACACGACGACGATGACCAACGGTTCGTTCCAGGATGTGATTTTCGTGGACGCTCCCGCCGATAACCGCGGCGAGCTGGGTGCGGAATCGAAGCCTGTCGCGAACAAGACCCTGCCGCTGACGAGTGAGGGTACTCTGTTCTACATGGTGCAGAGAGTGGAGCTCGCCAAAGCGTGGGACTCGATGTTCCAGCAACTGCAAAGCGCTCCCGCGGGGCAGGTGCAATCAGTATTGCTGGCGTTGGAGAAGTTCAACCGCGCCAACGGCGTCAACATGCCGAAAGACCTGCTGAACACGATCGGCCCCGAGTACGCCGTGGCGATGAAATGGGACGATGGCGCCCAACTGCCCGAGATGTTCGTTGCGCTGCAAGTCCGCGACAAGGTCAAGGCAAGCGCCGCGCTCGACAAATTGTGGAACATGGCCCGGGATCTCGCGCCCAATGAAATCACGTCCAAGATGCTGCGGATGCCAAGTGTGTTCGTGGACGTGCAGCATGGCAAGGAAGCGATCCACGCATTGCAGGTCCCCGCGGTTCCATTGAATCCCTGCTACGCAATCACCGACCAGTATTTCTTCCTCGCCGTCCACACGAACACAGTGAAGAGCTTGATTGACCGGCAAACCACAGCCGGGAAGTCGCTCGCGGATGACCCAGGCTACCAACGGACTGTCCACGCGTTGCCGGCGGGCGGGAGTTCGTACACCTACCTCGACACCCGCAGGCTATTCGAACGGGTGTGGGGATTCGTCACGCCATTGGCGAAGCAACACGCGGGGGCTGTACCGGGTCTGGACGGGTTCGTGGACATGAACAAACTCCCCAAAGCCCAAACCATCGGACAGCACCTGCAACCGAGCGCCGCCGCGCAGATCGTGGACAAGGATGGGTTCACAACGGTGATGATTTCCCCCATCGGGATGCCGGCGGTGGTGGCGGGCGGGTTGGTCGGCGCCGGCGTGGCGATCGCACAGCAATTCCCGAATTTTCCCATGCGATGAGGTTGGTGATTAGGAACTGGTAATCGGTAATTGGCCGCTGGGTATCGGCTGGCGTGGCGATGGGGCGAACGGCTCACCAACAACCAATTACCAATTACCAGTTACTCGTCGCTTCGCATCACCCCGGCGGCCACGCCATCGGTCTGCCGCCGAGCAGGTGCACGTGGAGATGAGGCACGGACTCGCCGGCATCGCGTCCGTTGTTGATCACGAGCCGATAGCCCGTCTTGTCCACGCCTTCGTTGCGCGCGATCTGCGCAGCCGCCGTCAGCAAGTGGCCTAAAACCGCTTCGTCCGACGCCGTTGCGTCGCCAACACGCGGTATGACTTGCTTCGGTATGACCAGGATGTGCGTGGGTGCCTTCGGATTGATATCGCGAATCGCGAACGACCGATCATCTTCATAAACGATTGTCCCTGGGATTTCCCGCTTGAGGATTTTGGTGAACAGCGTGTCTGACATGGCAACCTCCTAGGAAACCGCAAAAAGGACCGGCCGTTCGTGCGACCAGTGTTGCATGTGCGAGCGGATGAACGCCACGATCTCGTCGTTCAATCGCTGGCAGGTCTTGCACCAGTTCTTGGCGCCCACGAGCATCTTGACGCAGGGGCGCAATCCGACAAACCGCACCAGCCGTGCGTTGCGTGTGCGGAGTTCCCCGATCGAGCGTTCGATGGACTGGAAAAACGCCAGCTCGAATCCGTAGCCGGTGCTCTGCGCCATGCGATACAGGTCGGCCGAGACGACAACGTCGTTTTCGATGGTGACGGAGGGGAAGCCGCACGACAACGCCAGCTTGCCGACGGCGGAGACCAGGTCCGCAAATTCGATTGAATCGCGCTGCTCGTCGTTGCGGAGATAGAAAATCAGCGCCTCTGCCATCTCTTGCACTTGCCACGGTTCGAGCGCTGCGCCGGGCGCTTGGGTCTGCGCAAAAGTCTCCGCGACGGTGTGTGGTAACAAGGGTACGCTCTCGCCGTTCGGCAAGTGCACATAGATCGAATGACGGCTTTGTTGAATCATCGTTTCGATTCCAGGTTCTGAATCTCGTCCGCGAACTCCCGAATGTCGCGGAACTGCCGGTACACCGACGCGAAGCGGACGTACGCCACCTCGTCCATGCGCCGCAAATGTTTCATGACCATTTCGCCGAGCGCCGTGGAGGGCACCTCACGATCGTATTCCTTCTCGATCTCTTCCATGATCTCCTCGACTTCGAGATCAATCTGCTCCCGGCTAACGGGCCGTTTCTCGCACGCCTTCTCGATCCCGTCCCGTATCTTGTTACGCTCGAACTTCTCGCGCCGACCGTCCCGTTTGATCACCCACCAACCTTCGCGCTGCACCTGTTCGTAGGTGGTGAACCGATGCTGGCAGCCGAGACATTGTCTGCGCCGGCGAATGACCGCGCCGTTCTTGGTTTCGCGTGAGTCGAGGACTTTGTCTTCGAGCTGACCGCATTTCGGGCAACGCATAGTTCTATATGCAGCGTTGCGGGGCTCTCTAACACCCAAGTAATGGTGGTGTCAACAGATTCGTCCACATTTTCAGGGAGCGAGTTCGCGCTGTGGGCGGGAGCTTTGCCCTCATATCCCCATGGGGCGCGAGCTACTTCTTCTTGCGGAGTACGCCCGCGCGCGTGCGAAGACGCAGTGCGTTGAGGCGGATGAAGCCGGTGGCGTCGGTCTGATCGTATGCGCCCTTGTCGGCTTCCATCGTCGCGACGTAGGGATTGTAGAGCGACACGGCACTCTTGCGGCCCGCGGTGATGATGTTGCCCTTGTAGAGCTTGAGGCGCACGGTGCCGGTGACGTTCTTCTGACTCTCGGTCACGAACGCCTGCAACGCCTCGCGCTCGGGACTGAACCAGAAACCATAATAAACCAACTCGCTGTACTTCGGAATGAGCGAGTCGCGCAGGTGCATGACCTCGCGATCCATGGTGAGCGTCTCGACCTGGCGATGCGCGAAGTTCAGGATCGTGCCGCCGGGCGTCTCGTACACACCGCGGCTCTTCATGCCGACGAACCGGTTCTCGACCAGGTCCACGCGTCCGATGCCGTGTTTGCCGCCGAGCTTGTTGAGCGTGCGCATGACGTTGCCGGGCGAGAGTCGCTTGCCGTTGACTGCGACGCAGATGCCTTTCACGAAATCGAGTGTCACATACTCGGGCTTGTTCGGCGCGTCCTCGGGCGAAACGCTGAGTTTGAACATGTCCTTTGGCGGCTCGGCCCACGGGTCTTCGAGGATGCCGCTCTCGAAACTGATGTGCAGGAGGTTGCGATCCATGGAGTATGGCTTCTTCGCCGACGCCTCGACTTTGATGCCGTGCTCCTGGCAATACTCGAGCATCTCGGCGCGGCCCTTGAAGCGGTTGTGGTATTCGGGCAACCGCCACGGTGCGATGATCTTGAGCGCGGGTGCGAGCGCGGCGTACGTCAGCTCGAACCGGCACTGGTCGTTGCCCTTGCCGGTGGCCCCGTGCGCCACCGTGTCGGCGTTTTCCTTGCGCGCGATATCAATCTGCGCCTTGGCGATGAGGGGACGCGCGATGCTCGTGCCGAGGAAGTATTGGTTCTCATAGATCGCGCCCGCCTGCACCATCGGGAAGATGAAGTCGCGGGCGAATTCCTCCACGAGATCGAGCGCGTAGAACTTCGACGCGCCGGTGGCTTTCGCCTTCTTGTCGAGCCCGCGCAGTTCCTCCTCCTGACCGATGTCCGCGCAGAACGCGATGCATTCGCAGCGATACGTCTCCTTGAGCCAGTGTAAGATGACGGACGTGTCGAGTCCGCCGGAGTATGCGACAATAATTTTCATGATCGGTTATTGCTTATTGGTTATCGGTGATTCGCTGTTCGTTGTCGGCTACCAATAACCAACAACCGACAACGAATAACTATCCCTTGCCCCACGCCTTTGCCACCAACGATAGAATCGCCTTTTGCACATGCAGCCGATTCTCCGCTTCATCGAAAATCGTGCCGGCGTGCGCCTCGAACACTTCCTTGCTGATTTCCTTGCCGACGTAGGCCGGGAGGCAATGCATCACCAACGCGTTCTTCTTCGCCAGTTTCAGCACGTCATGGTTGATCTGGTAGCCCTCGAAGTCGCGTAGCCGCTGCCCGGCCTCGGCCTCCTTGCCCATCGAGACGAGCGTGTCCGTATAAACCAGATCGGCGCCCTTTGCCACGGCCTCGACCGAAGTGCTCGCCATAATCTGCCCACCCGATTTTTCCTTCTTCGCAATCGCCTGTGCGCGCGCCAGCACCTCCTCGGAAGGGAGGTATTTCCGCGGCGCGGCGATGCGGAGATTGAACCCGAGCTTTGCCGCGGCGAACACCCACGACAGCGGAACGTTGCACGCCCCATCGCCGATGAACGCGACCGTCTTGCCCCGAATAGAGCCGCGCTTTTCCTGAAACGTGAAAATGTCGGTCAGGATCTGGCACGGATGCTCGTCGTCGGTGAGCGCATTGATGGTGGGAATCTTCGCGAACTTCGCAAAATCCTCGACGTCGCTCTGTTTGTAGGTGCGGATCACACACCCGTGCAGCATCCGTCCCATCACCAGCGCGGTGTCAGCGATGGGTTCGCCCCGGCCGAGCTGGATGTCGTTGACGTTCATATACACGACATCGCCGCCCAGCTCGCGGATGCCGACCTCGAAACTGACGCGCGTCCGCGTGGACGACTTGGCGAAGATCATCCCCCACGTCTTGTGACGCAGCGGATGCTCCGCGCTGCGGCCGCGCGTTGCCTTGAGTTCCTTGGCGAGGGCGAAGATCTCCGCGAACTTCGCCGTCGGCATGGACTCGATGCTGAGCAGATGTTTCATGGGCAAAACAACGATTCCCGTTCGTCGCAGAATCGGGAAGGGCGCGAAGGTAGGAAATCACTCCATGGATGTCAATGCGTGTGTCGCGGCCAAGACCCCGCCGCGAAGCGCCGTTTACTGCACCTTGAGTTCCCGCTTGATCCCAAACTTCTCGATTCGTTTGCGGAGCGTGGCGCGGGTGATGCCGAGAAGCTTGGCGGCCTGGACCTGGTTGTGGTTTGTCTCGGCCAGCGCGGCGACGACCATTTCGCGTTCGACGGCCGGGAGGATTTTCCGTTTGGGATCCTTGCGGGCGTAATTGAATAATTGCCGCATGATGTCGGCCAGTTCGGCGGCGGGTTGAACCGCCGCCGGGCCGGTCGCAGCGCCATCCTCTTTGCCAACCACCGCGGCCGGTAAGTCGCCAACCGTAATCGTGTCGCCCTTGGCAACCACCACGGCGCGCTGGGTGGCATTTTCCAGTTCGCGGATGTTGCCGGGCCAGTGATATTTTTCGAGCGCCTTCAACGCCTCGGGCGCGACCTTGGTGACCGCTGTCTTCCCGTCCTTGCGGAGCCGCTGCAGAAAATAGTCCACCAACACCCGCAGATCCTCGCGTCGCTCGCGCAGCGGCGGCAGGTGAATGTGGACGACGTTCAGCCGGTAGTAGAGGTCCTCGCGGAAATCCCTGCGTGCGACTGCGGCTTCGAGGTTCTTGTTCGTCGCCGCGATGACGCGCACGTCCACCTTGACCGTCTGGTTGCCGCCGACGCGCTGCAACTCGCCATCCTGGAGAATGCGGAGAATCTTCGCCTGGGTCGCCGGCTGCATGTCGCCGATTTCGTCGAGGAAAATCGTGCCGCGGTTGCATTGCTCGAACTTGCCGATCCGCTGATTGACGGCACCGGTGAACGCTCCCTTCTCATGGCCGAACAGCTCGCTTTCGAGGAGGTTGTCCGGAATCGCCGCGCAGTTGATCGCCAGGAACGACTGCTTCGACCGCGCGCTGTGGTGATAAATTGCCCGAGCGACCAATTCTTTGCCGGTGCCGCTTTCACCGGTGAGCAGCACGGTGGCGTCCGACTGCGAAACCTGGCCGATCATCTTGAAGACGTTTTGCATCGCCTCGCAGCGGCCGACGATTCCCTCTGCGTAATCCTCGGCGTTGAGCAGCGGCTGATAGGAGACGACCTGATGCATGTCGCGCGCGGTCCGGAGGGCGGATTGGATGAGCGCCTTGAGCTTGGGAATGTCGAACGGCTTGAGAATGTAATCGTACGCGCCAAGCTTCATTGCCTCGATCGCGGTCTGCGTGGTGCCGTACGCCGTCATCATCACGACGATTTGTTTGGGGTGTTTCTCGCGGAGTTGTTTCAGCGTGTCGAGTCCGGACATGCCGCCCATGCGCACGTCCATGAGCACGACATCGGGCCGTTCCTTGGCGACGACGCGCAGTCCCTCTTCACCACTGGCTGCCGTCAACACGTGCAGCGGTGCGCCTTCGAGCAGTCGTCGAAACGAGTAGTGAACGTCGAGTTCATCGTCTATGACGAGGACTTTCTCCATGAGAACCGCGCCGAGAGTAACCGGTGGTGGTGGAGGGAAGCAAGCCGGAGGATTCTGCCTGTGGCCGGTGGATAGGCCGACACACTTGTCACGGACCAACCGGGGTCAATCGGCAGTCTTCGGCTATTCCTCCCGGATGCCCTGCCCTTGCAGGAATGCCTTCAGCCTGCGATCGAGCTTCGCGCGTTCGAACGGGCGATTGCAGAGCCGATGCGCCTCTTCCAGCAACACTGCTTCCGATCTGCGAACTCGTCCGTCTATCACCACGGCCACCGCCAGGATGGTCAGGAACATCTGCCGCTCCGATTCCGTCAGGCTGGCTGCCGCGTGGCGCGCGGATTCCCACGTCACGCTGATCTCCTCCGGCGACACCTCCAGCGCCTCCACCAGTTGACCCAACAACAAGTGATAGTTCGGGTCCGCATTGCCCGTGCGCACGATCGCTTCGCTGACAGCCTGCACGATGAGGCGGCGACACTCCGGGCTCAGCCCTTCGCGCGCCCCGGTCACGTGTTGCGCCAGGTCGCGGACCGCCAACGGGCCAAAGGCGCGCACGCGCGATTCCCGCAACACCCACGCGGTGACGACCGCGTTCCAGATTGCATAGACGGGAATGGCCACCAAGGGAATGAACGCACGCACCGCCGCGCGCGCGAGCAACCGGCGCAACAAAATCCGCAGGATGAAACTCGTTGCGCTGACCTTGAGTTTGTAGGCCAGCGCCAGCAACGTCAGTTTCCAGCGCGGCGTGCGAGCGTACGGGTCCACTCCGTAAATCCGCTCGCGTGGATTGGGGAGTTCCAACGCCGCCCGCACCAGGGCGCGGGCCACGCGCTCGCCGGTGTCGTGGCCGGCCAGTTGCAACCCGGCAAAGGCGCTGATCCCGCCCGCGCCGCGAAGGGCGTTCCAGTAGAGGAACGCGACTTCCACGCCGCTGACCACGACCACCAGCGACAGATACGCCGCCCAGGTTCGCCATTGCTCGCGCCACAACTCGAAGTCGAACGTGCCCCATCGCCCGTCCGTCACCACCTCAGCGCCGCCCAGGATTGCTCCCGAGAGAGCACCTGCCAGCGCTGCCAGCACCAGCGTCCGCCGCTCGAGTTGCCGGAGCCGTTCCAGTTCGGCGGTATCCAACGGATGAACGGCCCACGCGTCGCGCCGATTCCAGCGCCGCAACTGGTCCAGTCCGTACCGTTCCAGAATGTTTTGTTGTGGGTTCTCAGTCAATGGAGTGGCAAATCATTGGACACGCCCGCGAAAACTGCAACGCCGAAACCACGCGGACAAACATACCGGCCACGTCACGGGTTGTTGGGGGCCGCCGTCAGGCGTTCCGGCGCCGGCCGCCGAAACATGCACCCGGGCATTCATCGAGGCGTTCTGCAGCAACTCGGGAGAGCGGCAGGATGGGCTCGTTAGAACCCGATCTTCTTCTCGCGCATCCCCAGCAACTCTGCCTTGATCGCGGAGAACTCCTCGTCCGTGAGCACGTCTTCGCGACGCAATTCGTGGAACTGCTTGATCTCGGTGATGTAGTGCGTGTCGGACTGCAGCGCCTGGAGTTTTCGGATGTGCGCCTTGTGGGCTTCAGCCAGCGCGGCGAGGAATTTCTGCACCGCCTCGGGCGAGGGACTGTCGGCGGGTAACAGGAACATCGGGAAATTCATCGGGCGTCCAAGTTGGTCCGTTCGATTGCCGTAGGCGAGCACATAGACGCCTTTGCGGCCTTGCACGAATCGGTACACGTAGGAAAGCAACCACGGCAACAACGGCCACACGGCAAGCGCCAGGACAAACAGCAGCACCACGCCCGCGACCGCTTGGGGCGTGAGAGGGTTGCGGAGGTAATCAAGCCGTTCCTTCGTGCCGTGGAGGTGGACGCGATGTTTCCACGACCGAAACGGACTCTGGTAGCGCAGCACGACGCGATCGGCATATAATACCGCTTCCTGCCGGGCGAACGGCCCGACCTTCTGCGTCAACTCGGCGATGGGCTTGTTGGTGTCAGTGCTTTCCGCCATGACCGAAATACTCCGTCAGCAGTTCGCCCTTCTTGAACTGAAACTCATCGGGAGTCAACGCGTTGTCCTTGCGCAACTGGTGCAGCGCCTTCAACTCGCGCGCCATGCTCTCGGTTTTCGTCGGCGCGCCGAATGTGTACGACCAGGGTGGGATCTCGCGCTTGAGCGCTTCGAGGAATTTCTCCGCCGCCGCCTTGTCGGGCAACTCGGAGAAGATCGCGAACAACTCCGCTCCTGTCATCCGATGATAGAACCGCAGCAGCGTCCGGTGGTGTTTCAAGTGATACGCGAACGCGCCTGCCGCCACCGACAGCGAGACGAGCGAGAGCGGCACCCAAAACCATTGCGGACGCTCCAGCACCCACCACGCAATGCCGAACGCGTACGCCAGCAGCAACCCGACAAACACCGCCGTCCGCACCGCGCGCATCGGCCAGCGCAGATGGAAGAATCGTTCTTCGCTCTCGTAAGGATCAATCTGGTCGAGCGGGATGTCGTTGTGGAAATGGTTGCCCTTCTCGTTGGCGTTCATGATGAGCTTGTCGCCGTCGAGTTGGAACGTCCATTCGTGGTCCTTGGACCATTTCTGGTGAATCTCTTCGCGGCTGGGTTCGGTGACCATGGGGACTACTGGAGCACAACAATGCCCTGCTGCAACTTCCGCGCTGCGGGATACGTCCCCAACACGCGCAGAAACGTGGTGCAATGCTTCGCTGCACGGAGCGCAGACTGCACGCCATGCATCCGCGCGTCCCCCTCGAACTCGACCAGGAAGACGTATTCCCCGGCCTTGCCGGCCAATGGACGTGAGACAATACGACTGAGATTCAGTTGCGACTTCGCCAACTCTCCAAGAAACGCAGCGAGCGTCCCCGGCTTGTGTGCGAGGCCAAACCCGATCGTCGTCCGCGGGTTTGAAATGCACTCCACTTCCGCGCGCCCAAACACAATGAAATGAGTCACGTTGTTCTGATGGGCTCCTCGCACGCGGTCCCACACGCGCAAGCCGTATCGCGATGCCGCCGCTTCCGAGCCAATCGCTGCGGCATCGCGATCCGCCGTGGCGCGCTTCGCGGCGTCGCTGGTACTCGTGACGGCGATCAGTTCGGCCTGTGGATAATGCCGTCGCACCCAACCGCGGCTATGTTTGAGCGGGATTGGATGGGTGAACACCCGGCGCACCGGCCTCGGCCTGCCGCGCCCAAGCAGGCAAAGCTCGATGTCCATCTTGAGTTCTTCCGCGATGCGACAGCCGGACCTCACGAAATCGGCGCGGAGCAATTCATCGAGCGTGTCGCTCACGAAACCGCCCGTCGAATTGTAGATGGGAACGAGCCCGGTCCGTGCGCGTTGCGATTTTACCGCCGCGAACACTTCCCCAATGGTCGTCTCCGCCTCGAGTCGCGCCTTTTCACCGAAGCGTTTGAGTGCGACCTCGTGCGTGAAACTGCCGGGAGGACCGAAATAGGAAACCATGACGGAATGACTAATGACCAATGACGAATGACTAATCAATGCTGAAATCAGGACTGTGGCCACCAAGCACAAGCTTCAGCTGGTCTTGATTCCGCCATCAACGACGGGGTAACTACCCAGCACCTTCACCAACTGCGTCTTCTTGCGAAGCCGACTCACCGCGCGGGCGACCTTTGGCTCGCGAAGGTGGCCGGCGACGTCCACGAAGAAATTGAACTCGTCGCTCTTGCGATGGGATGGACGCGATTCGATGCGCGTGATGTTGATGCCGGCGCCGCTCAATGCCGCGATCGACTTCTGCAACGCCCCGACTTCGTCCGCGAGAATGAACATCAGTGAGGTCTTGTCATGGCCGGTGGGCAGGGTGTCGGTCTTGCCCAGCACCCAGTAGCGCGTCTGCGATTCGTGGAACGCCGCGGTCCGCAGGCGCAACTCTTTCGGCACGTCATCCTGGATGTCGGCGACGAGCGCCCCGTCGGCGTCCTGGCTGGCGTGTTCGAGCGCGTCGCGAAGATGGTCCACCTTGCGACAAGTCGCGGCGGGAAGGATGCGACGAATCCATTCCCGGCACGCGGCCACGGCGTCGGCCTTGCCCCAGACTTTGCGCGTTTTCCCGAGCGGGATGCGCGAGCAGAGAGTGAACGTCGAAGCGCCCGTCCATTCGGCGCAAATCTGGAGGTCGCTCTGGATGAAGAGATCGAGCGTGTCGGAGACACTGCCTTCGTCGGAGTTCTCGACGGGGACGAGTCCGATATCAGCCTTTCCCGCGGAGACGGTATGGAACACGTCGGCGATGGATGTCATCGGCTCGCACCGCGCACCCGAACCAAACCCGACCCGCGCGATGCGCGTCAAAGTCGAGTTCGTTCCCTGGAAGTAGGCGACTCGGAGATGTTGTTCGAGCATCCGGCACGAGGAGATGATCTCGCGGAAAATCGAGCGCACGGCGGCATCGGGCAATGGCCCGCGATTGTGCGTAGTGAGACGACGCAGGATCATTTCCTCGCGGTGGGGCACATAGACGCCGCCCCCGCGGGAGTTCTTGAGGTGACCGATCTGGATCGCAAGCTTGCCGCGCTGGCTCAACAGGGAGAGCAGACGCGTATCGAGCGCGTCAATGCGATGGCGGAGTTGGTCGAGTTGTTTCACGGCGACGACCACGGAATATGTATGCCGCCAAAGTGGGAGCGGACTTGGTGCCCGATGACACTCACTTGCTCTCCGATCGCCCGGCGACTGGCGCAGGCTGGTCCCCCGTCGCCGCTTCCGCCACCGGTTGTGCGGGGGCATTGTGGCCGTGACCTTGATCCATCGGATTGTCGGCGACCTGCACCAGCGCGCGTGGCCGCGCAGCTTCGTACTTCTTCTTGAGCTGCTCAAAGTCCGGCAGGTCTTCGATGGCGCGCAGACCGAAGTACTCGAGGAACTTCTGCGTCACGCCGTACTGAAGCGGACGTCCGGCAATCTCCGCCCGTCCCGCGATCTTCACCAACCCGCGTTCGAGCAACGTCTTCATCACGCCGTCCACCGCCACGCCACGCACGCCTTCGATGTCGGCGCGGGTGATGGGTTGCCGGATGGCGATGATGGCGAGCGTTTCGAGCGCCGGTTGCGAGAGACGGTTGGGCCGATCCTCGAACATGCGCTTGAGCCACGGCCCAAAGTCGGCCCTGCTCACCAGCCGGAAGCCGTTCGCCACCTCCTGCACCTGGAAGCTGCGGTTGAGTTGGATGTAATCCACCTTCAACTCCTCGATGGCCGCCACGACCTCAGCCTCTTTGAGCTTTTTGTGCTGGGGCAACACGCCGACGGGTTCATCCTCGCCCCGCCCTGAGATGAGGTCGGTGAGTTGTTTCGCCGTCAATGGTTTGTGCGTCGAGAACAACAACGCTTCGACGATGAGTTTGAGTTCCATGGTTGGTTATTGGTAATTCGCAATTCGTAATTGGTCATTGGTAACGGGTGGTCGGCCGCAGCCTGTCCAATCACCAATTACCAGTCACCAGTTACTCTGCTTCCATCACGTCACCGCTCTGATGATTTCAATTTCTCCAAAATGCTCGCCCTGGCGCACACGCAACTGTTTCATGCGGATCAATTCGAGCAGCGCCAGGAACGTCACGACGATCTCGGTGCGCGTCGCCGCGTGCTCGAACAGTTTCGAGAAAAGCAGCGTCGCTTTCTCCTGCAGGATCGCCAGAATCCACTGAATCTTGTCCGCGACCGTGAACTTTTCCTCGAAAATCTCCCGCAAGTCCTCCCGGGCCGCCGCCCGCTTGAGCGTTTCGTTAAACGCGTTGATCAAATCGAAGATGCTCAACTCGCCGAGGTCGAGCGAGTCGTCGTTCAACGCCTCAATCTCGACGGGACGACGCGCGAAGACGTTCTCCAGTTCGTGTTCGCGCTTCTGCAGGTGCGCAGCCACGTCTTTGAACTTCTTGTACTCGACAAGCTGGCGGATCAGTTCCCAGCGCGGGTCGTCCTCCTGCCCGTCATCGAGCAACTCGGGACGTTCCTCGACCGGCAGCAGCGTGCGACTCTTGATCACCATCAACGTCGCCGCCATGACGAGGAATTCGCCTGCGATCTCGAGATCGAGCATCCGCATCAGGCCGAGGTATTCCATGTATTGCTTGGTGATCCGTTCGATCGGGATGTCATAGATATCCACCTCGTTCTTGCGGATCAGGTACAGCAGCAGGTCCAACGGACCCTCGAAGACCTCGAGTTTGACCTTGTATTCTTCGCTCACGTGCGAGGGGGAAGTTAGGGAACGCAGGCGCGGGAAGCGAGAAAAATGTGGGCGTAAAACGTGAAACGCGAACAACTCATCGCGAGAAACGAGTTTCACGTTTCACGTTTCACGTTTCACGTTTCACGTTTCACGTTTCACGCTTCACGTTTCACGCTTCACTTCTTCTTCGCCTTTGACTGTTCCATCAGGAGTGTGCCGATGCCGTTCATCTCTTCCAGCGCTTCGTCCACGTTGAGCTTGCCGCGCAGCAGTTGCTCCGTCGTGCTGCCGAACGCCTGCTGACAGAACGGGTCAAAGAACACGAGGCTGTGGGTGTTGTCCTGGCGCGCAAAGGCGCGTGAACTCAGCAGCACATCCACATGGCCGGGCGGTTGACGCAGGAATTCCGTGCTCTCGGCCACGACCTTGATGCCGGGCACGCCGGCGCGCACCTTGGCGAAAATCCGTTGTGCCGGTTCGGTCGAACAGAACCGCGCAAACTGCCAGGCTTGGGAGAAGTACGCCGAGTTCACCCACACGCAATTCCCACTGACCGAAAATCGCGCGTACCGCGGCCACACCTCGACGGGCGCGGGCGGCGTCATCGAGCCGGGCTGCGGCATGCCGGGTTGCATCCGTTTCGGGCCTTTCGGCGCGGGAGCAATGTCCCATTTGAAATCCTTGATCTTGTCCGCCTCGGCCAGCAACGAGCCGTCGCCGACGAAGAACACCACTTTCTGCTCGCGGAACAACTGAAACGCATCCACCGTCCACTCGGGCGAGTCGGGCCCGGGCGCGAGATGGTGCTCGCGAATGAGCGAGTCGTAATAAGTCAGCGCTTTCCTGGTGAGTTCGTTCTTGAGCGTGACCTCGTTCCACGCGAAGGGGTTCGCGCCCCACGCCTGGATCAGCAGCAATGGCCGCGGCGGCGCCAGCGCGTACCGCGTGATCCGGTCGCCTTCCTTCAGCACAAATGGCTGCGCGAACTTCGGGATTGCCTCCCAATCGAGGTCCTGGAGGTTGACCGCCATGCGGTTCTCGCGGCCGATCTTGAGCAACAGGTCCTGGTTGTAGAAAAGCAGGTCGGTGCTGTAGCGGACCGGCATCATCATCTGACGGTTGTCGAGTTTCGATGCCGCGGCCACCTCGGGATAGAATGGGTCTAGCAGCTTTTTCTCGATCGTGATCATCGGTGTCAGATCCACGATCACTTCCCGGGCGTTCAGCGTCGGCAGGTCGTCGGCGGTGGCGGCGAACACGTCCGCACCCGGCCGCCCGGCCCCGACGGTGCCATCGAATTGCTCGAACTTCGGCTCGACGTGGATGAGCGGGAACTCCTTCTCGAATGCGACGATCACTTCGCGCACGAGCGCCTGCTGGTCGGACGGCAGATTGCCGGCCGCGTACGTGATGGTGACGTGCTCCTTGGGTTGGGGGGAACAGGAAAGCAGTGGCAGGAGCAAGCAAATGAGAGCCGCGATCAGAAAAATCATCGGACAGGCGTCCCCCCTGTCTCGTCCCCGGGATTGGACATGCAGGATGCCCGTCCTACGTTCCCGCGGCGCGTTTGACATTCCAGTTCGCATGTTCCAGTCGCTCCCACGCATCCTTGTATGAACACCCTCGCAACGCCATCACGATTCGACAAGCCCGGTCGCGCAATTTCTCATTCGTCGGTTTCACGTCCACCATCAGATTGCTGACAACCTTGCCGAGTCGAATCATAGAAATCGTCGTCAGCATGTTCAAGATTAACTTGGTGGCCGTCCCCGCCTTGAGCCGGGTCGAGCCGGTGACGACTTCGGGTCCGGTGGCGACGGCGATGACGTGGATTCGTGAATCGTGAGTCGTGAATCGTGAATTGGGGTTGAAGGTAAGTAAGTACGCCTTCGCGCCGATCCGGGCGGCTTCGTTCAACGCTCCGAGCACGAACGGCGTGCGTCCCGACGCTGCGATGCCTACTACCACATCGCGCCGTGTCACGCCGTGATTGCGGATCGCAGCGGCCCCGGCTTCGGGATCATCCTCCGCTTCCTCGACCGACGCGTAGAGCGCACGCTGTCCCCCGGCAAGAATGCCTTGCACCATCCCGGGCGGCGCGCTGAACGTCGGTGGCACCTCCGAGGCATCGAGCACGCCGAGCCTTCCGCTCGTTCCCGCGCCGACGTAAAACAATCGTCCTCCGCGACGAAGCGAGGCGACGATGGCTTCAATGCATCGAACGATCCCTTGTTTCTGTTTGCGAATGGCCGGGATCGTCCGCGATTCCTCGTTCATCATCACGTCGAACAACTGCGCCGCGGACTTGCGGTCAATGTCGAGAGTGCGCGGATTGCGCTGTTCGGTGAGAGCCGCGGCAACGTCTCGGACTGGTGTGGATGCAGAAGTCGCCAACGTGGGAGCCCCGAAAGCTTTCGGGGCGACCGTCTGCCGAACCTGCCCCGAACGGTCGCCCCGAAAGCTTTCGGGGCTCCCACGTTGGAGCAAGGCGGCTCCGACAGCGCCATCAAGTCGTGGAGCGCACACTGACGCACGCGGCACCAGAGGAATAATCTTCAGGCGAACGAGACGGAAGAACTCTTGTCGGTTTGCAAATACTCCGCCGGTGAGACAGACCTCCGGGTTGCGCCATTTCAGTTTGCAGGCCACCACGCGGACTGACTCCGCCAGTTCCGTTGCCGCTCTATCGAGCACTTGCCGCGCGTCGCTATCACCGGCATCGGTCGCGCGAAACACGGCATCGGCCAATGCTGCGATGTCGGCCTTACCGGCTCGTTGCGCCCAATCCACCAGTTCTTCGGGCGCGTTGCAGTTGAGCGATTTGAGAAATGCCCGGCCCAACCGGCCGAGCTTGCCGGTGCGATCAAACTCGCGGATGGCGGTGCGCAGGCCGCTCAACGCAATGTCATACGCGCTTCCGCGGTCACCGAGAACATGTCCCCAACCCCCGCACTTTGCGAGTTTCCCGCCGCGCATGCCGAACGTGGACGAGCCGGTGCCGCAGATGACGACGATGCCTTCGAGTTTGCCGAACCCGGCCATCAGCGCCGATTCACGGTCGCTGGCGGTGTGGATCTCCGCTCGCGTCCAGACGCGCCCGGCAGCGGCGCGGATTTTCCTGTGATCCGACGCCGTGAGCGCACCGGCCAGGCAGATCGAAACTACATCGGGTGGGTGGGCGATCTTGCGTTGAATGGATCGAAAGACCGCCGCGAGTTGTGAATCGGAGAGCAGCTTGATGTTGGACGGGCCCGCGTTGGCCCGCGCGATCACGCGGCCCGCGTCATCGAGCAACGCCGCCGAGGTTTTCGTTCCGCCGCCTTCGATCCCCAAGACCAACATGGCGGCGGAGAATAGAGAAGCGAATGGAAGATTGGAAGGATGGATGATTGGGTGACCCCAATCGGGAAGCCCTGCAATTTTTCTAACTTTGTTTTGGTGACAGCAGTTCACGGTTGTCTGCAGAGGGAACGCTTTGATACACGCGAAATCCATGGGTCGGGCGTCAAGCACATTTTTCGCACATTTGCTCAGCAAAAATAAATATTTTGACATGGGGGGCACCTATGGTAGAGGGCACGACAGATCGGATCAGGGGTTATGCAACGACAAAGACAAGCCAGCGCCGAGAGGAGAGCAGGTATTTCAGTTCTGCTGGCGAGCGTTCTTCTCTGCTTGTACGACAGCGGATGCACGACGAACAAGCAAGCTGTACGTGACGATGCGCCGACAACAACAAGTGCGTTTGCCTTGCCGGAAGGTCTGCACGCGGAAGCCCAGTACCGGCCCGGCGTGGATCCATTCCAGTATCCGCTGATCGAAGTGTTCCTCCACAATCGCACTGACAAACCCATCGAGTGGAAACGCGCGTTCCTGAATGGCTACGAAGTCCAGATGCTCACCAACGGTGTCGTGTGGTTTCAGTTTTATCCGACCGAGAAGGCCGCGCCGAATCAGACGGTCGAGCTTCAGATCAATCTGAAGGCGAATCCGATGACACCGCAGATTGTCGAGGCCGAGACTCAGGATGGCCAACGCGCGAAAGTGACTTTGCCACCGTTCTCGGTTCCGCGCCATCGCATCGAGGCCGTCACTTTCAGTTGGGAGTTTCAAAAAGCATACGTCGCCTATTCGATTGTGGGTGCGTCGCAGATTAGCGCCGAAGGCTTGGCTCCAGTCAGTATTGCGGTCAACGCGGCCGAACTGAAAGCACGTATGCGGGTGATGGATGTCCCTCGCGAGAGGCGGGAAATCCGAGGCCGAGTCAAGACGCTCAACAGCACGACCGACGAAGCCCGCCCGGGGATGCTCGCCATAACATTGTCCCGGGCGGCCTTCTTGGGGCAGCCAGTTCATCTTCGCACGGCATGGGCCGATGGTGCCACCGCTCAATGTCTGCTCCGCGCACACAAGGGAATCGCCCCTATCGCCTAACATTTTCGGACGAGCCGAAACTGATTGAAGCGGAGGAGAAGTTTTTTGTTTGGGGTAAGCAAGCAGCCAAACCCCGCCCGTGGTTTTGGACGCCTGAAACTTGGGAAGTAAAAGGGCGGATCTTGGAGCCTGAGGAATTGCGCATACTGGCGTATGCGGCGCTCGGGAACGGAGCGAAGGGACTTCAGTACTACGAATACGGTACGTGCCAGGGTTATCGGGGCTTCGATAGTAGTCCTCGGTTGCTTGCTGAGATCGGAAAACTCAACCATGCAATCAAAGCCAACGAGCCCATCCTGTCGCTTGCAATTCCAGTAACTGTGAAAACAATCGGGTCCGACAGCACCGGCACCCGCGTGTACACCTTGTGGAGTGGCGAAGAGGGCATATTGGTCATCGCGAGGAATCTTGATTGCGAGCCAACACAACGTGTCCCAAACGCTCTCGGAGCCAGGCCAGTGTTCCGCTGCCACAGCAAGCCAAACGTTCAGATAGAGATCGGGAAACCGGCTTGGTTCCGCACCCGGGCCGGGCGAAATGGCGTTGCCTCGCTGAGGGCGAAAAGCCTCACGTCCAGCAGTTCCCCCAAAGTCGAAGTGAACGGGAATACCATTTCAGTTAGCCTACCGAATCTTTCTCTGGCTGAGGCCATTTTCATCCCAAACCCGAAAGGAGAGACCTTATGAACCTTCGAAATCTGAGAATGCTTTGTCAATGCTTCATCGTGGCCATGTCAGCCGTCGCCAATGCGTTTTCGCAAACATGTGGCTACACTGACACCGCGACAATCACACCCAGTTCCACCGTTTTCTTGGCGGGGAGGTCGGCCAGCTTTACGGCGAGCTACCCGTGTACTGAACCATCTTTGAACATCACCAGCATTACTTGGGGCGGCGCTTTGGCGAACTCAGGATTCAACGGCCACCTCTCATGTTCGACGAACTACACTACTCCCGGCCCCTACACGGGCACAGTCGAGATTCGCGGAGTCAATGGCGCGGGAACCATCTACTGTGCGAATGGCTCTGTTACATTCAAAGTCATCAGCGTCACCGTTCAGCATCCAGACGTCTGGATTTTGGACGGGGCAGAGCCGACAGGCTACTACCTGGACACCGAAGTTACAGGAAACGATGGTGGTGCGGGAACCGGATTCACGTGGAGTTTCACTTACTTTGCGAGTGGTCAAGTAGAGTACAATTCTGGCTACTCTAGCGGCAGCAGCCCCACGACGAAGGTTCACGGCTCGAATTCCAGCACCGACATCTCTGATGTGAGCGTCAATGTTTCCTACAGTGGCGTCACTCTGACAGATTGTGCAAGTATTACCGTGCGAAGGCCCGTGGTAATGGTGCGCGATGGAACTCGCAGTTGCTGGGATCATCCACTATCCGGTCCAGGTCGGCCAGGTTATGAATGCCGGATCAACTACAAGATCAAAGATCAGCTTAACGAAGTGCTGCCTGAGACAATCGGATGGGGTGAAAGCTTCACTTCAGATGTAACCTCAGACCGCTCAGATAACAAGAAATGGACTCGCGGCCCCTTTTGGTATGGCAGCACAGATCCAGCGATTGCGACGGATAAGATCGGGGTACTGTTCTATGACGGAATGGATCCTGTTTGTTACTTCAATTCGGAAATACCAAATACTGGTTGGGATGACAAGGTAGACCATTGGACTGGCAAGTGGTACGTCGGTGAAATCAGCAATCCCTACTACGTGGAGTTGTACTGGGGTCTCATGTGGCAGAGACACAAAGCCCTCACTGATCACAGTCCACCAGCGTGAGTTTTCAGGCTAAAACCAGAACAACCGTGCGGCGATACAACACAAGAGTGAACGAAGGAGTGAGAGAATCATCATGAATAAAACTGAGCACAAAATGGCCGACAGGCATCAACTCAACAAAGCGATCTTGGACGTGGTTAAGCTCATGTGGGTGACAGCGTTTGCCAGCGCATTGTTAGTTGTCCAAGGCTACTATCCTGATCTGTGACGTCGTCTTGAAGGGGGAGCCTCTAAGCAATCAGGTTGCAGTCGAGACGATTTGGAACTTTTCACCTGTCATGCCAGTTCCAGACATTGCATCGGCGAAGAGAACCTTGAAACAGGGACAGCACGTACTGGCATTCCTGGTAGCAAAGCAGGGGCATTATGAATTCGCTGAAGTATGGCGTACTTCCTATCAGGTTTCCGCAGCAGCGATTCATGACGCAAAGACGACAAAGATGGATCTGGAGAGTTTTCTTGCGAAATGCCTGGATGATGCAGACCCCGCCACGGTTTGTGAGGCAATCGGTGTTTTATCACAACTCAAGAGTGAAAAGCTCAAATCACGCGCGAACTTGCTTGCACGGTCCAATGAGCCCTCGATCCGAGGAACAGCAATCGTCAGCGGTCTCAAGGCTGGCAATGGATCATACTTGCGTATGGCCTTAGACTACATTGAGAACGTTGAGGAAAATTCGCAAGAGGTCGGCGACGCAAAAATGGAGATGGTATCCTATATCGGCACTTTGAACGAGAGAACCTGCTTGCCCACTCTTCACAGGCTCCTTTCAGATCCAGACATGTCAGTTCTCCACACGAGATCCCGTTGTGGCAGTGACTACGGTGTCGGACTACGTCGTAATGCGATGGCGGCGATCCACAAAATAGCCAGCGAAGAAAGCGTGCCTTATTTAATGGCAACTATGAATAATCAGGACGAGCAGATTAGATTCGATGCCGTAATGGCTCTGAATAAGATTCTTGGCCACCCCGATGATGGCAACGGGTTAGTTCGTTCAAGTAGGCAAGACTATTCCGCACTTGTCAATTTCTGGAAGGCCTGGTGGCAGACCGAGGATGCCGCGAAGTACAAGACTGCACCTCCGGCTCAGTGAGCGAATTCGGATTGCTGGCTTGACCACCGGTCCAACTCCCTGAGCGAGTTTCTGAATTGGAAGGTTGGAAGATTGGGTCTTACCAACCTTCCATCCTTCCACTCTTCCACCCCCACCCCCGTGCTTCCTACCAGTTGTAGCCTTCCTCGCCGTGCTGCGTGATGTCGAGACCCTGCCGTTCCTCCTCTTCGGGTGGGCGCAGACCGACGACCGCTTTGACGATCATCAGAATGACGAACGTGCCGACAATTGCGATCAGCCAAGCTACACCGACCGCGGCAGCCTGGTTGAGGAACTGGCGAAAGCCGCCTTCCAGCGAGACCACATTGCCGGCAGCGTCCTTGAACGTCGTGGCGATCGCGCCGTTGACGTCCTTGTTTGCGAAGATGCCGGTCAGCAACGCGCCCACCGTGCCGCCGATGCCGTGGATGCCGAACGCGTCGAGTGAATCGTCGTAGCGGAACTTCGCCTTTAGTTTCGTCACTGCGAGATAGCAGATGATGCCGGCGATGACGCCGATGATCAGTGACGACGCGGGCGTGACGAATCCCGATGCGGGCGTGATCGCCACCAATCCCGCCACCGCGCCCGACAAGGTGCCGAGCACGCTGGGTTTGCCTTTGGTCACCCACTCGACAGCCGTCCACGCGAGTGCGGCGGCGGCCGTCGCGAAATGTGTCGCCGCGAACGCGCTGCTGGCCAGTCCGCCGCACGCGAGCGCGCTGCCGGCGTTGAACCCAAACCAGCCAACCCAGAGCAGGCACGCGCCGACGAAACTCAACACGACGCTGTGCGGTGCGTACGCTTCCTTCCCATAGCCGACACGTCGGCCGATCACAATCGCGCAGATCAGCGCCGAGACGCCCGACGAGATGTGCACCACCGTGCCGCCCGCGAAATCCAGCGCGGGGATCCTCGCCGCGAAGAACCAGTTGAACATGCCGCCTTTGCCCCAGACCATGTGGGCGAGCGGGAAATAGACGAGCGTTGCCCACAACGCCATGAACAACACCATGGCATTGAATTTCATCCGTTCGGCGAACGCGCCGGTGATCAACGCGGGCGTGATGATCGCGAACATGAGCTGGAACAACATGAAGCTCTGATGCGGGATCGTGGCGGCATAATCCGCGTTGGGCGCGGCGCCGACGCCGACGAGCATGAAGTATTGCTTTAGATTGCCGAAGAACGCGTTGCCCTCGCCGAACGCCAGGCTGTAGCCATAGACAACCCAAATCACCGAGATCAACGCCATCATCATGAAACTCTGCATCATCGTGCCGAGGACATTTTTTCGCCGCACCAAACCGCCGTAGAACAGCGCGAGCCCCGGCCCGGTCATCAACAGCACCAGCGCCGAGCTGGTCAGCATCCAGGCGTTATCGCCACTGGTCTGGGCGTTGGGCAGGGCGGTTTCGAGCGCCTTCACGCGGTCTTCGAGCGACGGCGGTGCTGCCTCCTGGCCGAATGCGGCCATGGTGGCGATCGCCAGCACGACGACGATGGCAGCAACGAAGATCGAATCACGAATGGCAAATAACGGATAACGGTTTGCTCTCATTGTCTGCTCCTTACACTGCCTTTTCATCGCGCTCTCCCGTGCGGATGCGGACGGTTTGTTCGACGCTGCTCACAAAAATTTTCCCGTCGCCGATCTTCCCGGTGCGCGCGGCGTCCATGATGGCTTTCACCGCCGCGTCCACCTGGTCTCCCTTCACGACGATCTCGAGCTTGATCTTCGGGAGAAAATCCACGGTGTACTCGGTGCCCCGGTAGATCTCGGTGTGACCCTTCTGTCGGCCGAAGCCCTTGACCTCGGTCACGGTCATCCCTTGAATGCCGATCTCGGCGAGGGCGCTCTTGACCTCCTCGAGCTTGAACGGCTTGATGATGCACTCCAGCTTTTTCATTCCGGTCCTTTCGTTGCCGCCACCCGCTTCGCAACCACCGTGCCAGCGTGGATTTCGAGGAAAACAAACTTTGCGGATCAGCGGCGATGGCGGGTTGGTTGCAGGGTGTTCAAAAAGTAACAGTAGGGGCACACCGCTGTGTGCCCATTGTGGACGATGCCTTGATTCCATCAGGGCGCACAGCCGTGCGCCCCTACGTTGCATTCCGCCGAACCCTGTTGCATCATCCCTTCGTCATGGCCGACGAATCCCCCAGCCTCAAAGCCAAAGTCCAGGCGCTGCCGAACAAGCCGGGTGTCTATCTGATGCGCGACCGGCTCGCCCGGGTGATCTACGTCGGCAAGGCGCGGTCGCTGCGGCACCGGGTTTCGTCGTATTTCCAGGCCTCGCGCGAGATGCGGGCCGATCCGAAAACGCGGGCGTTGATGGACAGCATCCGCGACTTCGAGACGATCCTCTGCAAGAGCGACGCCGAAGCCGTGCTGCTCGAAGGCAAGCTCATCAAGGAGTACAAGCCGAAGTACAACGTGGATTTTCGCGACGACAAGCGGTTCCTCTACGCCAAGATCAATCTCAACGAGCCGCTGCCGCGATTCACCACCGCCCGCATCAAGAAAGACGACGGCGCAACGTACTTCGGTCCATACGCGCACTCGGCCTCGCTGCGAAACACGCTGGCGATGATTCGCAAGAAGTTCGGCCTGCGCGCCTGCACGCCGACGTTGCCGACGGAGAAGGACTACAAGCATTGTCTTTATCACATCATCAAGCATTGCTCTGCGCCGTGCATCGGGCAGATCAGCCGGGAGGCATATGGCGAGCGGGTCAAGGTGGCGTGCGATTTCCTCGAAGGCCAGGCCGACGAGATGATCGGGCAACTCGAAGCCGACATGAAAAAGGCGGCGGAGAACCTGGAGTTTGAGAAGGCGGCGATGTTGCGCAACAGCATGGAAGACTTGCGCGCGACGGTGAAGCAGCGCAGCCGCAAGTTCAGCCGCGATCTCAAGCTGCCGAGCACCGTCGAGCCGCAGAAGGAAATGGCGGAACTGCAACAGGTGATCGGCTTGCCGACGTTGCCGCGCATCATCGAAGGGTTCGACATCAGCAACATCAGCGGCACGTTGAGCGTCGCCTCGATGGTGCGCTTCGCCGAGGGTCTGCCCGACAAGAGCAACTACCGGCATTTCCGGGTAAAGAGCGTCATCGGCAGCGACGATTTCGCCAGCATCGCCGAGATCGTCGGCCGACGGTACCGTCGTTTGCTCGATGAGAAGGCGCCGTTGCCTGACGTGATCCTGATTGACGGCGGCAAAGGCCAGCTCTCCGCCGCGGTCGCCGTCCTGCAGTCACTCGGTCTCAGCGCGCAGCCCGTGTTCGGTCTTGCCAAGCAGCAGGAGGAAATCTTCCTCCCCGGCCGCGAAGATTCGATCAAGCTACCGGACAATTCCCCCGCGCTGCACCTCATACAACGCGTCCGCGACGAGGCCCACCGGTTCGCCAACACGTTCCATCTCTCAATGCGCAAGAAACGGATTCAGGAAAGCGTGCTCGACGAGTTCCCCGGCATCGGCGAGGAACGAAAAAAGAAGCTGCTTGAGCACTTCGGCTCGGTAGCCCGGCTGCGGAAAGCCAGCCTCGCGGAAATCGCCGCCGTTCCCGGCTTCGGCGAGAAGCTGGCGGCGGAGTTGAAGGCGTTTCTGGAGCTAAGGTCGTCGAATTGAGGAAATCGGGACCGGGTGTGGCCTCGCGCAAAGACGCCAAGCCGCAAAGAACGGCAATTACCTTGGCAATCTTTGCGCCTTTGTGTCTTTGCGCGAGCTTCCACACGAGATCACGTTGAGCGCGCAGCCGGTAGGTCGCGGCGATATTCGTCTTCGTACACCCCGATCTTCTCCACCGGGATTGGTTTGAATCCCAACCTGTACGCGGGTGAAACCTCCTTCACGCGGAACACCTTCTTCGCCACATCCACCTCGACTTGATTGTCGCCGACTGAGTTGTCGCGCACCTCGATGTGCTCGGCAAGGGCATGCCAGCGGAGTTGCAGCCACTTGCCTCCCTGGCAGATGTTGCGCAACACTTTGTTGCCCTCGGGCGGGACGCCGGCATCGGCCTGGTAGTAGCGGTCGAGTTGCGCAAGCTCCGGGTAGCGATCCCGGTACGGCGGCTCGTGCGGTTTCATTTCATCGAGCCGCTCTTTCATCGTCTTTCGCACCATCTCGCTCCAGACACGGGTGCGATCCAAGCCGCGCCCGTCCACGTCCACGGCGGGATCGCATTCGATGAAGATGTTGTTCTCGACCACGTGATCGCGTCCGCCGCCGATCAACACGGCGCGCGTGCAGCGGTAGAAGATGTTGCCGAAGACGATCTCGCCGCTGACGCAATCGTCGAGATAGACTGCCATCGAACCCATGCCGACGCCCTGCGTGTTGTGGAAAAGGTTGTAGCGAATGACGTTGCCGCGCTGCGTCCAATCGCGTCCCATGTAGAACACGCCGACGTCGCCCGTCTCCTGACAGACGTGGTGCATGTGGTTGAACTCGACCAGGTGCTCGTTGCCCGTGAGCAGGAGGGCAGCGTGCGGTCCGTCGTGAATCAGGTTGTGCGCGATGCGAATGCCGACGCCGTGGCCAAGCACCGCAGGCTGATAACACCGCGACCATTGGCCCATGTGGTGGATATGGCTGTTGAGAACGACGTGGCCCGATGGTGTGAGCGTCTTGCGGTCGCCGCCCTCGACTCGAATGCCGCCATCGCCGAGGTTGTACGCGTCGCAACTCCGCACGACGTGATCGGTCCCGCCGTTGATCCACACGCCGTAGTTGCCGACGTTGCGAATCGTGCAGCCGGCAAGCGTCACGTGCGAGCCGCGCTCGATCACCACGCCGTGACCGCGCGAATATTCCAGTGTGAGCCCGCGGAACAGGACGTGGCTGGCGTTCTCGACCTGGATCAGCGGTGATTCGAGCCGCGAGACCGCCGCCTCGCCTTCCGCGATCGGGCTCGGCGGCCAGAAGTAGAGCAGGCCGGTATCGCGGTCCACGAAGTACTCGCCTGGCTGGTCGAGTTCTTCGAGGACATTCAGAAAATAGAACCGCTGCCCCTTGCGAAATCCGTACAAGCCGTGCGGCGGATGCGTCATGATCCGGCGCGTGGTGGTGTCGAGTGAGGCGATCCGCTCGCAGGTGTTGGCCCAATCCCATGCCCAGTAACCGTGCACCCAGACGTCCGCGACGCTGCGCCAGCGTTTGGGACGATCGCCGTCATGGTAGAACCCGCTCTCCAGCTTGCCCAACGGGCCGCCGTGGCCGTCGCCCTCCGCATCGGATTCGCCGATGGCGGCAATGTGCGTAAAGCCATCGTTCGGCCAGCGAGCGAGAGTCATGCGCTGGTCACGGAAGAACAACTCCATGTGTGCCGGCAAGCTGGGCCGACCGAAGCCTCGCGATCGAAGCTGGCCGAAATCGGTCATGCCCACCGCCTTCAGATCGCATTGGAGCACGTGACCGCGCGCGGATTCGTCCAACCGAGCGAGGATGTCAGCATCGGTCACGGGCTTGAAACCATGGAGAATCCTGCCGCCGATGAGTCGCACTCGTTCACTTTCGAATGCGCGATAAACGATCGGCGAGTCCGCCGTGCCGCTGTCCTGTTCAGTGAGTTGGAACGACTGACTGCGGACGTACGTCCCGGCTCGGATATGCACGGTTGCCCTGCGCTGTTTCAATGCACGGATGGCGTCCCGGGCCCGTTCCAATGTTGCGAATGGACCGTCGGTGCCGCCGGACGTGGTGTTGGGACGTGTGCCGGACCAGGAATCGTTGCCGACGACGGAAACATAGAAATTGGTCATGAGTGGTTGAGCACCGGACAGTAACCGCAAAACAACTCGACAGGCAAGATTGCTGTCCTACAATGCCGCCTCTTTTTCGGAGAAAACCATGCCAAAGACAATCAAAATCGGAATCATCGGGCTGGGCTGGCCGGGACGGATGCACGCGCAGGGGTACAGGGCCAACCAGAACTGCGAACTGGTCGCCATCGCCGATCTGTCCGCCGAACGACGGGCTGAGTTCAAACGACTCGTCAAGGGGACGGAGAACGTACTCGGCTTCGAGCATTACCAGGACATGCTCGCCAAGACCGATATCGACGCCGTCAGCGTGTGACGGCCGAACTTCCTCCACTACCCCGTCTCGCGCGACGTGTTGCTCGCGGGACGCAGCGTGATCTGCGAGAAACCGCCGACGATGCACGCGGGCGAAATGGCGGAACTCATCTCCATCGCGGCGAAGAAGAAGCTCGTGTTCGCATTCAGCCGTCAGCCCCGGTTCGATGGCCAGTTGATGGCGCTGCGCGAGCTTCACCAGCGCGGCGTGCTCGGCGAAGTGTACTTCGCGAAAGCCGGCTGGCTGCGACAACGCGGCATCCCCATCGGCGCGGGCGGATGGTTCGTGGACAAAAAACGCTCCGGCGGCGGCGCGATGATTGACATCGGCATCCACGCGCTCGACACGGCATGGTTCATCATGGGTTGTCCGCGGCCGGTCAGCGTGAGCGGATTGACGTTCACCAAGTTTCGCCAGCTTGTGCCGAAGAAGATTCATTACGACGTGGACGATTCCGGCTTCGCGTTGGTCAAATTCGCCAATGACTCTGGCCTCTACTTGGAGACGAGCTGGGCGCTCAACGCCCCCGCCGACCCGCGCGTCGGCTACGATTCCGTCGGCGAGAAAAGCTGGATCTACGCGGAACTGTTCGGAACGAAGGCGGGCGCGCGCTACGCTCCCCCGACGCTGGTGCAGCCGCAGAAGAACGGCTCGATGGTCGAGACGCCCGTGTTGTGGAAGAACACGGACGCGTTTCAGTTGCAGCAGGGCAACTTCCTCGACGCCATCCGCAAAGGACGGAAGCCGATCAACTCCGCCGAGCAGGCATGGATGCTGATGAAGATGCTGGATGCGGTGTACAAATCGAGCGCGACCGGGCGGGAAGTCGTGATTCGAGATTGAACCTGCGATCCAAATTGCAGGTCGCCAGTCACCGGGTATGTTGTTGGCACTCCCACAAGCTCAAGCTTGAACTCCACGCGCGAGCTTCATGAGGGTTGCGTTCGGAGTTCAAGCTTCAGCTTGTTTCAGCACATCCAACCGACAACTCGAAGCTGCGCCCTTCTCGTCCGGGTGCATCTGCGGGTTGACGAAAGCGTGCGGTGCCATCCCGCAGGTCTCAATTTCTTTTCGGGTTCGCGGCTGTCCGCCACCTGCACCGAGACCCTAACCCGGATATTTCACAAGTTCTCGGACGCTCAGACCGTGCGCTCTCATTCACACCCCACTTC
>CAZOTB010000014.1:43538-58484 GCA_964582645.1 uncultured Verrucomicrobiota bacterium | reverse complement strand
GCTCGCCGCGGGCCTCGATCCGATCTTCAAGCACGCATAACGTCCCACGAGGCATCACGGTGAGCGCATGCTTTGGTTGTTGGTACTCCGACAAGCTGAAGCTTGAACTCCAAGCGCGAGCTTTAGGAGGGTTGCGTTCGGAGTTCAAACTTCAGCTTGTTTCAGCACATTCAACCGGGGCAATTTCAACCGACAACTCGAAGATGCGCCCCATCACGGTTGGCGGTCAGGTTGGGCGTTGAATCTCGACGCCTGCCGGCAGTATAACCCGGGCCCATGTCCACGCGGCCTGGCAAGACGGTTCTCGAAGTGATCAACGCGACGACCGCGTTCTTCCAGGAGCGCGGCGTCGAGAGTCCCCGGCTCAACATTGAATTGATGCTGGCGCACGCGCTGAACAAGAAGCGGCTGCAGCTTTATCTCGAATTCGAGCGCGCTCTGGACGAACCAACACTGGGAACATTGCGAGCGATGGTGCGGCGCCGTGCTGCTGGCGAACCATTACAGTACATCCTCGGCAAAACCGAGTTTCACGGACTGGAGTTCGCGGTGGACAACCGTGCACTCATACCGCGCCCCGAGACAGAACTGCTGGTCGAGGAAGTGATTTCTGCCTGTAAGAAAGTGGGCGGCGTGCACATTCTGGATCTCGGCACCGGCAGCGGATGCATCGCAGTGACGCTCGCAAAGAACCTCCCCGCTGGCTCAGTCACGGCGACCGATCGTTCGGTGCCAGCACTCGAACTGGCTCGCCAAAATGCGGCGACACACGGCCTAGCCGACCGGATCGAGTTTGTCGAATCCGACCTATTCGCAGCGCTCGGCGCAAAGAAGTTCGATTGGGTTGTTTCGAATCCGCCGTACCTCCCCGAATCCGAGGCGGACAAACTCGCCCGGGAGATTCGCGACCACGAACCACGCGAGGCGTTGTTTGCCGGCGATGATGGCCTCGCCGTCATCCGTCGCATTATCGCGGAAGCGCCGCCCTTCCTTGTGCCCGGCGGCCATGTTGCCATCGAGATCGGCGCGGGACAAAGCGAGGCGGTGCAGCAACTTTTCCGCGATGCGCAGTATGCGATTGCAAAAGTCGTGAAAGACCTTCAGAATCACGAGCGGTTGGTCGTCACAACTCATGGATAAAATCGTTCTGAAGGGCGGCGCGCCGTTGCGCGGGACCGTCCACGTCAGCGGATCAAAGAACGCTTCGCTTCCCATCCTTGCCGCGTCGTTGCTCACCGACGAACCGTGCGTCATTCACCGCGTGCCGAACCTCAGCGACACCCGTTTCATGGGGGAAATCCTGCACCACTTGGGCGTGGACGTTTCGTTTGCCGACGGCACCATGCGAATCCAGGCGCGCAAGGTCGCCGCGGTCGCGCCGTACGATCTCGTGCGGAAGATGCGGGCGTCGGTCTGTCTGCTCGGGCCGATGCTGGCGCGGCTGCTCGATGTGCGCGTTTCGATGCCGGGCGGTTGCGTCATCGGGCCGCGACCGATTGACATTCACCTCAAAGGCATGCGCGCGCTGGGCGCCAACACGGACATTGACGAAGGGTACGTGCACGTCTGGACGAAGGAGTTGCGCGGCGCAAACATGTTCCTGGGCGGACGGTTCGGCTCGACCGTTCTCGGCACCGACAACGTGATGATGGCCGCGACGCTCGCCAAGGGCACGACGGTGATCGAAAGCGCGGCATGCGAGCCCGAGGTGATGGACCTGGCGAACTTCCTGAACAAGATGGGCGCGAAAATCACCGGTGCCGGCAGTCCGACAATCACCATCGAGGGCGTTGAGCGATTGCACGGCGCGGAACACACGGTCATCCCCGACCGGATCGAGGCCGGCACGTTCGCGGTCGCGGCGGCGGCGGCGGGCGGGGAGGTGACGTTGCAGGGGGCCTGCGCGGCGCATCTCGGGGCGTTGTTCGACAAACTCGAAGAGGCAGGCGTGCGGATCGCTCGACACGCCAATGGCGACATCACGGTGCGGCGCGAAGGCGCGTTGAAGTCGGTGGACGTGATCACGATGCCGTACGCGGGCTTCCCGACCGACTTGCAGGCGCAGATGATGGTGTTGATGAGCGTGACGCCGAGCATCAGCGTGATCACCGAGAAGATTTATCCCGACCGGTTCATGCACGTGAGCGAACTGGCGCGCATGGGCGCGGACATCGCGCTGGAAGGATGCACCGCCATCGTCAAGGGCGTGAAGATGCTGAAAGGAGCGCCCGTGATGGCGAGCGATCTGCGCGCGAGCGCGGCGCTGGCGATTGCCGGGATGGTGGCGCGCGGGAAGACGGAAATCAACCGCGTCTATCACATTGACCGTGGGTACGAGCGGATTGACGACAAGTTGCGCGGGCTCGGTGCCCGCATTGAGCGCATGAGTGACAAATCGCCCGCGGTGCCGATCGAAGAAGCGGCGTGAGGAGAGCCGAGGGTTGAGATTCACGAGACGAGAACCGGAAGCGAGACGTTGCCCCTCTCAACTCTCGACTCTCGACTCTCCTCTCTCATCTTCGTTCCCATGAATTTCCCGTTCTCCTGCCCGCAGTGCCGGCACAAGCTCGACGTGGACGACTCCCTCTCGGGTCAGGAGGCCACCTGCCCGTTTTGCTCCACGAGAATCATCATCCCCGAGCCGCCCGACGGGCACGCCAAGGCCGAGAAGCCCAGACTCAAGACACACGTCGAGAAACAGACCTACGAGGACATCACCGAGTCGGACAAAACATGCCCCAAGTGCAAGTCCTCCTGTGATGTGCGTGCGGTGATCTGCGTCTCGTGCGGCTATAATTTCGTGACCGAAACGAAGACCCCAGGCAGCCGAAAGAAAACCGGGGGAGTGCTCATCAGTGGTTTCCTCGACACGATCCTGCGGTTGGTGGTGAGGTTATGCCTGCTCGTCGTATTGGTGGTCGTCGGGTTCATCGGGTTTGTCTGGTTTCAACACGCCCGGCTCTCGCAAATCATTCCCGGTGAACTGGAGCGGGGCGAATTGGCCGTGGCGGCCGAGGATTACCGCAAACTGGCATCGTATTATCGCTGGTTCGAGTATGTGAACTGGCCGAACCCGTACGAGCTGCGTTACCGGCAATTCCAGGTGCGCGAAGGGAAGACGTTCCCGCAGACGAAGAACCCCGTGTATCCATTTCTCGTGGTGAAATCGGTCTGGGGCAACAAACAGGAAATCAACATGAAGGTCGGCTGGGTGAAATTCTGCCTGATCAACCTCAGCCCGCAGCCGCTCGAAGTCAGCCGCAAGATGTTTCTGTTGATGGGCCTGGAAAACAACGTCGCCCTCGCCAACGAAGCGCGGGAGGAAGACCCGAAAGCCGTGACGCTGGCGCAGAACGAGGGCTTGCTGGCGTCGGTGTACTTCGCCGGCATCGTCAAACAGCCTGCGTTCCTTGAATTCAACAACGGCTCACTGGTCGTGCGCGCGCCGACGTACATCAACTTCGCCATGGACAACTACGACCGCGACCACCGCGACTGGCCGCAGGGACGCGGCGCCGAGGAGTTCCAGATGCTCAAGCCGTGGGAAAGCTGCAAGCTGTTGCCCGGGGAAGTCGCAAGGTACGCGTCCGCCTACCAGCAACTCAAACCGCCCCCCGCCGAGCCGTACACGACGGTGATGAAGGAAACGAATCCGAGGTAGGAGAATGGTTATTGGTTGTTGGTTCTTCGTTATTCGTGTCCGGATTCACGGAGAGCCAATAACGAATACCGAATAACTCAGTTGCTCTGACTCAACCGCTTCTGCGGTTTGTCGAACAACAACTCGTGGGCCTCGCGCAGGATGGCCGGGAACTTTGCGGCAAACGGACTGTCCTGCAACGCGGCACCAAGATCGTGTTGGTCGAGCTTGCCGCAATGTTCGCCCGGAAACCAATGCCCGCCGCCGCCGCTGAGGAGGTTGTAGCGGAACTTGCCCCACTCGATCAGGTCGAGCGCCTTGGCGTACGTCCAGAGCCGGGCGATCTCGATCACGTTGATCTGGCCGGGCACGTGGATGTACTCCGGTAGTCCTTCGAACCAGCGCGCGCACCAGTCCTTTCCGTGGACGCGTTCGAGCTCGGCGCGCAGCCGTTGTTCAATGGGCGCGATGGTTTCCGCGATGCGATCGTAGTGTTCCAGTGCGCGGATGTGCTCGTCGAAATCTGTTGGCCGGGCCGCGCCGCAACTGAGTGTGTGTACCTGCGGACGCGCGAGACAATAGAGATCGTTGAACTGCATCGGCGTGAGCGGCCGGCATAGTTCGACCAGCTTCTTTGGCGGCGTGTAGAGTTTGCCGCCCTTGTCGTTCGGGCTGATGATGAACACGCCCATGTCGCGCGCCGCGGCCGCCTCGATGCAACCCCAGTTCAGATCGTTGACGAAATACCAGTGGATGTTGATGTAATCGAACGCGTCGGTCTCGATCACCTGCCGGATAATC
This sequence comes from uncultured Verrucomicrobiota bacterium, assembly GCA_964582645.1. Classification (GTDB taxonomy): domain Bacteria; phylum Verrucomicrobiota; class Verrucomicrobiia; order Palsa-1439; family CAZOTB01; genus CAZOTB01. The sequence continues at coordinate 54,043 of CAZOTB010000014.1, read as the reverse complement.
CGCGGCGAAGCGTGGGTCGAAAATCCGATGAACCGGCAGCGGCCTTGTTTCTGAATGTGGCGCGCCGCTTCGAGACACCCGCCCTTGCGGAGCGCGAAGTCGCAGAACTCGTCGTTGTTGATTCCGTGCAGTGAGAGCAGGTCCACGTACTCCAGCCGCAGGTTCTTCATGGACTTCTCGAACGTGTCGAAGAACTCCCTCTGCGTCGCCATCGGCGCGATCTTGGTCTGGACGAGAATTCTCTGTCGCGGCAACTTCGGCAACACACGCCCGAGTTGCATCTCCGACGATCCATACCCGCGCGCGGTCTCGATGTGATTGATCCCGAGTTCGATCGCGCGATGGATCGTCGCCTCCAGGTTGGCCTGACTGGCCGCGGGAACGTCCTTCCAATCCACCTCGCTCCACGACTGCTGATAACGCATCCCGCCGCAGGAGATGACCGGCATCTGCAGGTTGGTTCGTCCAAATCGGCGGTATTTCATTTCCGCAGAGCCTCCTCCAAATGCAACTGTTTCTCCTGCGCGGCCAACCGCTCCGCCGTCACCTCGCAGTACTTCTGCGAAAGGTCAATGTGGACGAAATGCCGGTGGGTGCGTTTTGCAACCGCGGCCACTGTGCCGGTGCCGCCGAACGGATCGAGCACGACGTTGCCCTTCCAACTGTAAAACTTGATGAGCCGGTAGATTAACTCCTCCGGGAAAGGCGCGGGATGTCCTTCTTTCCTCTGCGTGATCTGCTTCGCCTTTACGTCATGTCGGTCGCGTCCGCCTCGACGCGGCGAATACAGACTCTTCAGAAACGGCTGCCGGCCCATCGTCTCAGGATGAATCTCCCAGAACCCGTCGGAGAACTTGATGAACTCTTCGCTGGTGATGTCCTTGGTCGTCTTGTCGCCTTCGAGAAACCACGAGCCTTTGGAGAAGACGAGCACGTATTCCCAGCTCGGGATGATGTGCGGGTTGCTCGGACTGCGGAACGATCCCCAGGCGGTGCGACGGCGCATGGTCTGTTTGTACCAAAGGATCTCGGTGCGCATGATCATACCCAGCCCGCGCAGTTGCGCCGCCATGTCATAGTGGATGGGGCGGAAATCCTTGATGCTCGTCGGCGCGATGTTGAGCGCGAACCGCCCCCCCGGCGCGAGCACACGCAGCAGTTCTTTCCAGATCGGCAGCAGCCACGCGAGGTATTCGTCGTACGACTTGCTGTCGTCGTGACCGTCGTACGCGAGGCCGACGTTGTACGGCGGCGAAGTGATGGCGAGATGCACACACTCGGCGGGCATCGCCTTCATCACTGCCAGGCAATCGCCGCTGATGATGGAATCCTTCCACCAATCGCCACTGCGCGTGGCACTTGAAAACTGAAGAACTTCGCCCATGGGTCGTGCGAGAGATAGCCGGCCCATGGGGCGGTTTTCAAGCGTCAACTGACAAAGGACTTCCGGTACTCGCGCGGGGAGATGCCGCGGAAGCGCTTGAGGACGCGACTCAGGTGGGCGGCGTCGGCGTACCCGAGCCGGTAGGCGACCTCGCTGATGTTGGTCTCGGCATTCAACAACATGTTACAGGCGTGATGCACCCGGCGCATCTGGAAGTACTCAGAGGGCGACCAGCCGGTAGCCTCCTTGAACACGCGCGTGAAATGATCAGGCGACATCCCGGCCCGTCGCTGAACGCATGCAACTTGCGCGGCGGGATGACCGCCACGATTCGCTGGCGCGCGGGCAACTCGAAGTATTCTGTCTGATGGGTGGCTTGGCCGCTGTTGACGACGCAAATCTCGTAGAACCTGTGGTCATGAGGAATACAAATCATGGAGCAGTGGCGACGACAGACCCCGCACATGTGGTTCTACGACTACACACACGGCTTTCTCATCACCCAATTCGCCCCGAACGCGGCGGCCGTTCATGGACATCTACCAACTGCTGCACGATCCTGACGATCCCGATCCCGCGTTTCGGTGGAAGGGTTACGCGCAAATCTTCGTTCCGCGTCCCGACGGCTGGGGGCCGCCAGGCGTGCGCAACCTTGGTCTGGTTCACGGCACGGATGTCCGCAAGGTGGAAAACGCCGCCAGCCCGGTGATCCTGTCGCCCATTCCCGGAGTGGAAGAGGAACTCCATTTCGCCGTCGTGCGCAAAGTCGGCGCGCAGTACCTGATGCTCCTCGAATCCGACCGTTTCAGCAAGAACCCGACCCACGGTGACCTGCGGCTGGCCGTGAGCAGCGACGGCCGGAATTTCCGGCGTGTTCATCCTCGTGCTCCGCTGGTCGCGACCGGCGCCAAAGGCATGTGGGACGAGAACCTCCTCGTCACCAACTCCGCCGGCTGGCAGGAAGTCGGCGATGAGCTGTGGATTCACTATTTCGGCTGTCCACGCATGTACCAATCGTGGCCCGCACAATATGAATTCAGCCCCGGGCGACGCGGCTCTCACATCGCTCCCGTCTATCTCGGCCTGGCCGCCCTGCCTCGCGACCGCTTCGCTTACGCCACGGGCGAGGGCGTGGTCACCATCTTCCCGCTGGAACTTACCGACGATGGATTGTGGCTCAACGCCGACGGCGATCCGCAGGTGGTCGCGTTCGATGAGTCGGGAAAACCGAAGGCGCGCGGGATGCCGGGCGAGGAACGCCGTCAGACCGTGTATCGCAAGGTAACGTGGGACGGCCCCGCGCCGCGCGGCACCTGCCGGCTGGAGATCACGTTGACGTACCGGGACAAGCTGTTCAGCATCACGCACTCATGACAACGCAGACCGTTCGCGACAACCTTCTCGGCTGTTACATGTGGGACTACGGCGAATCTCAACCGATGCCCGTGCCGTTGATGGAGCATCAATGCGAACTCGGCCTGCGCTGGCATCAACCACGGAAATTCCCCGACCCCGTCCTCCGTGCCGAGCATCCGTGGGAACGCTGGTGTCCTTGCCTGTACGGCACTGTGCTTCATTGGCGTGGAACATTGCGGATGGGGTACACGTGCTGGACGTGCGGCGAGCACAAACCGCGCGTAGCCTATGCGGAAAGCGCCGATGGTGTGGCATGGGAAAAACCGCGGCTCGGCGTGTGCGAATTCGACGGGAACAAGGACAACAACATCGTCCTCGATTCGCCGCCGCCGCGATATCTTGACAATCTGACCGTGATTGACGACCCCGACGATTCCGAGTGGCCGCTGAAGGCGTTGTACTGGGAGGCGGCCACGCACGATTGGGGCAAACGCGACTGGGGCATCTACGCAGCGCGCTCGAAGGACGGCATCCATTGGGACCGCTCGCCGGGGCTGGTGTTGCCGCAGTGGATTGACCGCTTCAACGCCGTGTCCACCAAACTGGACGGCAAGGATGTCGTCCATGGCCGCACGGCGGATTTGCAGCGCGGCATGGTGCCGAACGGACGAAGCGTCTGGCGCACGGAGAGCAAGGATTTGATCCACTGGAGCAAGCCCAGGCTCGTGCTCGAACGCGATCCGGAAGACCCGGTCAACATGGAATACTACTCCGCCTCGGTCTTCCCGTACGAAGGGATCACGCTCGGCGGACTCGAGCGCATGCACATGTCACCTGACCGGCTCGACACCGAGTTGATCTGGAGTCACGACGGCGGCTGGAAATGGAAACGCGCGCCCAAGCGCCCGGCGTTTCTCTCGCCTTCCTCGGGCGAACGTCGCTGGGACGACACCTGGACAAACCTCCCCACGAACGCCCCGATCAGGCACCAGGGCCGACTCTGGTTCTATTACTCGGGTCGCAGCGGTGCGCACGCGGCGCCGTATCCGTCCAACCACGGCGCGATCGGGTTGGCGCTGTTGCGCATTGACGGCTTCGCATCGTTGCACGCCGCCGAGCGAGAGGCAGTCGTAGTGACAAAGCCTATGCGCTGGCCCGGTGGCGAACTGCAGGTGAACGTGGATCCCAGGCGCGATCTCACGTCCCATCCCGGCTTCTGCTCCGGCCAGCTTCGCGTAGAGGTGCGCGACGAGCAGAACGAGCCGCTGTCCGGTTTCTCGTGGGATGATAGTCTTCCATTTACAGGCAACACGGCCTCGGTCGAGAACGCCGCCGACCGGGTCATCTGGAAGAACGACAGGTCCGCGCGTGAACTTACCGGCCGCACCCTCCGGCTCGCGTTCAAGTTCCGCGATGCGCATCTATACAGCTTCCGGACGAAACCTTGAGGTGCCCACCTTCGCGCTTGTGTTTCCGGCACCTTCCGCTACATTGCGCGGCTCACTTTTCGGGACTATGCCCAATATTCGCAATATCGCCATCATTGCTCACGTGGATCACGGCAAAACCACGCTCGTGGACAAGCTGTTGACCCAGGCGGGGACGTTCCGTGCCAACCAGCAGGTCGGGGAGCGTGTGATGGACTCGATGGACCTTGAAAAGGAGAAGGGCATCACCATCAAGGCCAAAAACTGTCAGCTCGTCTGGAACGGCGTCATCCACCTCGGCAGCGAGGAACGCGGCACCCCCGGTGTGCCGGTCACGATCAATGTCGTGGACACGCCCGGCCACGCTGACTTCGGCGGCGAAGTCGAACGCATCATGAAAATGGTGGACGGCTGCCTGCTCGTGGTGGACGCGCTCGAAGGACCACAGGCACAGACAAAGTTCGTTCTCAAAAAGGCGCTCTCGCATGGCATCCGTCCCATTGTGGTCGTGAACAAGATTGACCGCGAGCACGCCGACCCGATGCGCGTCCATGACAAGGTGCTCGAACTGTTGATGGAACTGAACGCCACGCCCGAGCAGTTCGACGCGCCGTTTCTCTACGTCTCTGCGCGCGACGGCTATGCCAAACGCAAGCTCGACGAGGTCAGCGGAGACATGCGTCCGTTATTCGAGACCATCGTCCAGCGCATCCCGCCGCCATCGGCCGACTTGACGGCGCCGTTTCAGTTCCTCGTCTCAAACCTCGGCTACGATGACCATCTCGGCCGAATCGCCTACGGACGCATCATTGGTGGACGCGTGAAGGTCGGCGATTCGGTGGTCTGCATCCACAAGGACGGGCGTCGCGAGCGACAGAAAATTTCCATGCTGTTCAATTTCAGCGGACTCAACCAGATGCGAATCGAGGAAGCCGAAGCCGGCAACATCGTCGGCATCACCGGGTTCGAGGAGATCGCGATTGGCGAGACGATCACCGACAACGAGGAGCGGCAGCCGATCCCGTTCGTCGAAATTGATCCGCCCACGATCAAGATGCAGTTCTGCGTCAACGACGGTCCGCTCGCGGGTCGCGAAGGCAAGCTCGTCACCGCACGCAACCTCCGGGAGCGGTTGTTTCGCGAATGCCGCACCAACGTCAGCCTCGAGGTCGAGGAAACCAGTTCCGCCAGTGTGTTCAACGTCAATTGCCGCGGTGAAATGCAGATCGCGGTTCTCGTGGAGCAGATGCGCCGGGAAGGCTTCGAGGTGCTGGTGTCGCGCCCCGAAGTGATCTACAAGAAGCAGGATGGCAAACTCCTGGAGCCGATTGAGGACTTGTTCATCGAGCTGCCCAACGACAAGCTCGGCGACATCATGCAGAATCTCGCGAGCCGCAAGGCCGAGATCAAGAACATGCACCATCACGGCACCCAGGTCAGCCTCGAAGCCGTGATTCCCACGCGCGGCATCATCGGGCTCGAAACCGAACTGGTGAACCTGACCAGCGGCGAGGGGTTCATGAGCCACCTGTTCCGCGAATACGCGCCGTTCCAGGGCGAGATCACGACGCGACACACGGGGGTGTTGGTGGCGATGGAACAGGGCGTGGCCACTGCGTATGCGCTGAACAACATTCAGGAGCGCGGCATTCTCTTCATCGAGCCGGGCGATGCCGTGTATGAAGGCATGATCGTCGGCGAAAATCCGCGCGACGAGGATATCGTGGTCAATCCCTGCGCCACGAAACGGCTCACCAATATGCGTTCGCAGGGGGAAGGCAAGGGAATCCAACTCGCGAGGGCGCTCAAAATGAGTCTCGAGCGTTCGCTCGAGTATCTCGCCCCCGACGAATACCTCGAAGCCACGCCGAAGTCACTTCGTCTCCGCAAGAAGCTTCTCAACGCTACCGCCCGCAAACGAGCCGGCAACGCCACCAAAGAGGTCGTCGCCGCGTAGGTGGTAGCGCGCAGCGCTGGTCGTTCGTAGTCGAGCGCTTCGGCGCGGTCGTGGATCGTTTGCCAGGTTGCAAGCCCGCGCTGAAGCGCTCTACTACGAACCTTCCATCCGTGGTATTGCTTTGCCATCCGTGGGAATCCTCTTTGCTGCCGAATGAAGAAAGACGTCATCATCATTGGCGGCGGCGCGGCCGGGTTGCTGTGCGCCATCGAAGCCGGGAATCGCGGACGCTCGGTGTTGGTGATCGAACACACGGAACGGCTCGGAAATAAGATTCTGATCTCGGGCGGTGGCCGCTGCAATTTCACCAACGTCAACGCGGCCCCCGACAACTTTCTCTCCGCCAACCCACACTTCTGCAAATCCGCCCTCGCCCGGTACACGCCCGCCGACTTCATCGCGCTCGTGGAGAGACACGGCATCCGCTACCACGAAAAGAAACTGGGCCAGCTTTTCTGCGACCGCAGTTCGCGTGAGATCGTCGAGATGCTGCACGCGGAATGCGCCGCCGCGCGCGTGGAACTCCGGCTGCAGTGTCGCGTCGCGGAGGTTCGCAAGAGTGTCTGCTTTCAACTCCAGACCAAACAGGGCCACTTCGAGTGCGATTCGCTCGTCATCGCCACCGGCGGACTCTCCCTTCCGAAACTCGGCGCGTCGGGCTTCGGCTGTCGGATCGCGCAGCAGTTCGGTTTGAAAATCACTGAGGCGCGTCCGGGCTGGTGCCGTTGACCCTGAATCCCGCATTTGATGAACTTAGTGGAGTCTCCGTGGATACGGTTGTCAGTTGCAACGGCGTGCGTTTCCGCGAGAACATCCTGTTCACGCATCGCGGCCTGAGCGGGCCCGCCATTCTGCAAATCTCCAACTACTGCGGCGACCGCGAGCCGATCGAGTTCAATCTCCTGCCTGACCGGCATGCGCTCGAAATCCTGAACACGCAACGTCAGAGCGCGATGGAGTTGAGCAACGTCTTGAGTCAGCACCTCCCGTGTCGTTTCGTGCAGACATGGTGTGAACGCTTCGCCCCGTCGCGTCCGATGAACCGTTTCTCGTCCGAGGAACTACAAGCCATTGCTCATCGCCTGCACCACTGGGAAATTCTCCCGAGCGGCACCGAAGGATACGCCAAGGCCGAGGTCACGCTCGGCGGCGTGGACACGGACGAGTTGTCATCAAAGACGATGGAGTCGCGTCGCGTCCCCGGCCTGTATTTCATCGGCGAAGTCGTGGACGTGACCGGCTGGCTGGGGGGTTACAACTTCCAATGGGCGTGGGCCTCCGGCTTTGCGGCTGGACAGGTTGCCTAGAAGAAAAACAGAAATCCGAATATCGAAATCCGAAACCAATCCGAATCACCGAAATGGAAAACCGGCTCCTCGCCGGGGTCGGGTGCGTGGTAATCGCGGACTGCCCAGCCGCGTCAGGGGCGGCCTGTCTATAGTCATGCGATCCACCGCTGCTACAAGCTCCGTCAGGAGCGGCATGGCAAAATCCTCCGCAGACACAGGCCGCCCGTGACGGGGCTTGATGCAGATGCAATCGCTGACTTCTATAAACATCTCGCTCCTACGGAGCTTGGCCTATTACCTACTCAAGACTACGAGGAATCGGAAACCTCCAAATCCCGAAAGCCTTCGGAGCTTCGCTTGGGAAATTTGAGAATCCGAATTTCGTGCTTGTTTCGGATTTCGGATTTCGTGCTTCGGATTTAGGTTCGCCCCCGAACACCGCCCGGAAGATGATCACGCTATGTCCAGGCGCACCAACTCACCGGGGTGAATCGCCTTCACGCTGGAGAGGATCAGTTCCTCTGAACGTCGAATGCGACGAATGTCGTTCGTGGAAAGTTCGAGAATCGCGATGCGGCGACCAGCGAGGTTCTGCTTGGTAGCGGATGTTCTGGTCGGCGGTGAGGAACAGGTCAAACTCCGGTTCGGCGAGGCGGAGCAACTCCCCATTCTTGATTCCGCCCCACCCGCGCCGCGGCACCGTCACGCATTCGTGACCGACAAGCAGCTTGTGGATCGGCCAGGGGACGCATTCATCCAGCAGGATTCTCATGCCGAGGCAGGCGTGAGCAACGCGACCTCAGAACATTCCAGAACCCGGCAGGCCATCTCGCGCGTTACCGACGGAAAGCACTCCAGGAACTCCTCCAGCGTGTAATTATTCTCGAGGTACTCGAAGAGGGACTTGACCGGCACGCGCGTGCCCTTGAACACAGGCGTGCCGCCGAGGATGTCCGGGTCCACGATGATCAGGTCTGTGAACTTCATGAGCACACCCTATCACCTTCCCCCGTTGGTGTAAACCGTTCCAAAGTTTTGTCAGCCTGCGAAGGCTTGTTGGCCACAAGAGACACATGAACTCGACAAAGTATTCCTACACTTCGTACTACTATCTGGCAGCTTCTTGTTTTGCCGGCAAGATTTGCTCGTTCGAGATTCGGATTTCGGATTTGGTTGCGGCTCTGCCGCGCTGTGTCCTTTCGGTGTTCTTCGTGGCAATGCATCCGCGGTCGCGGCTTCTCCGTATCTCCGTGTCTCAGAGGTGAACGCCCCAGCAGGTTGCGTAAGCCCAGGAACCTGTTACATTCGCCGCCTTCCGTGAGCATCGCCGACGAAATCGCCAAACGACGCACGTTCGCCATCATCTCGCACCCCGACGCGGGCAAGACGACGATGACGGAGAAGCTGTTGCTCTACGGCGGCGCGGTCCAGCTCGCCGGCTCCGTCACCGCTCGCAAACATCAGCGCGCCTCCACGTCCGACTGGATGGAACTCGAACGCAAGCGCGGCATCTCGATCAGTTCCACGGCGCTGCAGTTCGATTACGACGGCTACAAGATCAACCTCCTCGACACGCCCGGCCACAAGGATTTCTCCGAAGACACGTATCGCGTCCTGACCGCCGTGGACGCCGCGGTGATGATCATTGACGCCGGCAAGGGCATCGAGACCCAGACGCGCAAGCTCTTCGAGGTCTGCCACCAACGCGGCGTGCCGATCTTCACCTTCATGAACAAGTGCGATCGGCCGATCCTCGAACCGCTTTCACTGCTCGACGAACTCGAGCGGGTGCTCCAGATCGGTGCGTTCCCGGTCGTCTGGCCCATCGGGGCGGGCAGCGGTTTCAAAGGCGTGTATGATCGCCTCACGCGCCAGGTTCATCTGTTCGAACGTACCGCGGGCGGTGCCTATCGTTCGCCCGTGAAGATCGGCAACCTCTCCGATCCCGTCATCCGCGAGCGCCTCGACGACGCCACGTTCCACAAGGTCACCGAGGAACTCGCCATGCTCGAACACGCGGGGGAGAGGTACGACATGGAAGCCGTGCTCGCGGGCAAGACAACGCCCGTGTTTTTCGGTAGCGCCTTGAACAACTTCGGCGTGCAGCTCCTGCTCGATGGTTTTCTCGAACACTCCACCCCACCCCGCGCCCATCACGTCAACGGTCGGACCATCGAGCCGCACCATCCCGAGTTCTCGGGATTCATCTTCAAGATTCAGGCGAACATGGACCCGAAGCATCGCGACCGCATCGCATTTCTGCGGATTTGTTCGGGCAGGTTCGAGCGCGACATGGTGGCCATCCATTCGCGCACGGGCAAAAAGGTGCGGCTATCGAGTTCGCACAAACTCTTTGCCAACGAACGCGAGACCGTGGACGAAGCGTTCCCGGGCGACATCATCGGCCTGGTCGGCCACTCCGATTTCGGCATCGGCGACACGCTTACCACCGACCCGACGATCGTCTATCGCGAGATCCCGCGTTTCCCGCCCGAGAGTTTTTCCTACCTGCACAACCCGAGCACCGCGAAATACAAACAATTCCGCAAGGGTCTCGATCAGCTTCTACAGGAGGGCGTGATCCAACTGCTGCGCCTCAAGGACGCCACCGCCAACGTCCCGCTGCTGGCCGCGGTCGGTCCGCTGCAATTTGAGGTGGTGCAATACCGGTTACAGAGCGAGTACGGCGCCGAGTCGCGCCTCGAAGCCGTCCCGTGGACTGTGATCCGTTGGCTGCCGAGAGAATTGAAGAGCGAGGATGGGGGTCAGGTTCAACTCCCCACCGGCGCCAAGCTCGCGCTCGACACCGACCAGAATCCCGTGGTGCTCTTCCTCAACGAATGGTCCATGCGCTACTTCACCGAGATCAACCCAAAAGTGCCGCTGTCGCACCTTCCGCCGGAGAGAGAAGCAGTCACGGCGGAGGCGTAGCTGCGGCTTGAGACCGCCGAAGACTTTGTTTTCGTTCGGCCGTGAGGAGGAACATCGGCTCGGGCTTCAATCGCGCAAGGCTGATCGCAATGCCGTCGTGTTCGGTCTCATACAAGCCTTCGTCCGTGTTCTTGAAGAGCTTGGCGGCCGATTGCATCCAT
>CAZOTB010000014.1:28986-43528 GCA_964582645.1 uncultured Verrucomicrobiota bacterium | reverse complement strand
CACCGGCAGGCACAGGTCGAGAAAATGAAAGACGTGGGATGTGATCTTGCGGTTCGACTCCTCATTCTTCAGGAAGAACGGAAACAGCATCGTTGCACGAGTGAAACATTCGTCGCTGTCCTCTTCCAGTTGCACCTGGATCAACGGAGACTTGCCGGAGTATTTCCTCCCGCCGCCGGGTAGTTCCGACTCTTGGAACACAACAACGTCCAGAAACACCTTCTTGAATGCTTCCAACTGAAACGATCTGTTCATTGCCGCTTGCTCCGCGCTGATGAATCTGTCGCACTCGCACCCTTGGAAACGTAGCCCTGTGACGCAAGTCGGGCAAGTGGAAATCCCTGCGACGAATCACCGGGAATGCTTGTCCTGCTCTACTCCAACAGTCCCTGCAATTCTTCCCACGTCAGGTTTTGCGCGAAGGCTTCGTCGCTCGTCAGGGCGCTCGCGATCAGCTCTTTCTTTTTCTCCTGCAAGCGCACGATCTTCTCCTCGACCGAACCCTGTGCGATCAACTTGTACGAGGTGACAATGTTCGCCTGACCGATGCGGTGCGCCCGCGCGGTGGCCTGGTCTTCCACGGCGGGATTCCACCACGGATCGAAGTGGATGACCGTGTCGGCGCCGGTGAGATTCAGGCCCGTGCCGCCTGCCTTGAGACTGACGAGGAACACCGGGATGTTTGCTGATTCCTGAAAGCGTTTCACTTCAGCCGCGCGATCCACCGTGGAGCCATCAAGGTAACAGTACGAGATTTCCTGTTGGCCGAGCGCGGTTTGGACCAGCCGCAGCAGTTTCACAAATTGACTGAACACCAACACGCGATGATTCCCGCTTATCGCTTCCTCGATCAATTCCATGCACATCGCAAGCTTGGCGGACGGTTCTGTCCAGCGCTTCTCGTCCACACGCGGCAACAGATCGAGATGACAACACGCCTGCCGCAGCCGCGTCAGCGTCGTAAGCACCGCCATCCGCTGCTGCGCCTCGCCGCCCTTCCCGGCATGCTCAAACACCTCGCGTCGTCCCTGTTCCAGGATCGCGTGATAGACCGACTTCTGTTCTTCGCTCATCTCGCAGAGCGACACCTGCTCGATTTTCGCGGGCAGATCGCGGGCGACCTCGGCCTTGGTGCGTCGCAACACGAATGGTCGCAGCCGCTGTCGCAGCCGTCGCAACGCCGATTCGTCGCCCAACTTCGCGATCGGCGTTTCGTAGCGTTCCTTGAACTCGGCCGCGGGCCCGAGGTAGCCGGGCATGAGAAAATCGAAGACCGACCAGAGGTCATAGAGCGAATTCTCCATCGGCGTGCCGGTGAGCACAAAGCGCCGCTCGGCCCGCAGTGATTTGGCGGCCTGCGCGTTCTGGCTGAAGCGATTCTTGATGTGCTGCGCTTCGTCGAGGATGACCGTGTCAAACTCCCGTTTTGCGTAGCTCTCAATATCACGCCGCAGGAGCGCATACGATGTGATCACCAGATCGTGTCGGGCGATCTCGGGGAACAGCGACTGCCGCTTTGGCCCGTGCAGGACTAGCGTCTTGAGCGAGGGAGTGAACCGCGCCGACTCGGCCTGCCAATTCATCACAAGGCTCGTCGGACAGATGATCAGCGAGGGATTCTGCCGGGGTCGTGCCACGAGATACGCCAGCGCCTGGACTGTTTTGCCCAAGCCCATCTCGTCGGCGAGGATACCGGCCATGCCATTCTCGGCGAGATGATGAAGCCAGTTGACACCCGTGCGCTGGTACGACCGCAACAACTCCCCCAACCCAGCCGGTAACTTCACTTCCTGCATCTCGGTAACGCGTGCCGGCGGCTGCCAGTTTGAGCGCGGCGCGATCTTCCACCGACTTTCCTGCAACGCCTCGCTCAGGTACGACCCGAACCGACGGCTGATTTTCATTCCCGCCTCGGTTTGCTCCGCCTGGCAATCGAAGATGACATCCTGAAACTCTTGCACCGATTCCGTCGGCACGAGCGCGATGCGGCCGCTCGCGAGCTTTTGATGCGACACACCCTTCTGCAAGAGTTGCTGCACGGCTGCCGTCGTCAATGCCGCCGCGCCCCGGTCATTCTTGAATGACACATCCAGCGACAACCAGTCATTGCCTGACGATCGGATTGCCACCTCGGGCTCGATAATCTCGCATTTGCCGAGGAAGGCGTGGATGCGGTCACCGAAGACGATGTCCCACTTCTCGCGCCACCGGGGCAAAATGTTGGCGAGGAAAAAGCCGGCTCGGTTCTCCGAATTCAACGTGTAGAGTTCAGGCCACCGTTGATTCGGTTCGAACCCGGCGGCGATGACTTCACTGCGCGCACGGTCCTCCGATTTTGTGTCACGCGTCACAAAGCGGAATGGATTCTTTGGATCGGCAATCCAGTCGCGCTTCGCGTCGCTGCCGGGCTTCGGTGATCCTTGAAGCGCAAACGAGTTCTGGCCATGGATCGCCTCCAGTTTCACGCTCATCCCGGTCAGCACCCCGTCCAGCGTGGCTCGAATGCGCGGCGACGAAACCGAGAAGTCGAGTCGCTCAAACGCATCGTTGCAGATTACCTCGGCCTGACGTTCGAGAGCCGGCAACTCCTGTTCGTAGAACCGCGCCAACTCCGTCCGCGAGAGCGTCATTTCGCCTTGTGCCAGCACCTGATACGCGGCCGGCAGCGGACACGTCCGCTCCAGGACGGCGCCATCGAAGCTCCACGCGCCCAGCGCTTCACCCTTGCGCGCGTGGGTTTCGGCCAGGCGCATCTTCAATTCGCCGTTCGGTTGCAGATCGAGGAACACCTTCGGGCGATGCTGAGGACTGCGCACCGCAACGATGCTTCGCTTGCCCAGCATGACGCGCGGGTGTCCTGCAAGCGCGGTGAAGAAGGTGTCGAAGTCTTTGGCCGAAAGAATCCACATGGCGGGAACGCGGCCGCCGTTGCACGATTCCACGGCGGCGAGCAATCGTTCGTCCGCGTCACTGACGACGTAAGGCGCGTCGGGTTGAATCGGCACCGTGGCGAGCGGTCGGAGCGGCCCTCCCTGAATGCCACCCTCGAGAATGATCCGCATCTCACCGCTCTTCCACGACTTCGCCAACTCCAGCGGGAGCAACACTGCCAGTTCCAGCGATTGACTGCCGGGCAGTGCATCTTCGCGAGCGACTCGTTTGAGCCCGGGGCCTGGCTGTGATTTCGGAAGGTCGCCCATCGGAGATTGCTTCCCACCTTGTTCGGGAGTGGGCGGCGTGTCCTTGTTGAGGTACGCATAGACGAGTGCCACGACATGCGCGCACATCATCCCCTGCTCTCGCGCCTGTCGGCAACTGCAGAGGTTATCCACCTCGAATCGTCCCGTGCCGAACTTCAACCGCGCCCGGACGGTCGTTCCGCCACTGCTGCGCACTTCCCCTTCGAGGATCGGCGGCGTGAACTGAATGCTCGACACCCTGCCCGACTCGGCAAGAGCGCGTCCTTCCTTGTCCACGCGCCAACCGCCGAGCTCGCGAAGAAGTTCCTTTGTGATCGGAGGAGTTGGAGTGTTCTGGCCATCGCCCATCGCGCCGCATCATTCAACGGAAATGAACGCCTTGCAAGCATCCCGGCCAATCACTGTGGATCACCTTGATCTTTCGCCTGAGAATCCACACCATCGAACCCTCGATGAACTACCGCAAACTAGGCAAAGCGAACCTCTCGATCTCCGAGATCAGCTTCGGCTGCTGGACCATGGGCGAGTTGAACTGGGTCAACGGCATCCCGAACGGCTGGGCGGAGGTCAACGAGGACGAAATCACCGAGGCGATCAAGGTGGGCATTGATGCCGGCGTCAACCACTTCGACAACGCCGACGTGTACGGCAACGGTCGCGCGGAGCGGATGCTGGCGCGGGTCTTCCAACGACTCGGTCTCGACTCGACGAAGTTCATTGTCGCCTCAAAGGTGGGTCACCATCCCGGTACAGCGGAACATGCGTACGAGCCCGCTCACATTCGGCATCAGTGCGAGCAATCTCTCATCAATCTCAAGCGCGATTACCTCGACATTATTGCTTCCACCACGGCGATTTCGGTCCCAACGACAAGTACCTGCCGGCCGCCGTCCAGACGATGGATGCGTTGGTGAAAGAAGGCAAAGTCCGGTGCAAAGGTTTCTCGGCCTATTTCGCCGACCACTTCAAGCGGTTCCTTCCCATCATTCAGCCTCACGTGCTCCAGAGCTGGGCCCACGCGCTCGACGATCAGATGGTGCGCGAAGGGGGACGCGTGGACAAGGTGATGCAGAGGCACGGGCTCGCGATGGTGGCGTTCAGCCCGCTGGCGCTGGGCCGGCTGCTCGACAAGTATGACCCGAACAACCCGCCCACGTTCGAGTTCGGCGACAACCGAAAGGCGAACAAGGCGTTCGGTACGGAGGAACTCGCCAAGCTGAGACCGAAGCTGGCGAAACTGAAGGCGCGGTTTGGTTCTCGCACCGAGGATCTGGCCGCGATGGCGAGAGATGCGAGCCCGATGCACTTCGTCAGCTCGCGCAGCATGCCTTTGCGGATCGTTCATGGTGACCGGGATGATGTTGTTCCCGAGGCGGAGGCGGAGACGCTGCATCGTACCCTGAAGAACCTCGGGGCAACGGTCGAGTTGGAGATTATTCCCGGGTGCGGCCACGGGATTTCCTCGGTGGAAACCGACACACGGACGATCGAGTTTCTCGACAAAATGCTTTGCGTTCCCAAAAAAGACTGAACGATTTGAGCGATTTCTGTTTCTATGCTAAAGGATGCCTCGCCGAAGAGGCATTGGAGCAAAACAACAACCTAACGAAGGAGCACTCTTGAAAAAACTGATCGCATTCGCAACAACTCTTGCCATCGCCGCCGGCGCATACGCGGCCGAGTTCCCCGACATCACCATCGCCGACCTCAAAGCGGCCATCGAAGCCAAGAAGGTCGTGGTTATTGACGTTAACGGTGAAGAGTCCTGGAAGGAAGGGCACATCCCGGGCGCGGTCTATTATCCCGAGGTGAAGGACAAACTGGCGAGCGTCCTGCCCAAGGAAAAGGACGCGCTCGTGGTCGCCTACTGCGGTGGCCCGAAGTGCAAGGCCTATCAGAAAGCGGCCAAGGCTGCGAAAGAACTCGGTTACACTAACGTGAAGCATCTCTCCGCCGGGATCTCCGGCTGGAAGGCTGCGGGTGAGAAGACGGAAAAGGGAGGCTAACTCACCGCCGACCCATTCACGGGCGCCGGGCGATTCCAGCGCGAGGCGCCCGTTTTGTTTTTCCTTCCCCGGTCGGCGGGAGCGAATCCGTCATGGCCCATCCAATTCGCATTGTGTCGCGAGCGACAATCCATAGCATTCACCCATGCACAAACTGCCGGACAGTGTTCGACTCGAAGCGGGACGCGGCGGATTGCAACGCCTGTTGATCCGCACAAAACAAGCGGACGCCGAAATCTACCTGCACGGAGCGCACGTGACGCATTTCCAGCCGCGTGGCCAGAAGCCGTTTCTTTTCATGAGCGGCAAGAGCTGGTTCGAGTCCGGCAAGCCGATCCGGGGCGGCGTGCCAATTTGCTTTCCTTGGTTCGGCACAGGGCAGGACGGAAAGCGCACCCCGCCACACGGTTTCGCGCGATTGATGGAGTGGGAATTCATCTCCGCACAGGAGACGAGTGCCGGCTCAGTCGAGATCGGCCTGCGACTCGCGTCCAGTGCGGCAACACGACGGCAATGGGACAACGACTTCGAAGTCGAGTATCGCATCCGAGTCGGCGCGGAGCTTGGGATGGAGTTCCGGGTTCGAAACACCTCCAACAGGCCGATCGTCATCGAAGAAGCGCTGCACACCTATCTTTCGGTCAGCGACGTGCGGCAGATCAGCGTCGAAGGACTCGCCAACACGCCCTATTCATGCACGGTCCCGACGCCACGCAACACGACCGAAGGCGCCGATCCCATTCGCATCGTGGAAGAGACCGACCGCGTCTATCGCGCCACGCGCGCTACCTGCATCGTGAACGATCCCGGCTGGCAACGACGGTTGGGGATCGAGAAGCGCGGCTCCGAGACCACCGTCCTCTGGAATCCATGGATCGCCAAGGCCAAGGCGATGCCCGACTTCGGCGATGACGAATGGCCGAACATGCTTTGCATCGAAACCTGCAACGTCCGCGACCACGCCGTCACGATCAAGCCGGGGCAGTCGCACACGATGGGTGCCGTGGTAAGTGTCGCGGAGCGTTGACCATGTCCTATCTGAAGCAACGACCACCGACGACCCGAAGCAAGCTGAAGCTTGAACTCCGAACGAAACCGGACTCAGGCTTGCGTCTGGAGTTCAAGCTTCAGCTTGTGCTGAGGGCCAAATTCTCCCCCGCTGCAATCACCCCATTGCCATGAGTAAATTTCCAGTTTCCGAACCAAAAGAATCAGCGCTTCTCCAGCGCATGACGCAATTGGGCGTGCGCGAGGGGGAGATCGAGGAGACGTTCACGCGCTCCGGCGGGCACGGCGGTCAGAACGTGAACAAGACTTCCACCGCCGTGATGCTCCTGCATCGTCCCACCGGGCTGCGCGTGCGATGCGAGACGGAGCGATCGCAGGCATTGAATCGCTTTCTCGCCCGGCGCATGCTGCTCGACAAGATCGAGCGTCACCAACGCGGCTTTGTCGAAGCCGAGCGTTCCCGGATCGAGAAGCTCCGCCGCCAGAAACGAAAACGCTCGCGTCGCGCCAAGGAGCGGATGCTGGAGAACAAGGCGCGGCATTCGGAGAAGAAGCAGCTTCGCGGGAAGGTGCCGATGGAGTAGGGGCACACGGCTGTGTGCCCTCATGATCAGGAAAATGGGGCGCACAGCCGTGCGCCTCTACAAGACCGACACCACGCGATACTCGACCGGCAGTCCGCCGATCTTCATCTTCAGCTTGTCGCCTCGTTTCTTGCCGATCAGGTTCTGGCCCAGGGGCGCTTGCGGCGTGATGACCAACAACTGCTTGCCATCGTGGGTGAGTTCCAACCCGCCGCTGACGGGGCCGAGGAAATACAAGATTCGTTCACCGTCCGATTCCAAGTCCACCAGCGCGGTGAGATCAATCGGGTCTTTCGCGCCGAACTTTCGCAGCGCGAGCGTCTCATATTGCGCGATCGCCTTCTCCGTTTCCGCCGCCTGTCGCGCCTGGCCGCTGGCAAGATAGCCGGCTTCGAGTCCGCGCGTGTCGTACTTGTCCTCCGCCTTGCTTTCCTCGTGCGTCGCTTCCTCGTGGGCGGTGCGCGCGGCTTTGACCGACATCGCCATCTCTTCGGTGAGCTTGGCGATGATCTTTTTGACGATGGCGCGTTTGTTCATGGCGGGATGAGTCCGGCAACAGAAGATCGCAAAGAACGCGAAGAATGAGACCCTTTGCTGCCTTTGCGTTCTTCTGTTGAAATCCTCCTACCGGATAGCCGCATACACCCGATGCACGTCGTCGTGCTCATCAATCGCATTCAGGAAATCGGCGACTTCTTTCCGCTGCGCTTCGGAAAGTTCGACGTAGTTCTTCGCCACGTAGCGCATCTCCGCCGCCGAGACCGTCCACTTGTTGCCGGCGAGATACTTCGAGACGGCGTCGAGGTTCGTCGGCTGACAGAAAAATCGCGCGCCCGCGTGTCCCTCGGGGACCTCCTCGGCCTCCAGCGGTTCGACATTGTCTGCGCCCGCTTCGATCGCGGCGGCTTCGATATCGGTGGCCTTGTCGGGATGCGTCGCCTCGACGACGCCCACGTGGTCGAACATCCATTTCACGCTGCCCATGGCACCGAGCTGGCCGTTCTTGAACAGCATCCGAATCTCCGGCGCGGTGCGGTTGCGGTTGTCGGTGAGGCACTCGACGATGACGGGCACTTTGCCGGGAGCGAATCCCTCGTACGTCACCAGTTCGTACACCACCTTGTCCTCGGTCAGCCCGGCGCCCTTCTTGATCGCCCGCTCGATGGTGTCGCGCGGGACGGAAAGTTTCTTTGCCGACTCGACCGCGGCGAACAACCGCGCGTTGTTGGCGGGATCAGGCACGCCCATCTTCGCGGCGACGTGGATTTCCTTCACCGCTTTGCCGATCAGTTGGCCACGCTTGAGAGCATATAACTCACGGCCCTTTTGTTTCCATTGTGCGCCCATGGGGAAGTCATAGCAGCGATGGGGATTCAGCTACAAGTCTGGAAAGCGTACACGTTGCCTCTGCGAGCTGTTGTAGGGCGCGAATGCGCCGTCCCGAGTCGTTCAGGGACGGAGGTTTCGCGCCGTGGTTCTGATGCTCGCCGGCATGGCGCGAAACCCAAATCACCAAGCAACGGGTGATGGGGGCGTTCGCGCCCTACAACCCTCATCGTTTCCCGTTTGACGGCGCGACGCCGAATGGGTATCAATACCGCACCTTTTCACCATGCACCGCTCTGTCGTTTCCCGTTGGCTCTCAAAAGCCGCCCTCATCGTTTGCGCGGTCTGCCTGTTCTCGTCGCTGGCCGCGCGCCTGTACGCTGTGGACTGGACGCTCTTCACCACGAACGTCACCATGCCGGCGGGGCGCACGTTTCAGATGCCGCTCACCGCGTCGGATCCGATGGGATCGCCGCTCACGTTCTCCCTGGTTTCGATCAGCACCACCAACGTCACCGGCACCATCGCGTCCACAAACAACCGCAGCCTCCTGCTCGACGTCAGCGGCGTGGATGCGACGAACGGGGCGTTCAACGGTGATCTCGTGCTGCAACTCTACGAAGACCTCACCCCGCTGACGACCGCCCGGATCATCCAGCTTGCGAAGAGCGGGTTCTACAATGGGCTGACATTCCATCGCGTGATCCAGGATTTCATGTGCCAGGGCGGCGATCCGCTCGGCAACGGCACGGGCGGAACGGGGATCAAGTTCGACGACGAGTTCGTGGCGAGCCTGACGTTCAGCGGGTTTGGTCAGCTCGCCATGGCCAACTCGGGCGACGACTCGAACGATTCGCAGTTCTTCATCACCGACTCGGACCTGTCGCTGGCCGACCCGATGCGTCAGCCCACTTCGTGGCTGAATTTCAACCACACCATCTTTGGCCAGTTGACGCGTGGATTCGACGTGCATCAAAAAATCCTCGCAACGCCTGTGAGCGGCAGCACGCCGATCACGCCGGTCGTCATCAACAGCGCCAGCGTCTTCACCAACAAACAGGAAGCGGTGCTGCGGTTGTCCGCGGCGCAGGGGTTCGCCGGCACCGCCAACGTCACTGTGAACGTGATGAACACCAATGGCCAATCTGCCTCGACAACGATTCAGGTCACGGTCGTCGCCAACACGGTCAACAGCCCTCCGTTTCTCGGCCCGATCCCGGCCAATCTGATCACCACCCAAAACATCGCCAAGACTTTCGAGCTCACGGTCACGGACGTGGATAACGATCCGACGAACCTTTCGTTGACGGACGCCACCAACCCGAATCAGTTTCCCACCGGGTTGAGCAACTTCACCTACAACTCGGGCGTGCTCACCTTGATTCCCAACCTGAACTTCATCGGCGAGATCAACATGATCCTCGGCGTCAAAGACAACGCACACGATGACTCCGACACGCAGCATTTTTCTTTGACGGTGGTGCCGGTTTGCACTTACACGCTCGGTTCGGCGGGAAAAACGTTCACCTCCGACGGCGGCACAGGCTCTGTCCCGGTAACGGCTGGAATCGCGTGCGATTGGACGGCCACCGAAACGATTGAGTGGGTCCACATCACGTCCGGCAGCAACGGTCCTGGCAACGGCGCCGTCCAATACACCGTGTCCGCCAACGACACCACCAACGCCCGCAGCGGCAACCTGCACATCGCGGGCAAGCTGTACACCATCAACCAGGCGGGCGCGGGGTGCAGCCTGCTGTTGGGCACGACCGCCACCAATCACACCGCCGCCGCGGTCGTGGGATCGTTCCCCGTGACCGTGTCGTTCGGTTGCCCGTGGGTGGCAACCACCACCGACACCTGGATTCACACCACGAGCAGCAGCAGTGGCAACGGCGCCGTCAACTATTTCGTCGAAGCCAATCTCGACTTTGCCCCGCGCGCAGGCACGATCACGGTCGAAGGCCAGACCTTTACCGTGATGCAGGACGGCGCGATGTGCAGTTACTCGATTGCGCCGATGGAGATCGCAGTCGGCGCCGGCGGCACCAACGCCAGCGTGGATGTTGCAGCGGCGGGCACGAACTGCGAGTGGACGGCATTGAGCAACGACAGTTGGATCACGATCCTCTCCGGCACGAACGGGACGGGCAGCGGAACAGTGGATTACTCGGTCGCCTCAAACCCCGCGACGTCGAACCGCGTGGGCACCGTGATCATCGCCGGACGGACGTTCACCGTCACGCAAGCTTCCAACACCGTGGATCAGACCGGCGTCGTAGGCGACTGGGATGTCACGCTCGCCTCGACCTTGAAGATTTCCAAAGTGCTCACTGACGAGCGTTCCTCCGACGGCCAGGGGTTGCTGCAGCCGGATGCCAGCTTCGAGTTGATCGAAGAACAGTACGGCCCCACGCCTATCTCGTCGGGCACCTGGGCGACCGACGCGAAAGGCAGGAGCCTCCTGCTCGTGCTGACACCCGACGGACAGGAACAACTCAGGCAGTTCCTGCTCGCTTGGCTGGCCGAAGCCGCCGACACCAACGACATCACGATCGAGAATGCAGACCTCACCATCGTCAAACTCAAGGTCGGCAAGACCAAGATACTGACAGGTGGAGCACTCGGCCCCACGAAGATAAACGCCAGCGGCAGTTTCACCGGCATCCTCGGCGGCGAGGCGCACAGCGGCAAGTTTTCGTGTTCCATCGTGGTGACATGGGTGCAAAAGAATCCGCTGTGATCGGATCCAACTCCCGCGCAGCGCCGTGCTTGTCCCTCTCACCCCCTTACCAGAGACAAGCTGAAGCTTGAACTACGAACGCTGGCGCTGATTTCCCGGGCGGCAACTCACTTCGCCTGTTCTGCTGCCTGGATGAGCCCGCGCATGTAGCCGACGGCGAACAATCGTCCCAGCATGGCGTAGCCGGGATTCTCGTTTGATTCACCGTCCAGCGTCGGCACATGGTCGGGACGCATTGGACCGTCGAACCCGATCTCACGATAGACGCGCATCGCCTCGACCATGTTCGTCTTGCCGTTGTCGTGGAAGCTCTCGCGGAACTGCGGCACGGTGCCGACCACGTCGCGGAAGTGAACGTAGTGAATGTGCTTCGCAAACCGCCGGATCGTCGCGGGAATGTCCACGCCGATTTCGGCGAACGTACCCTGGCAGAAACACACGCCGTTCGCGGGACTGGGACGCAGTTCCACCAATCGCTCGAATCCCTCGACGCTGCTCATGATCTGCGCGTGCCCGCGGAACGACGGCAGCGGCGGATCATCGGGGTGCATGGCGAGTTTCACGCCCGCCTCTTCCGCGACAGGGACAGCGCGGTCGAGGAAGTACTTCAAATTCGCCCACAACGAACGCTCGTCTATCGCGTCGGCCTTCGGCACAGGCGGATGCCGGTCCTGGCTCACGTCGAACCCGGTCACCAGCGCGCCGCCGCGTTCGGGGATGTCGGTTGCCGTGCGCGTCCAATCATCCGAGGGCATCCAGTTGTAGCAACAGATCGGCACCGCCGCCGCGCCCATGTCGCGAAGCAACTGCTGGAAGCCTGCGATCTGTTCGTCGCGCCCGGGTTTGCCGTGGACGATCTTGTCATGCGGGATGTAGCCTTCGACAATCGTCAGGCGCATCCCGAACGACGCGATCCGATCGCGCAGTCGCAACAACGCGTCCCTTTCCGTGCCCGGATACCGCGCGACGATGTCCGTGACTCCGACTTGCGCCGCAAGCCGCAGATGATGGTCGGACATCGGCGTCAACACGAGTGCGATGCGCATGATCTGCCCCGGCTACGCGAACAGTTCCTTGAGCAACCTCGTCGCTGCCTCGATCACCATTTCGAGCGAACCCGGTTTCACCTTGCAGAAGAACACCTCGTGTCCGCGGCGGTCGTAGGCGTCACGCGGCGGCAGATAGGCGACGTACTGCGATGTGCAATGGGCGACATACGTCGGATACGTGGGCGAAGCGATCTTGATGGCGAGTTGGGCTTCGACGAACGGCTCGCCCGGCAGGCCGACGAAGGCGGTCTTCCCGACGCGAAAGACCTGGACCTCGTACGGCAGCGTCGGCGACCTACGCCGCAACATCTCGACGCTTTTGACAAACGCCATGCGGCTCCACGTCCACTCGACCCGGTTGGGCCGGTCCTTCTCCCAGGTCGGCTCGGGGTGATTGGCGAGATATTCCTCCGCCTCGCGCAGTTCCTTCGCATCCCACTCGCGGACGGGCAACGGCACACGTTCGACCTTCCACTCGAGCGCCGACTCGTCGGTGAACGTCATCGAGCGGATGACCTTTTCTGAAATCACGCCGAGGACGCGTCCCATGCGACGATGATCCGGGCGGAAATCGAGATCGAACGGCGGCCAGGGATTGATGTCGCCGCAGCAGCCGTTGACGATCAGCGGCACGCACGACTTGCCGTACGTGGCGCACAGCTCACTCGCCCACGCGCCCGGCCAGTCGGCGGAAACGATTGCGCCCGGCTGCGCATAGAGAATCACCGGGTGACATGTGTAATGGAGCAACATCGCCACCATGCGCAGGTCGTTGCCGCGCGCGCACAACACACCCACTTCGGGATCGGTCGGTCCCTCCATGTACCGGATGTGCGTCGGCCCGAGCGGATGCTGTGCGCTCGAACCGAACCACGGCATGCACGCCGTGCCATCGCGCGTCACACCGCGGCGATTGAACGCGAGGCCGTCCTGGATGCCGCTGGCGGCACCAAGTTGCACGGGTTCGAGCCGTTCGCACGCCGCACCGATGGCCGCGATCGCGCGCTCTGACGCCATTTCGGCGAAAGCGATGTCGCCGCCGCGGACAAACTCCCGGTCCTTCGGCACGGGCGGCCACTCTGGGTCCACCATGAAATGTCCGACCGATGGCGCCGAATGGGTCTGCGTGGCGTGCACCAGGATGGCGTCCGGGTCGAAGCCGAATCGCTTCGCCGCGCCTTCCCGGATGCGGTCGGTGTATTCCTTCGTGATGATGGTGACATCGAGCGAGAGGAAACAAAGCTTCTTCCCGTTCGACTCAAACACGACCGCCTTGGCGTGAAGAGGATCGAGCACCGACTGGCAGGGGCGGTATCCGCCGACGTCCCCGGCAAGATGCGTCCCCGCCTTCGGGGTGATGTCTGTCATGGCGGCGCCGACGTTCATGGTGTTGCCGCCACAGGGTAAGAAGGAAGCAATGGCGCAGCAATGGGAAAATCGAAGCGATTTCCTGCAAATCTTTGGCGATTCTATGCAAAGACACTTCGCCCGCGCCGTGCGATGGTGGTTTGCACGCCAAGAGGCATTTCGTAGTCTGAGTTTGACGACCATGAACCAGCAATCCAACGACATTGCCATCTGCCCGTGGCGCGATGACAAACGCTGGGTGTACTCGATCACGTTCGACGAGGCGCTGAGCGAGTTGCATCGCTTTGCCGTGCCGATCCTCGAGAAGCACCGCGTTCCCGGCCACCTCGAAGTGGTTGCGGGACACATCGGCGTCGTGCGCCAGCTCGGGGCGTCGTCGTACAACGGCTTTCATCACATGAGCGGCCCGGAGTTGAAGGACATGATCGCGCGTGGATGGGGTGTGGGGAATCACACCTGGTCGCACGGGTTCGTGAAGCCCGAGATGGTGAACCAGGAAATCGGAAGGGCGAAGGAAGCGATCGAGGAAGCGATCGGCGAACCGATCACCATCTACTGCGCGGCCGGCGATAACAGCAACATGAACGACGCCGTGCTCGATGGCTGCCGGCGGTTCGGATACCTGGGCGCGATGAGCATCACCGACGCACTCAACCGTCCGGACGACCCGGACTTGCTCTGGATGAACCGCACATTTCTTCACGACCAGGGATACGCGCCGTTCTTGAGCGAGTTCGATCCATTCCGCAACATCGCCCACGCGCGCCGCGACCGCGGATGGATCATTGATTACTGTCATTGCCCGCTGGAAAAGCCGGTCCATCGCAACAAGGATTGCTCGGAAGCGCAGTTGCGGGAGCGGATCGAGACGGTGGTGAGCGAAGGTGGCGACGACGTATGGCTGGCGCGGATCGAAGACGTGGTGGACTATCGCTACACGCGGCGCGCGGCGAAGATCGAGGCGAATGGGGATGGGCGGTTTGAGGTCAAGACGGAGAACTTGCATCCGGCAGTGAAGCGTCGCACGCTCACGTTGAGCGCGCCGGGCAGCGTGAAGGCGATTGAGGTGGACGGCAAGGCGGCACCGTTTCGGAAGAAAAACGATCGCGTGCTTTGCGACGTGGATGTGTCGAAACCAAGAGGACTACGATTCGTTCGATGAACTCATTTCTGCACGCTCCCAAGTACGGACAGCCCACCGTGGGAGGCGCCGGCCCCCGCGGGGCGGCCGGGGGGGGGGATGAAAACCAAAACCGCG
>CAZOTB010000014.1:23342-28976 GCA_964582645.1 uncultured Verrucomicrobiota bacterium | reverse complement strand
ACCGGCTGTCGTGCAATATGAACCCACACCGTTCGGCGCGCGGAGGCGCCTCCCACATTGGCCGTCCCTCGCTCCGTGATCAAACCTATGTCCCGCATCGTCAAAATCGCCACGTGTTCGGTTTCCTGGTTCAGCGAGGAAGCAGCCAAAGCAAAGCAGGGCGACGCCATCGCCCGTGCGGCCACGGCGCTCGTCGAGGAAGCGGGCCGACGCGGCGCGGACATCGTTTGCCTGCCGGAATACGCGATGGGCACCTACAGGTTCGAGGACAGCGGCTATGTCCCGCAGCGCATTCCCGGCCCGGCCACGAAGA
Source organism: uncultured Verrucomicrobiota bacterium (assembly GCA_964582645.1). Classification (GTDB taxonomy): domain Bacteria; phylum Verrucomicrobiota; class Verrucomicrobiia; order Palsa-1439; family CAZOTB01; genus CAZOTB01. The sequence continues at coordinate 28,663 of CAZOTB010000014.1, read as the reverse complement.
CGCTGGGACGAGTCGCCGCGCGATACCGGATGTATGTGATCGCGCCGTTCGTCGAAGAGGCCGGAAAGGCGAAGCCGTTCAATACGGCGGTGCTGCTCGACCGCCGCGGCAAGATCGTTGGCAGCTATCGCAAGACGCACCTGTGCGTGCCGGGGTATCAGGAGGGCGAATGCTACCTCGCCGGCGACACGCTGCCGGTGTTCGAGACCGACTTCGGGAAGATCGGCATCACCATCTGCATGGACATCCATTATCCCGAGGTCTATGCGACGCTCGCGCTCAAGGGCGCGGAGATCATCTTCTGGCCGTCCGGCGCAATGGATTACACGGGCGACCTGATCGAATCCATCGTCAACGCGCGCGCCGTGGACAACCAGGTCTGGTTCGTTTGCAGCCACTTCATTCAATTGCCATATCTCGTGGGACGGCATTACGGCCACAGCCGCATCGTGGACCCGATGGGACGCATCCGCGCCGACACGGGACATTTCCCGGGCGTGGCCATCGCCGAGGTGGACCTCGACGCGACCTACCCGATGTGGTACGCGGGCAAGATGCTCGAAGCCTATCCGACGATGCGCGAGACGTTCTTCAAGACGCGTCGGCCCGAGCTGTACGGGGAACTAACGAAGCCACGCTCCCCGGTTCATTGGACACGCGGCGAGAAGGCGAAGAGGAAACGACCATGACAACAACCGCTCCACGCGCCAAGTACGGTGCCGCTGCTTACAAGGATTTCAAAGGCGCGCTACCCAATCCGTTCCCGCGCGTCATCGGCCCGAACGCGATGAAATATCTGCAGCAGGTCGTGGACGCGGGTCTCTCGATTGACATGACGGGACGCTTCGAAGAGGCGTTCGCCAAAGCGATGGGCGTCAAACACTGCATCTCCGCGCCGGGTTGCACCAACGCGCTGATGCTGCTTGCCGAGGCGCTCAATTTCAATCCCGGCGACGAAGTGATCGTCAGCCCGCTCGCCGATTACGGCACGATCATGGGCGTCGTCAAACGCAACTGCATCCCCTTGTTCGCCGACACCGATCCCGGCAGTCCGAACCTGAGCTCTCGCACGATCGAGCCGTTGATCACCGATCGCACGCGCGCGATCATCTGCGTTCACAAGACCGGGCTGATGTGCGACATGGACCCGATCATGGCACTGGCAAAGCGTCGCAACCTGGTCGTGGTCGAGGACGCGTGCCAGGCCGTCTATAGCCGCTACAAGGGGCGGCTTGCCGGCACCATCGGACACGTCGGCGCGTTCTCGTTCGACTCCGAGAAGACGATGGGCTCGGACGTCGGCGGTTGCATGATCACCAACGACGACCGGATCGCCGACTATGCGCGGTTCATCGGCCAGAGCCGCGGCGCGGAGGCGAAAGCAGGCTTCGGCCGGCTCCACACTGTGGCTGGACACGCGTTGCGGATGCCCAATTGCACCGCGGCGATCTGCCTGGCACAACTCGAAATCATCGAGGAGCAGGTAACGCACATTGACCGGATGGCCCGGCTGCTGACGAAACAGCTCGCGGCGATTCCCGGCATTACGCCCACGCCGATTCCCGCCTGGCAGGATGTGTACTCTTGTTGGATGGCCGCGCTCAGCATTGACCCGAAGCAGTTCAAAGTGGATGCAGACCAGTTCGCACAACAATGCGCCGACGACGGGCTGACCGGCGCCGGCACGGGCCGCTATTATCTCATGCCCGCCGCGTGCACGTTCCTCCAACAGAACGCACAGATGAAAACGTACCCCTACTCGATGCCACCTGCGTCGCGCGAGTATCGGTACAATGCCGACAATTGTCCGAACGCGAAAGCGCTCCTCGAAAACTGGATCCGCTGGTCCACGATTTGTGCAAAGTGGCAGCCCGAACACGTCGAAATCTGCGCGGAAATTGTGCGACGCGTTGCGGGACGGAACCGGGCGTAACAGGGGCGAGCGAGGCTTGTTAGTCACGGCGCGGCGCGGTACTCTTTGTTGCCATGAGTAACCGAGAGATGGTCATTGATCAGGACAAGCGTCTTCCCAAGGACGCCACGCTCCACGAGGTCGCACGCGAGATCGAGTTCATTGCCGCCGTGCGCGAAGGGTTCGAGTCGTTTGAGCGCGAGGGCGGAATCACGCCGAAGGAAGCGAAGCAGCAGCTTGCTTCATGGCTTTCGCTGATCAACGGGAACGGCAGAATGATTTTGTGAATTTCCAGATTGCGCGCTCGACACCTTGCCGCTGCAACACAGCCGGGTCATTTACGGCTCTTCTGTTGGAGAAAGTGTTCACGACGAATAGCAATTGCCTGTACCAATTTCAGAACTCCTGATCCCTCTGGGTGATTTGGGTGGGGGCGGGAAATGGGTTGAACCGGGACGGGCTGGCGCAGGGGCGGCCGGGTGTGGCAATCTCCGGCCGCTCTGCCTCAAGTGCAATTACCTCTGTTTCCCAACGGCACCACGCCCATCAATGAACATCTCGCGTTTCAGCGCCAGGATGATCAGGTGGTCTATCTCAACGGTCACCTGCCGGTGTTCACTCACGCCGCCGCCGATCTGGCCAGCTTCCGGAGGTTCAGCAGTCAACTGGTCGTCAATGGCTCGGCCTCGCAAGCGGACATCGTGCGTGCGTTCGGGGTGCCGTTGATCACGGTCAAGCGCGCCGTGAAGAAGTATCGCACGGGCGGGCCGGCGGCGTTCTTTGTGCCGCCCGCGCAGTTTTCCAGCGTCTTGAGATAGGCTGCTGCAGCCTCGGCACGCTGGTCTTTGCGGTCGGCTTGCTTGGCCGACTCATGCCACGCGGTCGCCCGTCCCGCTTCGGAGCCGAGCGAGTTCTCTGCGATCCGTTTCAATTCGACGAGGAGGTCGCCCGCCTTCGACGCCGCCAGCGCCAGTTCCCGACCGCACCCGAGACGGCGAAATGCTTCGCACACTCCATCCAGCTTCCCGCTGCTCCAATAGGCCCAGCATGCCAGTGCATAGTCCATCTGATCCGCAGCATCGGGACACGCTTCGCGCAGGCGAACAAACAACTTCTGCGCGGTGGGCGTCGCCCAGGCGCCGTTCTCGATGCTCCCAAGCCGTCGTTGCGCGGCCAGCCGGATCATGTCTTTCGACAAACCGAGTTTGTTGCTCGGACAGCACTCCAGCGCTTTCGAAAATCTCGTAGCCACCTCGGTCAGGTTCGTCTCCGAGTTGTCGGAGCCAAGTTGATACTACGCCCAGGCCCGGAGTTCAGCCTCGCCTTTTTTGTTCTCCGCAAGCTTCCTCAGTCCGGTCCGGTCGCCCCTGCGCCACGCGATTCGGATCGACGAGGGCGGGGGAGGCGTCGGTTGGATTTCCAGCACGTTGCCGTTGCTGAGCACGACGCGAACGCTGCTCTCCGCCAGACGAGTGAACTTGGTGCCTGCTTTGTCGGTTTCGCAGCGCAGCGCCAAAACGTCGTTCGTCGCTGCCAGGAACAGATCAAACCTGTCCGCGCTCGGTGTCAGGAACTGGACTGCTGAGAACACGCCATTGAAGCAGCCGTCAGCAGGCGGCAGATGCACAATGGCATCCGTTCCCCCTCGATTCACTCTCGCATTGCCAGCCAGGCAGCCGCTGTTCATGCAAATGTCTTGGAAGGCCGAGCCCGACAAGAGTCGAAACCGAACTTCGACTCCGCTCACGAAGATCGTGTTTCCTTCCACGCGGAAGAAAGTCCCTTCGGCAGCATTCTCGCTGGTTTCAACAATCTGTCCCTTCTCGAATCGGAAGCGGTGTCCGCTCTGCGACTCCAGATAATGGCCGAAGAGGTAAGTGTTCGTCTCCTCCAGAGCGACAGTCGCAACGGAAGGATATTCCGCCCCACCCCGACGGGCCACCGCCGACTCCGCGAGATTGCCGCCGTTCACCGCCAAGGCCATGCAAGTGCTGGTCGCGTTGTGCACCTAGAGCGTGACGGTGTCTGCGGTCCCGGACTCGATGGTCAGACACAAGAACAGCGTGGCAAGGAACGATCTGCCGAGGATGTAGCAGGTGCGTGTGACCGAGGGGCGCCGTGAACGAACGGAAGAAAACGTCGAGCCAACGATTTGGGCGCGCACGCTCACAGTCCCGGTCCAACGCCGGCTCGATCCATTCAGATTTCCTTCCCGATCTCAAACCCGAAGATATTCCACATACGGAATGACATTTTGGGCAGGGTTCGGGCGTGGCGGGCAAGCTCGAACGACAGTTGGCCAGGTTTCTGCGCAAGCGGCGCGGCGACTTGCCCTACGCCAAATTTTCGAGAAAGGTCGGCCTTCCGCCCTCCCCTCCGTATCGGCTGGAGATCTGCCAGCAAAGCATCACCTTGTCGCGGCTGGAGCCAATCATGCAGCGCTTGAAATGTTCCCTGTCCGAGATATTCCAAGAGGAATGACCAGCCATAGGTCGGCTGGGAGTCGTTGTTTTTGGGTCAATGTCACCTTGACCGAGGTCGTCGCCATACAGAGGAACGACCAGGCGAAGATGAGCGCGCCGCCGAGCAACAACGCGTAGATGCAGAAGTTACGGAGGAAGTCCTGCGAACGATATGCGGCGTCGGATTTCATTGGGGACGGCAAATCCGAAATCCGAAGGAGATCGAAAATTCGAATCGTGGGAATAAGCAAAGCGCGCCGAACTGCTCTCGTTTGGAGTTCAAGCTTCAGCTTGTCTGTGCTGCGCCAGCCGACACAAGCTAAAGCTTGAACTCCGAACGTTAGCCTGAGTTCGCCCAACGTGTGAGGGAGACCGGCCGCCCGACGGAGTCGGCCTCCCACATTCGTCATTAGTCATTCCCCATCATCCTTCTTCATAATGCACCCATCGTTGCGAGAGCCTCATCTGCACGATCGTCAGCGCGAACACGATCAGGAACAACACCCACGCCATCGCGGCGGCGTAGCCCATCTGCAAATAGCGGAAGGCGTTGTTGAACAGGTGATACGCGTAAAAGAGCGTCGAGTTCACCGGGCCGCCCTGGGTCATGATGAACGCCTGCGTGAAAATCTGGAACGTGCCGATCAAACCCATGATCAGGTTGAAGAAAATGTACGGCGTCATCAGCGGCAAGGTGACGTGGACGAACTTCTGCCAAGTCCCCGCGCCGTCGAGTCCCGCGGCTTCGTAGTAGCTCTCGCTGATGTTCTTGAGTCCCGCCAGCCAGATGATCATGCCGCCGCCCGCGCCCCAGAGACCCATGAGAATCAATGCGGGTTTGCTGGTGTGTTCGTCTTGAAGCCAGTTCGGACCGTGGATGCCGAACGAGGCGAGGACGTTGTTGAGCAGACCGCCGCTCGGGTTGAATATCCAGATCCACAAGATGC
>CAZOTB010000014.1:15652-23332 GCA_964582645.1 uncultured Verrucomicrobiota bacterium | reverse complement strand
GCACGATGGACGGCAGATAGAAGAACGTCCGCCAGACCGCCACGCCGCGGACTTTGAGGTTTAACAGCAGCGCGATGGCGAGGCTCAACGCCATGCCGAGCGGGATGCCGATCACCATGTAGATCGTGTTCCACATGGATTTCCAGAAGAGCGCGTCCTTGGTGAACATCCAGTGGTAGTTCTCAAAGCCGGTAAAGCGCGCGGGATTGAGGATGTCGTAGTTGCAGAAGCTGATGATGATCGAGAACAGGATCGGTCCGCCCGTGAACACGATGAAGCCGATGATCCACGGCAGCGCGCAGATCCAGCCGCCTTTCCATTGCGAGCGGAAGTAACTGCTCTGCAGACCTTCGATCTGTCCGCCGCGCTTGGCCAACCCGGCACCGAAGACCTTTCCCACGCTCTCGCGCAGCCGGTTGCTCGTGTCCCAGAAATACACGCCGACCGCGGCCGCCACCAACAGAATCGCGTAGAGCCAGAAAAAGAATCCCCACTTCACGACGGTCCCGCGCGGTGGTTGCAAGGCGCGATCGAGTTCGCGCTGGACGATCATCGTGCTGCGGTCGAGCGATTCCCTGGGTGAAAGCTTGTGGAAGATCGCATTCTCCATCGCCTCGATGTGTTGATTCCAAAGCAACTGTCCGACGGGCGTGACAGGACGGAACCGCGAGAGGGGAATCAGTTCGTTGAACACCTGCACGGCCTGTTTCACTTTCGGGTCCATGCCGGGGACGTTGTTGACGTACCGGTCGAACAACCACTCGTTGATCTTCTTGTTTGCCTGTTGGGTCGGCACATAGACCCGGCCCTGGCTTTCGTTCGTGAGCCGTTCGCTCTCGGCCATGATTTCGTGCGCACGCTTGCTCGAGAGGAAACGGATCAATTCCCACCCGGCTTCCTTGTTCTTGGCGGTGGACGGAATCGCGTAACACCAGCCGCCGATCCAGCTCATCGTCTCGCGTCCCTTGGCGACCTCTTTCGCGGGCATCGGCGGCGGGGCCATGCCGTAGTTCACGTTGCGACCGAATTGGGCGAGGTTGCCGGTGACCATCCAGAACCCGTCAATTTTCATCACGATCTTGCCCTGCAGGAACGGGTCGAGATCGCCGCCCTGGAAGCTCGATTGGAACGCATACACCTCCTGCGCGCCGCCGAGTTTGTCATAGACCTTCGTCATCCAATCGAGAGCACCGACGATGTTGGGGTCGTTGAGCGTGCAGCGTTTGCCGTCGGCGCTCATGAACTCGCCGCCGTTCATCCAGCCGTAGATGTAGAGCCACGAGTTGCCGAAGTTCGGCACGAAGCCCATCCGCGTCACACGTCCCGAAGCGTCCTTCTCGGTGAGCTTGACGGCCATCTCTTCGAGCTCCTCCCACGTCTTCGGCGGACGCGCCTCGCCTTTGTCGTCCACGTAGCCTGCCCGCTTGAGGAGGTCCTTGTTGTAGAACAGCGCCCGGTTATCGAGCTTGTTCGGGATGCCATAGACGCCCTTCTTGCCGGTGACGGGATCGGTATAGACGACTTCATCCCAGCAGGAGGCGAAGTAATCATCGGCAACGATCGCGTCGTCGCGACCGCTCGTCTTGTCGCTGGCGAGGAACGCATCGAGCGGCTCGAACGCCCCGCGCGAGGCCCATTCGCTGACGGCATACCGGTCAAAGTAAATCACATCCGGCGGCATCCCACCCGCCAGACCGACGAGGAAGCGCGTCGGGTCTTCGGTCTGGTTGCGCGAAGCATTTTGTCCGCTGACCACCCGGTAGATCGGTTTCGAGGGATCCTTCGCGTGCGCCGCCCGGCTTTGTTCCTCGAATTCCCGCACCGCGTCGTCCATCGGCTGCGAGATCGGCCCGCCCGGGGCCATGTAGGTGATCTCGACCACCCCCGGCTTCGACGCTTGCTCGGAACGGGTCGGCGAGAGAAGCCAAAGCGCGGTCAGCAGGAGGGCGGCAATCAGGGCGACTTTCCAGACACTCATCGTGTGGGCGCATTTGTGGAGAAGCGTTTTACCAAAGTCAAGACGGGGATTCAGTCGGTGTGAGTAGGCGTCGGCCAGGCGCTAATGATACCACGTTCGGGCAAGGTTGTAGCCGCGCGCGGTGAGCGCGGCTACTCTCTCTCAGAGTTCAAGCGCGAAACAGATCGCATCCTTGATTCTCTCCAAAGCTTCAGGACGAAGCGAGCCGAGTTTCTTCCCCAGGCGCACGCGGGCAATCGAACCGATCCCCTGCACGTTTGCGACAGACTCCTCCTTGAGGAATGGCACGTCCTTCATTTCCACCTCATACTTGCTGCCGCGATTTTGAGTTGTAAGTGGAACGTAGATGACAAGCGCCCTCGGAGGATCCGGATCATCGCGGGACAGGATGACGACAGGACGGATTTTGGCGGCGATGCCGAGGTCGGCCAGCCAGACTTCACCGGGCTTTGGGTTCATCCAGTATGTCGAGGACTTCCTGCTCGACTTTCCGTGAACGAATCAAGTCGAGCGAGTCCTGGTCCGCCGCCTGGATGATTTCATCCACCAGATTCTCGACCTGTTTGGCTGTCGTCGGTTGCCATTGTTTCATCTTGGCATCCAATTTCTGGGCGATTGCTGTCATGACTGTGGAATAGTAGCCACAGCCTTCCATGAAGTCAATGTGACAGCGATGGACAGATGGACATCGATCTTCGAGACGGATTTGATCGCCACAAGAAGGCACGAGAAACCACGAAACGATTCCGATTCTTGTGCGTCTTCGCGCTTTTTTGTGGCCATCCGACTCTGCGTTTCTGCGCCGCAGATCCCAATCATTCTGCCTTGCTCGTATTGCTTGCCACTTCTCGACGCTCCGCTTGACAGGTCTTGTTCCCTCTTCGCTCCGCTCACATTCTCTCGCCGAAAATCCTCGCTTTCCGCGTCGGCCTTCGAGTACAACTCGGCTCACTCAACGAGGGGTTGGATGAACTCTCCGAAACGCAACCGCGACACGCGCCAAGCGATGCACGCCGAAGCTATGGCCACAAGAAGGCACGAGAAACCACGAAAAGCAGAGCCAGCGTTTTTGTGTCTCCTCGTGAATCTTGGTGGCAATTCAATCCCCGCACAGCTTCCACCGATCCAAACGGATTTGGGTGGCCGCGAGAGGACGCAAGGGACACAAAGGGTGTTGGCTCTCGACTCGCCGCTCTCGACCCTCGACATTCTCTCTGCGTCCTCTGCGTTCTTTGGCGGCGGAAAACAAACAATGAGGAATTGAGAACGACGAACCAATAACCAACAACTGAATTCGCGCGGCTTCGGCCGCTGTCCGTAACGAAACTGGGAAGCTCGATGGTTGGACAGTGCTTGAAGCACGCCCCAAAAAGGGGCGTGCCGAAAGTGTTCCTACGCGAGCAAATGGAGTCCACTATGAAGAGCAAACTACTGGTCGTATCAATTGTGGGTTTGATCGCACACCTTGTCGGCACCGCTTACGCCACCACGAGCGTTGGCATCACCCTAAACGGCGGTGAATTGAGCAGCGCGACAAGCTGGGTACTGGTGACCAACGCTGCCCCTTGGAGTGGAGGTGGCACGCCGGTCGCGCTCGGTGGGAAAATGTGGCTGCTGGGCACGACCGCTGGCAGCCTCAATGACGTGTGGTTCTCGACCAACGGGTTGCACTGGATACAGGCGACCAGCAACGCCGCTTGGAGCGCACGTGGGAGCACGGCAGCCGTGGCGCACAATGGGCAAATGTGGGTACTCGGAGGCTATGGTGCCGACTATCTCAATGACGTTTGGTCCTCGCCAGATGGGATCAACTGGACGCAGGCGACCAACACAGCTCCTTGGCTCGCACGGGGATATGGGCATGCTGTTGTGGCGGTCAACGGGCGGATGTGGATTTTGGGAGGTTGGACCCACAGTGGGCGCACGCACGACGTTTGGTCTTCGGCAGACGGCGTGAACTGGACACTCGCAACTAACGCAGCTCCATGGAGTGCGCGTCTAGCCCATGCTGCCGTGGCTTTCAACGGCCAAATGTGGGTGCTTGGGGGAAACGACGGCCCGGGCAGCTATCGCAGCGACATTTGGTCTTCCGCAGACGGGGTGACTTGGACGCAGGCGACCAACGCAGCCCCGTAGAGTCCTAGGGCGTGGCATAGCGCCTTGGCGCTCAATGGGAAGATGTATGTGCTGGGAGGACAGTACACCAATGAATTCAATGACGTCTGGTCCTCAACGGACGGGGCAAATTGGACGCAGGAAGCCAGCGCGGCCCCGTGGAGCGCAAGGCATGGGATTGGAGCAGTGGCGTACAACAGCCTCCTGTGGGTGCTCGGGGGAAATGACGGCACTTACCGTAATGATGTGTGGTACGCTTCGACCGGCGGTCTGGATGTCCGACAGAATCCCACCAACGGCCATTATTACGCCTACGTCGCAACCAATTGCACGTGGCAGCAGGCGCGCGACATTGCGGCAGGACTGAATTACAACGGGCAGCAGGGATACTTGGCCACCATCACCTCGGAGCAGGAGAACAACTTCATCTTCAGCAACTTCTTCCAGAAGGGGTTTCTCGGCGGAAGCGATTCCGAGGTCGAAGACGACTGGAAATGGATGACGGGACCCGAAGCGGGCCAGTTGTTCTTTCAAGGCCACTATCCGGACACCAACCGGCACACTATCATCTACTCGGACTGGGGCGGTAATGAACCGAACAACTTCAACAACGCTGGATATCCGCCCGGTGAGGACTATCTTGAATTCAATGTGCCCCCCAGCGGCGCCGAGTGGAACGACGTGCCGGGTGATCCGTATGCGGGACCCGGCTTCTACGTGGAGTTCGGCCCCGCCCTTGCATGCTCCGTCACCAACATCATCAGCGGTTTCTCCACCAGTGTCCCCGGCCCTTACTACGTTGGCGACACCTGCTCCAACAACTACCTTGAAATCAACAGCGGCGGATCGTTGACCAACATGGATGGGATCATCGGCAACGCCGTTACCGCCAACAACAACACCGCGCTGGTGACGGGCCCGAACTCGGCTTGGCAGAACAACGGCAGCTTCTATGTGGGCAACACGGGATCTCTGAACCGGCTGACGATCCAGAACGGAGGACGCGTCAGCATCAGTGGCGACAGCCACATCGCATTCGCTCCGTCGAGCAGCAATAATTCTGTGCTCATCACTGGTTCAAATTCTACTTGGAGCAGTCAGAACCTTGATCTTGGCATTGGAGGAGGCTCCGGGAACCAACTCATCGTGACGAATGGCGGCAAGGTCTTCTGTGCCTTCAGTGGTATCGGCGCGGGGACAGGCGCGAATAGCAACATGCTCCTCGTGACCGGTCTTGGTTCGATGTGGAGCAACAACCGGAATCTTTATGTCGGGATCAGGGGTGAAGGCAATCGCTTGATCGTGGAGCGTGGAGCGCAGGCCACGAGCGATAATGGAAGCATTGGGAGCAATCCGTCGGGCACGCGAAATACGGCTCTTGTGACGGGCAGCAATTCTGTTTGGACGATGTCGAGCGAGCTCCATACTGGGCTTGATGGCGCTTTCGGGAACCAACTTACGATCACAAATGGAGGAAAGGTTAACAGCGTCAATGGCTATGTCGGCCAGCAGTACCCCAGCAGCAGCAATAACTTCGCACTGATCACTGGCGCGGGCTCGACTTGGAGTAACCGCGAAACACTGTATGTCGGTCACCAAGGCCCAGCCAATCTCTTGCGGTTGGAAAATGGAGCGCAACTTAGCTCGACCACGACCTCGGTTGGCAACGCCAGCAGCAGCAGCAACAACGCCGTCCTAGTGGGCGACCTTGGCACGATTCTCAGCAACAGCGTGCTGTACGTCGGTTATCAGGGAGCCAGTAATAATGTCAGCCTCAACCAGGGTGGGCACATCGTCAGCAAGACAGCTTACATCGGCTTCCTAGGCGGCAGAAACACGTTCGGTCTGTACGGAGAAAGCCTATTCGAAGTGACGGACCTCTATGTTGGCTTCTCCGGTGCCGTGAACCAGGTCAACTTCATGTGGAACAACAGCGGTAACTTTTTCGGTCGAAACCTAATGAGCACCAATGTCTATTTCGGTTACTACGCCACAGCGCGGAGTAACACTTGGATTCAGATCGGACCTGATAATCGATGGCTCAACACGGGATCGGTGGTGGTCGGCCGCGACAGCGCCGATAACCAATTGCTGGCTTATGATCATGCAAGCATCATCACTTTGTCCTGCTACGTCGGATACAACGCATCGAGCAGCAACAACCTATTGCTTGTGGACGGCGATCCGCGAGATTGGGACACTGTGTGGCTCGGAGATGCCTACGTGGGCTACGCGGGACCGCGCAATCAACTGAGAATTGAAGGCAATGGGGGGTGCTGGCTTCAAACTTGGTCGTTGGTGCCCTAGCAAGTTCGGTTAGCAACGTGGTTACGCTTACCTCCGGGCGGTTATTCGTTACAAATTCCCTACTCAGCAGTCGCTTGGAAGTAAGGCGCGGAAACGTCATTCTGAGCAATGCCACGCTTACTGCAGACTACCTCCTGCTCACCAACGGTACCCAAAGCGGGTTTACATTCCATGGTGGCACGCTGAACACGAAGAACACTGAAGTCACCAACGGACAACCGTTCGTCGTGGGTATTGGCACAAACGCAGCAGTGCTGAACCTGGTTGGTGGCAATCACAAGTTCGCCAACGGTCTGAGCATCTCCAGCAACGGCTTCCTGGTTGGAGCCGGTGAGATCTTCGGCAGCGTAACCAACGCTGGCACGATCTCACCCGGAACCTCGGCGGGCGATCTCGCAATCACCGGTCGCCTGGTGCTTCAGAACACTTCCCGACTCGTCTTCGAGCTTGGCGGATACGTACCCTCCGCTCAACACGACACCATATCCGTCGGAAGCAATGTCGTCTTTGGTGGCAAGCTCAGTGTCGCCTTCATTAATGGATTCGGGGGTACGGTAACGAATGGAGCAGGCTTCACCCTCTTGCAAGCCAGTGCGATCTCGGGCGTCTTCACAAACATTGCCAGCGGATCCCGGCTCACCACCGACGATGGGGCAGGATCGTTCCTGGTCAATTACAGCGGCTCGAATCTCGTACTCAGCGGATTCATCGCGGGCACCAACACGCCTGCTGCCAATTTTGCCGGCAACCCGACCAACGGTTTTGCACCGTTGCAAGTCAGCTTCTCCGATTCTTCAACCGGCTCGATCACCAACCGCTTCTGGACCTTCGGTGACGGCTCGACCAGTAACACAATCGCAACGAGCTTGATGCACACCTACAATGCAGCAGGCAGTTACACCGTGAGCCTGACCGTGAGCGGCCTCGGCGGCGCTAATGCGCTTACTCGCACCAACTATGTGCTCGTTAGCAGCCTGACACCGCCTCAACTGGTGGTGAGCCCGAGTAGTCGCGACTTCGGGACGTTGATCGTTGGCCAAACGAACACGCTTCCATTCTCCGTGATCAATACCGGCGGGCAGTCGTTGACGGGAACAGCCGTGGTGTCCGGCCCGTTCGTGATCAACGGAGGAAGCCCCTACAACGTGGCAGCAGGCCAGACAGGTACCGTCAACGTAAGTTTCATTCCGATCTCCACTAGCACCTTCAGCAACTCAGTCGTGTTCACCAGCCATGGCGGGAGTTCGACAAACCCAGTTAGCGGCATCGGGGCGCTCTCA
>CAZOTB010000014.1:0-15642 GCA_964582645.1 uncultured Verrucomicrobiota bacterium | reverse complement strand
GACACTTCGCGTCGTTGGCACTAATGCGTCAGGCGTAACCGCAAGCGTCCCCATTGAGTTGGGCGCGCAGGGGAACGAAAACGCTCTTGGTTTCAGTCTGACCTTCGACACCAATATCTTAAGCATCACTAGTCCCGCCAACGTGCAGTTGGGCGTTTGCGCTGCGGGAGCAGTGCTGAATGTCAACACAAACCAAACACCGACGGGCCGGCTCGGCATTGCCCTTGCGCTGTCGGCGGGCAGTACGTTCCCCAGTGGCTCCTGCCAGGTGGTTACCGTGACATTCTCCGTGGCGGGCGGAACTGGCGCGACATCCACGACAATCGCCTTTGGAGACCAGCCGATTCTCCGAGAGATCGTGGACGCGAACGTCGATCCATTGCCGGCGACCTATGTGGCTGGCTCGGTTTCAATCTGTGGAGCCTACGAGGCCGACGTCGCGCCGAGGCCCAATGGGAGCGGCACCGTCTCCATCGCCGACTGGGTTCAGGTGGGCCGTTTTGCGGCAGTTCTCGACATGACATCGAACGCGTGTGAATTCGCTCGAGCCGATTGCGCACCGAAGCCATGTGGCAATGGCTCGATCACCATCTCCGATTGGGTGCAAGCGGGTCGCTACGCAGCCGTTCTCGATCCTCTCATAGCCACTTGTGGTGCCACAGCCCCGGCATCCGCACCATCGGCATCACACGCTGTGACGACTTCGGCCGGGGCGGAGGCTACCAGCGAGACTAATCGCATCGTTCGCGCTGTAGATATGACCATTGGCCGAGGTCACACCAATTCCTTGTTTATTGTCATGGATGCACAAGGCGATGAGAACGCGCTGGGCTTCAGCCTGGACTACGACACGAATCTCCTGAGTTTCATTCGTGCCAGCGTTGGAGCGGACGCCGCCAATGCGGTCTTGAATGTGAATACGAACCAGACAGAGAGCGGCCATTTGGGCATCGCCCTATCGTTGTCTGCGGGACAGGTGTTCACGGCTGGACCCAGATCGATCGTTAGCGTTTCCTTCACGGCCGCTCCAGACTCGGCAACCAACACGATTGCGACTCAGATCACGTTTAGCGACCAACCTATCGGTCGCGAGACGGTGGATGCTCTTGCGAATCCATTGAGCGCAGTCTATTCAAATGCCGTGGTAACGGTGACCAGGCCCGTATTCCCACCCGGCGATGTGAACGCGGACAGCCACGTGACCGGAGCCGACTCCCTCTTGCTCAACCAAGTGATTGTCGGACTGCGAAGCATGACTAGTTCGGTATTCGCAACAGCCGGCTTCTCGAACGGCGACGTGAACACCAACAACGTGGTGACCGGAGGAGACTCGCTCCTGATCAACCAGGTGATCGTCGGCTTGCGCAGTTACATTACGACAAAGATTCTGCCCAACTCTCGCACCAACAACGTCCCCACCGCCGTGACCATCTACGGCATCGGTTTCCCGACGAACTCGGTCCCGACGGTGAGCATCGGTGCGCCGGTGAGCTTGACGCTGACCAACGTGGCCGTTGTCAACCGCGAACAGATCACCGCGCTCGTTCCTGCTGGCGGCGGCCTGGGCACCGGCACGGTCAACGTCATCTACGCTTCCACCAACGGCGTGATCTCGTTTGGGCGATTCATCAATCAGTGAAGGGATTGGAACACGAATTCCCCCCCCGCAGATTCAGGGCAAAGGCAGATGGAAGGACCTACCTTGCTGTTTCAATCTGCGGTTGTCCTGAATCTGCGGGGTGTTTCCCTGCTCGGCCTTTTCGTGAATCTTCGCGCCTTCTTGTGGCCATCCCACTCGCTTTCATTCTGCGATTCGCGGCCAACGAGCCTCATTCCCGCACCGCCTCACTCCACTGGTTGCAATTCGGCAAATCCGGTACAAACTTCTCGACATGCGCGGGTCATGGTGGTAGGGAGTAAAACCGTTTTACATGGGCAGAGTCAAAGGAATTTTCGTTCTCCTGCTGGGTGGGATGCTGGGCGCGGCTGAGGTTCGCGGGGAAGCCATCCTTCAACTGTTCAACGTCGGCTGGGATGAACTCGCCCAGAAAATGCCCGAGCTGGCCGAGGCGGGCTATACCGGTCTCTGGTTGCCCCCACCCACCAAAGGCAGCGGCGGGCTCTCCGTTGGATACGATCTGTGGGATCCGTTTGATCTCGGCGACAAGGATCAGCGCGGCACAATCCGCACCCGGTACGGCACAAAGGATGAACTGCTGCGCATGATACGCATGGCGCACCGGTTCGGGATGCGCGTCTATTTCGACAACGTGATGAACCACCGCTCGTTCGACGTGCCCGGCTACGGGCCTGACACGCCGATCACGACCTATCCCGGCCTGTTGCCCGAGGATTTCCACCTGCGGCTGACAGCGGACGGGTTCTTCCGCAAGTGGGACAACATCAGCAACTGGAACGACGCCTGGCAGGTCATCAACCGCAACTTCTCCGACCTGGTGGACATCTCGCAGGAAAGTCCCAACGCAAACTTCGGCTTCACCGAGGGCAGCACCAACCCGAAGATCAGTTTCACACGTCACCCGAACAACCCCGAGTATTATCCGAACACAGCGCTCCCCGCCATTGCGATCCATGCGCCCGACGGCGACATCACCACGCTTTGGAAACCGTTCGACGGGACAAACGGCGTGCCGGTGGTCGAGGACACGGCCGCGTATCTGATCCGCGCGGCGCAATGGCTGATGCAGGAAACACGCTGCGACGGTTTGCGGCTCGATGCGGTCAAACACGTGCCCGATTACTTCTACGGCGGCGCCGGCAGCGATTTCACCGAGACGCTCGGCTACAACGGCGCCGTGCAGACCATGTACGACTACGTCCACGGCTACACGCTCGCCAACGGCTACGTCGAGAACGACGACAATCGCAACAGCAACTTTGACGCGGAAGCCGTGCGCAACGACGCGCTGCTCTTCGGCGAGCATCTCGGCGAGCCGCCCGGGTTTGGCGGGTACATCAACTCGGGGATGCGTCTGGTGGACAACCCGCTCCGCAATTACCTGAACGACGTGCTCGGTAATCCCGGTAGAACGCTCGCAGGACTTGAACAACGCGACTTTGGCGGCTTCGCGGCGCCCGTGCGCGTGATGCACGCCCAGAGCCACGACAACGATTATGCCGCGCGGCGCGAGTTGCAGAACGCCTTCTATTTCATGCGGGAGGGTCTCGCGAACATCTACTCCGACGGTTACAACAAGGAGGCGACCTGTCGCGATTGTGGCGGTGCGTTCCCTCGTCACGCCAACGCGCCCTACCTTGGCCAGTTTGGCGATCCGAAGATGCCCGATGTGGTTACGCTCCACAACCAGCTCGCTCGGGGCGGCACGCGCGGGCGCTGGGGCGACAGCGATATCGTGGCGTTCGAGCGCTACGACTATCGCGAGGGCGGGAGCGAAGCGGATCAGACCGTGGCGTTGTTCGTGATGAACGACAACTACGGTTTCCCTGGCGACATCAGCTTCGACGACGGTGTGGCGCAGAACGACAGCGGCATGCCGACGACGTGTTACCCCGTCCAGAACACGCGCAGTCAGGGGTTGGTTGTCGGATTCCCTCCCGGCTCGGTGCTGGTGCAAATGGCCGATTCGCCCGGGAAGGAACGTGCCTGCGCCCGGCTACTCGTGCGCAAGGCGACCAATTTTGAATCGGAAGCCCAGAGCACCGCGAACCACTCTGATCCTGTCGAGCGCAAAGTGTGGGTCCGGTCGCAGTCGCTTGCGAACGGCGGCGGCGCGATCGAGTTCAAGATCCCGAGCGGCAGCTACCTGATGTACGCCTACGAACCACCGCAAGCGAGCCGGCCCAACGCGTCACTCTCCAGCGCCGCCATCACCTTCCGCCAGAACGGCAAGGACGCGCCGAAGATGACCGTGCGCCGCAAAGACGGACGCGATGGCGATACCGGCTTCAACCCGATCTATCCGTTCAAGGCGCGCGGGAGCGTGGACGGCTCGGGCAACATCATCGGCGGACAGAACGTCTCGAATCTCACTTACGCGATTGATATTCCCGTCGTCACCAACAGCAGCCCGTTCGACATCATCGTTCGCACCGATGCCTCCACGAAGAACACCACGATCCGTCTCGACGGCGGGATGGACCTCAACAGCCACATGGGCATCGGCACGACGACCGGCTTCGACCGCCGCGACAACAAGCCCGGTCACGTCTATGACATGTTCCTCGGCTACGAACAGGCGCTCTTTCAGACGCGGCGCGGGCCGGAGAAGTTTGCCGCGGTTGACACCGTCACCCGCAACCGCGTGATCTCGCTCGGCGCGGAAACGTATCACTATACAATCGGCGGCGGCAGCACGGTCGTCAACGCCGGCAGCGGCCCCGACACCGACTCGAACACGGCGGATTTCGTTTTCCACGATCCAACCGTCGCGGTCACGCTCGGCACGTTCAACTCCTGCGCCGCGACCAACGCCAACCCGGCCACGCAGCGCGTCCCGGCCAGCCCGGGCGTGGGTCAGGCCGCCGACATCTGGGTCAAGGTCGGCTACGAGAACAACGTCAACAAGGGGTTCATTTACTACACCACCGACGGCTCGAACCCCGAGGGCGCGTACGGAGAAGGCGCGGGGACGACGCAGGTCGTGCCGCTCTGTTTCGCCGGCGACGACAGCGGCAACACGACGATTGATTGGTGGAAAGGAACGATCCCCGGGCAGGCGTCGGGCACGGTGAAATACAAGGTCGCGCTCCACAAAGACGGGATCGTCGAGGTGTCCGACTCCGACCTGAACAAGGTGTATGGGCAGACGCAGTTCGCGATCACAAACTTCAACCCGCAGGCCGCGCGCGTCTGGCTGCACAACAACCTCAACACCAACGACACGGTGCTCGGCTTGCAGGAAGGTTTCCACATCGTCCGCGCACGGCCGTTCCTCGATCGGCTCGGCAAATCGTCCGTGTTCAATACGTTCGTGCAGACCTTCTACTACGACGCGGCGACGCCCGGCGGCGTGATCGCGTTCCCGCAACAGGGCGAGACGTACGTCAGCCAGCAATACGGCGTAGTCATTCGCGCCGACGAGACGACGACCGAGGTCGAATACAACATCACCGACAACAACCCGAACAACGACGACGGCGCCACCGGCAAGCGCAACGGCAACGGCCTGAGCAACGGCGTGCCGTCGTTCGCCAGCGCGACGCTCAACTCGCCTTCGTCGTCGCTCACGCAGCAGTTCCCGAATTTCCCGCTCGAGTATCGGTTCAACTACGTCGCCATTCCCAGCAACGGCACCGCCATCCTGAATGTGCGGCTCAAGGAAGCCTCGACGGCGACCTTCACGAACCGATTCACCACGCTGTCGCGCACGAACAACTGCGCCGCGCCGCCGCAGGTGCTCGAGATCGCGTTCCCGGCCACCGACGGCGAGACGATCTCGCTCGACCAGGCCGACGCGTACACCATCGTCGCGCGGTTCACCGAGTCGTTGCCGGCGGTGCCGACCAATTTCACCATCAAGATTGACGGGTCAATCCAGGCGCGCACCAAGGCCGACGGCACGCCGCTGTATCGTTTCGAGGACCAGCAGGGCGGCGACGGCAAGAACGAGTTGCGGTTCGACTGGAGCGGCATGAGCGCGGGACCGCACACGATCGAGGTCCTCTACAGCGACGGCTCGCTCAACCTCCAGGCCACGCGGTTCGTCAACGTCAACCTCACCGGCATCTCGGTCAACATCGTCCAACCGCCCGACGCCGATGCCGCGGGGCGTTCGCCGTACACCATTGTGTTGCCGGACAAGCCGACCAACCAGCTCACCGTCGCGGACCGCAGTTTCACGGTGACGACCGAGACGAGCGCCACGGTCACGAACGTCGTCATCGGTTTCTTCCCGGCCACGAACGCCTTCTCGGGAGGCGTGGCGACGTTGAACACCAACTTCAACTTCAACGGCACGAACTTCATCGGCCCGACCAAGGCGTGGGATTTCCTCTGGACGAACCTGGTGCAAGGCACTTTCGTCCTCACCGCAACCGCGACGGGCGGTGGGTCGAACACGGCAAATCGCACCACCGAGGTAGTGTTCTACCAGATCGTGCCCAACAACCCGGACGATGACGACGATGACGACGACGGCTTGAGCGACACGAACGAAACCACGGCGGTGGCGTTGCCGACGACGCAATCAGAGTCCTGGTCGAACGGGGAGGTTCACACGCATTTCTTCAGCGGACGGACCGATCCGCTGAACGTGGACAGCGACAACGACGGGTTGCCGGACGCGCTCGAACTCGGGCTCGAAGGCGCCATCGCGACCAACACCAATCTCTCCGCCGACACCAACGGTGATGGCTTCAAGAACTTCATCGCCGACGCCCATCCGCCGCGCTATAACACCACCGACAACGGCGGCCTGCAGTACTTCGACCTGAACAAGGCGCGTACCGACATCATCCAGGGCACGGTGACCGACCCGAACAACCCCGACACCGACGGCGACGGGAACCCGGATGGCGTCGAAGACGTGAACCGCAACGGGCGCGTCGAGATCACGGTCAACGGTGTGACCAACGCCAACCCGCCGATCGTGCGCGCGACCTCCCGGATTGACCGCGCGGCGCTGCCGGGCAACGCCGTCTATCTCGAAACCGATCCGAACAACGGCGACAGCGACAGCGACGGCGCGAGCGATGGCGTCGAGGACGCCGACCACAACGGAAAGATTGCCGGCGACACCAACAATAATTTCATCTACGACGCCGGCGAGGCATGGAGCGAGTCCGACCCGCGCAAGACCGACACCGACGGCGACGGGTTGCCGGACGGCTGGGAGATTCAGTACGCGCTCGACGCGCTCGACAACGGCACCGACAGTTTCCGAACCGCGACCGCTGCCGACGGCAACGTCATCCACGGCGCGAACGGCGATCCCGATGGCGACGGATTCAACAATCTGACCGAGTTGAACAGCGGCACCAACCCGCGCGTCAGCGACAATGTCCCGCCGCCGCCTGCCAACTCGGTCGTGATCGGGCCCGGCAACACGATCGGTCGCGCGGCGGGCGTGACGTGGTTCCAGGAGTTCCAGGATTGGACCTCGGACGACGTGAAGTATCTCGACGAATACGATGGCAACGGCCCCCTCAAGCGGCAGCGCGATGTCTATCCGATGTATGACGGCTATGATTGGTCGCGTGATATCATTGCCTTCTACGCGCGCGACGGCGGCGCGGACGGCAAGTTCTATTTCCGCGTGGACTTCCATGATCTCCAGTTCAAGGCCGAGGAAGGTCGCGTGGATTGTTACGTCATCATTGACACTGGCAACCAGGGCGTCGGCGAGATTGATCTGCCCGACCAGGTGGACGCGAAGACGACGATGCGCTGGGAGGTCGTGGTCGCCGCGTACCAGAGCAACATGGGCAACGTCTATGTGAAGACGCCCGGCAGCCCGCTGGGCACGTTCCAGACGCGCGGCTACACGCCGGGCGGCAACGGATTCCTCGGCAGTTACTACCGCAGCGATCTCGATTCGGTCGAATTCGCCATCAGCCGGCAGGCGTTGCTCGACGCGGGCTGGAACGGCAACGCGGCGAATCTCAATTTCCAGGTCTTCACGACGAAGGACGGCACCGGCAACAGCCCGCAAGGCAGCGGCGACATCGGCGGCCGCGCGGACATCACCGACGCGATGGACAACGATGACATCGCCGAGAGCGACACCACCGGGCCGAAGGACACGTTGACGAGCTGGTTCCCGTTCTCGAACCGCCCGAACCTCGCCAAGCTGGCGGTCGTGCTCCATGCCAATCAGCCGATCCTGCCCGGCAGTCTCATCCAGGATTTGGTGTCGAACACGGTCGTCCGCACGCCGGCGGGCACGGATGCCACCTTCGATCCCGGCAACAACCCGAGCGGCTATCACCGCGCGCTCGAGACGCTCAATGTCTTCCACACGCCAATGAATCTGCACCTCAGCGGTTCATTGATCTCGGCGCTCCAATGGGCCCGCTCCGATACTGCGCTCGGTCGCAGCGGGCCGGCGTTCAATTCGCAGATCCGCTCGCTGGTCGAGACCGGCAAGGTCGCGCTCGTCAGCGGGCTCTTCGCCGATCACATCGCGCCGTACTTCACCGGCACGGTCAACAAGACGGCGATCCAGTTGCAGGACGACATCATGCGGGCGGTCTATGGCCCGAACGCGGTGGACGCCGACTCGCCGTTGTGGCTCGCCGAGCGCGTGGTGGACGCGGCGACGTTGACCGACATGGCGGCGAACAGCGGACACAACTTCCTGATTCTCGACCAACTCACGCACCTGTGGTTCTGGGGCGAGCAGCTCTACGGGTTCGGCAACGGACGGCTCGCGGCGCTCGGCGACGGCGGCTACCAGATCAACAAGTTCAATGGGATGAAAGCGTTCCTGATCAGCGCTGCGTCGGACCAGATGTACCTCAACGACGATCTCGGCGCTTCGATCATTCTCCGCGAGGCGCTCAACCGCAAGGCGATGAGCGGCATTCGCGATCAGGTCGTGATTCTCTCCGACAACTGGGAAACCGCGGGCGCGAACGACGGCTCGGGCGGCACCTCGCGCAATCCGGACAAGTTCAACCTGGCGATGCGTTGGATCGCGAACCATCCCTGGATCAAGATCGTCACGCTCCCGCAGATCGCCAAGAACCAGGTGGATACGAACAACGACGGCGCGGTCAACGGCTCCGACAACTGGTTCGTGAACGATCGCGGCAACGCAGCCTACACGAGCCAGGCGAAGGATTTCATCCGGCACAATACGGAGCTCACGTACAACAACTGGTTCTACGGCAGTGCGCAGGAGGAGAGTTTCTTCAACAAGCGTCCGATACTCCGCGCCGACGAGAACAACAGCTTCAACACCGGCACGCGCACCTACAGCGGCACCAACGACGACGTGCTCGCCGTGAAGAAGCTCGGCCACGTTCTCACCAACGGCACCATTCTCGCCGACGCCTGGGCCGACGCGCAATCGAGCGGCACGACGTTGAGCAACCTCGCCCGGCTGGTTTATCTCAACGGCATCTGGGAGACCGCCTGGCACGACGACGACAACAACAACGCCGACCGGTTCTCGACCGGCGATTACAAATATCCCGACGTCAGCTTTGACCCCCTCGCGCAGGGACAAGGCACGGCGATCCGGCAGTCAACGAAACAAGCGACGCGCCAGACCCGGCAGGCCGGCATCGTCAAGGCGGCGGCGACATGGGCGGCATCGAATCCGTCGGCCACGCCCAGCGCGACGCAGGTGGACGTGGACCACGACGGCGAGGTCGAGTACATCCTCTCGAACAACCGGCTCTACGCCGTCTTCGAGCGCATCGGCGGACGCATGGTGGCGTTGTTCGCGCGCGACACGACCACGGGGAACGCGTTCCAGATGGCCGGCAACCTGGTGAGTTCGCCCGAGTACGAGAGCGAGCGCGAAGGCGACACGAACGTCACCGGCAATCAACCGCTCGCGTATCGCACGTCGGGCTTCAAGGACCTGTTCGCGCAGACGAACGGCGTCGGCATTGGCACGACCCGGTACGTCAACGACGTAGATGGCGTCATCAATGCGCCGAGCGGCACCGGCTGGCGATTCACGAGTCCGGACAACCGAGTGATGAAAACCATCACGCTGGCCACCGGCACCAATGTCCTCGAGGCGGCCTACTCGTTGACAGCGCCAATTCAGAAGCTCTACATCCGACACGGCTTGGCGCCCGACTTGTTGAGCCTCGTTTACAATGGCCAGGTCAACCTCGTCGGCCCAATCACCAACACGCCCGGCCAGGTGACCGTGCTCAATTCGACCACCAACGCCGAGGCGTCGGTGACGTTGCGTCTTGCCGGGACCACCGGCCACAGCAACATTGTCTATAACGCATCGGCGACCGATCAGGGCACGAACTACACCACGGTCGTCATGCGCAACCTGGCGCAGACGCAACAGATCGAGTTGGAGAGCACGGCCGCGTCGTTCAGCTTCGGGTTGGAGGCGACCGTATTGCAGGGCAGCGCTGATCCCGACGGCGATGGGTTGACCACTTCGCAAGAGACCGCCATCGGCACCGACCCGAACGACGCCGACACCGACGACGACGGCATCAACGACGGCACCGAGGTCGCCAACGGCACCGATCCGCTCAGCGCGGGCAGCGGTTGCGCGGGCGCGCCCACCGCGGCGCCGGTGCTGACCGTCAACGGCGTCGCCGGCGATTACACGACCACGCACGTGTTCATTGACGAGACGCTGGCCGAAGGCGCGCCGCTGACGGTCGTGTTCACGCCCAACGCAGGCCTGCCGTTGACGGCGGTCGAGCTGTTCTCGAACGTCAACCGCCGCGACCGGGCGGGCGCGGACGCCAACGGCGACGGCATCGAGGACGGCATCCTTGCGCCGAACGGCAACCTCATTACGACCAATGACGCCAATCATTATTATCGCGCCTACACGATGACCAACGCGGGTGGCGATACGTACAGCTACACGCTGACGGCGACCAACACGGGCGCCTACCGGCTCACCGCGCGCTACAAAGTGCAGGGCTGCACGAACTGGAACTGGTACACCTCCTCGCTCGGCGCGACCACGCCGCGACGCGACCACGCGGTCGTCGTCTCGCCGCGGAAGGCGCGCGAGATGATCGTCTATGAGTTGAACACGCTCAACGTGGAGGCCACCGGCCCGAGCGAGGGACAGCGGAGCACGTTCGAGGATTTGTACGACGGCCCCGGCGCCACGATCACGAACCGCTGGAACTTGAATTACGCAAAGAACCTCGGCGTGAACTGGCTCTGGTTTCAGCCGATTCATCCGCAGGGCATTGCCGGGCGGCAGATTGATCCCGCCACCGGCCAGCCGTACGAGGTCGGCAGCCCGTACGCGGTGAAGAATTTCTTCGAGGTCATGCCGCTGATGAGCAAGGCCAACACACGCGCGGCGGCCATGGGCGCGTTCACCAACTTCGTCGCCGCGGCGGACACGGCGGGCATCAACGTCATGCTCGATGCTGCGTTCAATCACACGGCCTATGACTGCGAGCTCGCCGCGCAGGGCACGAACTACTTCGGCGGCGGTCCGACCACGGAGATCCGCAATCAGGAAGCGCGCTTCTATTCGCGCAGCGGCGATTACTGCCAGCGCGCTTCGAGCGCCGCCAACATCGCCGTGGCCACCGACCGCGGCGACTTCGGGAAGTTCGAGGACGTGTATGACGTGTTCTTCGGCCGGTACGCCGCGCTCGTCTGCCAGAATCCGCAGGACAACGCCAACCACCTCAACGAGGGCGATTGGTTCGACACCACCGACCCGAACTTCGACGCGATCACGCGCAACGTCTGGCGCTACTTCGCGGATTACATTCTCTACTGGCTCGACAAGACCGGCCAGCCCGCGGGCACGCCGCTCGGGCAGTCGAACAAGGGCATTGACGGGTTGCGCGCCGACTTCGGACAGGGATTGCCGCCCCAGGCGTGGGAGTACATCGTCAACAAGACCAAGAGCCGGAAATGGGACTTCGTGTTCATGGCCGAATCGCTCGACGGCGGGCCGGTGACGTATCGCTCGAACCGGCACTTCGACGTGTTGAACGAGAACGCCGTCTTTGCGCTTGAAGGCGCGACGACGCCGAGCGCGTATCGTTCGATCTACGAAGAGCGCCGCGCGGCCTACGGTCAGGGACTGGTGTTGCTCAACACGACCTCGCACGACGAAGAGAACTACGTGGATCCGTTCCAGGCTTTGATCCGATATGGATGCAACGCGACGATTGATGGCGCCCCAATGGTCTTTTACGGACAGGAGCTTGGCATTTCGTTCACGTTTGGGTTTGACCGGTACGAGCTGAACTTCGGCAAGTTCATCCCGCACTTCAAGAAGTACAACTCGATGAGCCCGATCTGGAACGACACCACATTCGGCCTCGACCAGCTTTATCCCGTCTATGCCGCGATGAACCGCGCGCGCGCGCAGAGCCCGGCGTTGCGCAGCAGCAACCGGTGGTTCCTCGATCCGACCTCGGGTGGAGCGAGCATCTACGCCGTCGCGAAGTATGAAACGGCCAACGCAAGCCCGGCCACCAGCGACGTCGTGTTCGGCTTCATCAACCTCGACCGCGACAACAATCAATCGGGCGTGTTCAACGTCAACATCGAACAGAACGGCTCGAACCTGTTCGGCATCCAGCCCAACCGACTTTACAATGTGAAGAACATCGCCGCGTACACTGCCATTGACGCCTCGCGCACGAACCAGTTCCTCTGGAGCGACGACAGCTTCGGCGGCACGGTCGGACGCTGGGGCAGCAATCTTCTCAGCGGCGGCATTTTCGTTTCGCTCAACAAAGTGCCGACGACCGACGGTGCCTGGACGAATGCGCCGTACGAAGCGCAATATCTCAAGCTGTTCGACGTGACGCCCGCGGGCGCGTTGCCCGTGCTCGGAGTCACTCCCGCGAGCCACAACTTTGGCAACGTGGCCACCGGTACGACCGCCCAGACGACGTTCGTGGTGACGAACACCGGCGGCTCGACATTGACCGGCACCGCCAGCGTCGGCGCGCCGTTCGGGATCCAGTCCGGCAGTTCGTACTCGGTGGCACCGAACGGCTCGAGCAATGTTGTCGTGACGTTCACTCCGACGAGCATCGCCTCGTTCAGCAACACCGTGATCTTCGCCAGCAACGGCGGCAACTCGACGAACCCGGTCACGGGCGTCGGCATCTTCGTGCCGCCCCCGCCGCCCGTGGCCAACTTCAGCGCTTCGCCCACGAACGGACAGCCGCTGTTGAGCGTGCAGTTCACGAACCTGACCACCGGCAGCGCCACGAGCTACAACTGGACGTTCGGTGACGGCGGATCGAGCACGGCCATCAATCCGAGCCGCGTCTATAGCAATGCCGGCAGCTACACGGTGACGCTCATCGCCACCGGCCCCGGCGGCACCAGCACGAACACGAAGAACAACTTCATCACCGTCACCAATCCGCCCGCGCCGGTCGCAAGCTTTACCGGCAACCCCACAAACGGCGCCGCGCCATTGTTGGTGACGTTCACCGATGCCTCGACCGGCAGCATCACGAACCGCTTCTGGAGCTTCGGGGACGGCGCGACCACGAACATCGCCACCGCGGGCATCACGCACATTTACTCGACCGCGGGCACTTACAACGTCAGCCTGACCGTCGGCGGTCTGGGCGGAACGAACACGCAGACACGCAACGCTTACATCGTTGTCACGAACGCCGTGGTCACGATGGCGGATTTCGTCGGCACGCCCACCAACGGCGTTGTCCCGCTGACCGTGACGTTCACCGATCTCTCGACCGGCATGCTCACGAACCGCTTCTGGAACTTTGGCGATGGCTCGACCACGAACGTCACCACCAATATCGTCCAACACACCTATCGCGTGGCCGGCACCAACACGGTCACGCTCATCGCCAGCGGACCAACCGGCACGAGCACGAACATCAAGCCCGGCTACATCGTCGCCATCGTCTATCCCCCCGGCGACGTGAACGGCAGCTTGACCGTCACCGGCGGCGATTCGCTATTGATCAACCAGGTGGTGGTCGGCCTGCGTTCCAACACCGATCCGATCTTCGCCAAGGCCGGTTTCTCCAACGGCGACGTGAACACCAACAATGTGGTGACCGGCGGCGACTCGCTCTTGATCAATCAGGTGCTGGTCGGTCTGCGCAGTTACATCACCACGAAGATCCTGCCCAACTCCCGGACCAACAACGTGCCCACCGCCGTGACGATCTACGGCATCGGATTCCCCACGAACGTCGTCCCGAGCGTGACCATCGGCGCGCCGGTGAGCTTGACGCTCACCAACGTCGCCGTCATCAATCGCGAGCAGATCACGGCGCTCGTTCCTGCTGGCGGCGGTCTCGGCACCGGCACAGTAAGCGTGATCTCTTCTCCCACCAATGGCGTGATCTCCTTCGGGCGATTCATCAATCAGTAGTCTTTGCTGCCGTTTTCAGCTTGAGCAGGGCACAAGACGGGCCGTCGAGTTCATTCTGGATCTTCAGAACCAAGGATGGACCGAAGCAGACATTCTGCGTAATTACCCGGGACTTATCCACGAGGATATTCTTGCGTGCCTGGCGCATGCCCGCGACCTGTTGCCGCATTGGGATTAACTCACTGCGACGAGCATGATCGCCACGCGAGGCTGCCACAATGGCTGCGGATTCTGCTGTCGCTGCGGATTCTGCTGTTGGTCCACCAAGGGTCTCCCCATGCCGTACCCGATGCGCGACGTTCCACATTCCCACGCCGTACTCGGGCACACCGTTGTTCGAGCAGATGGAACGCGAAGGCCGGTTGCTCCACCGCAACTGGGACTTGTACGACACCGCCCACGCCGTATTTCGCCCCCGGCACATGACGCCTGAGGAACTCGAAGCCGGCTACGAGTGGTGCTACGAACGGCTGTTCACGCATGCGAGCATATGGGATCGCCGTCCCGCCGATTGGCGCGCCGTGCCGGCCTATCTCGGCATGACCTATCTCTACCGCAAGTCGAACCCGCTATGGTGGTTCTTGATCAGGCATCGGCTGACTGCCGCGGTGTGGAGGCCGCTCGTGGAGTTCACCCGCCTGCGCCATCTCGCGTTGCGACGAAAGCTGGCCGCGGAACCGCCGGCTCAGGCTTCCTTCGATTTCTCCGAGGCCAGTTCGCGAATCTTGCGCAGGTCAAGCTTGCCGGTGCCGAGATAAGGCAGTTTTTCGATCTGGATGAACTGATCAGGGCGCGGCTTCCAGAGGTTGGGGAGGTCCGACGCGCCGAGTTTGTCCACACAGGGCTTGAGTTTGTCGTCGGCAAGCGTGTGCAGGACGACGAGGCGTTCGCCTTTCTTCTCGTCGGGAACGCCGGTGACGGCAAAGGTTTGTTCCGTCGCTTCCGCCAGTTCGTGAAGCTTCTCCTCGATTTTGATGTGCGGCACCATCTCGCCGCCGATTTTGCTGAAGCGGGTGAGCCGGTCGGTGATTTGCAGGAAGCCATCCTCGTCGAGTGTGGCAACGTCACCGGTGCTGTACCAGCCATCGCGCAACACCTCGGCGGTTTTCTCGGGACGACCGAGGTAGCCTTTCATCACATTGGGGCCGTGCACCTCCAGCAGGCCGGGCTGGCCCATCGGAAGCAACTGCCTTGTTTCGGGATCGACGATGCGCACTGTGACCGCCGGCAGCGGATGGCCGATCTTGCCGCGCTTGGCGCCGACCTGGCGGAAGCCGGCAGCGCGGAAGTCGCGGGTGTTGACGCTTACGGCGGGGGAACACTCGGTGCAGCCGTATCCCTCGAGCGGCCGGATGCCGAATCGGTCCTCGAACGCCTGTGCCAGCCGTTCGGGCAGCTTTTCCGCGCCGGTGACAACGTATTGCAGGCTGCCGAAATCTTCCGGCTCGCAGCCGCGTATGTAGAATTGCAGGAACGTCGGCGTCGCCATGAGGAACGTGACCTTGTACTTGCTGACGAGTTCGCCGATTGCGCGCGCGTCGAGTGGCGTAGGATGATAGATCACGCCAATGCCGAGTACGGGCGGCAACGCGAGCGTGACGGTGAACCCAAACGAATGAAAGAACGGCAGGATGCCGAGCAGGCAATCGCGCTTCTCGAA
>CAZOTB010000013.1:0-58762 GCA_964582645.1 uncultured Verrucomicrobiota bacterium | reverse complement strand
CCAGGTGCAGTTCGTGAAAGGCTGCGACGTCAGCGGAGATCGCCCGCCAAGCACCGCCGAGCTGGCCTGGATGAACAGTTACGGCCCACCCGTGGACGTGATCGTGGCTGTCCTCGGTTACAACGCCACGCTCGAAGGCGAGGAAGGCACCGGCGATGGGGATGGCGACCGGCATCGCTACGGCTTACCGGGCCGACAGCAGGAGTATCTCGAACATCTCAAGACGCTCGGCAAACCACTTGTGCTGGTCGTCACCGGTGGCAGTCCGATTGATCTGACCTGGGCCCAACAACACGCCGACGCGATAGTCATGGCGTGGTATCCCGGCGAGCAAGGCGGCGCGGCCGTCGCGGACGTGTTATTTGGCGATTTCAACCCTGCCGGACGGCTACCGGTCACCTTCCCGAAGTCGTACGAGCAGTTGCCGCCGTTCACCGACTACAACATGGCCGGGCGGACGTATCGGTTCATGAACGCCGAGCCGCTCTACCGCTTCGGCTTCGGGTTGAGCTACACGACGTTTCGCTACAGCAGGCTGAAACTGTCGCGGAAGGTGATTTCCCCTAGCGAGACTGTGGCGGTGAGCGTGGACGTGACGAACACCGGCAAGGTCGCAGGCGAGGAAGTCGTTCAGCTTTACGTCAGCGACATCGAGGCGACCGTGCCCGTGCCACGGTTGCATCTCGAAGGAGTCGCTCGCGTTCACCTGCGGCCCCGCCAGAAGAAGACAGTGCGCTTCGTCCTGAAACCCGAGCAACTCGCCGCGTTCACCGACGATGGCAAGCCGTTCATCGAGCCCGGTCAGTTCCGCATCTCCGTCGGTGGTGGCCAGCCGATGGATCTGACGGGCGGTTCTGTCTCGGTCCTGCTGAGAATGAAATGAACAGAGCTCGATGGAACGGGACCACCGGCTAGGACGAGGGCGACCAAATTGCTGACCTGAGTGGAAATGGACACACTGGTCGCTCGTTCGGTGCGACCCACCGCACGGCGGGCGTTCGTGGCGGCGCGCGGGGGTTCAACGGAGTCAACAATTACATCCGGGTCGGAAACCTCGGACGCATCGAGGAAGGCACGATCTGCTTTTGGATGAATCCGGATGAGGTCACGAACCATCGCAATCCGTTCACCACTACGCTTGCCGCGAGCAACTGGTATCAGGTGGCGCTGTGTTGGAGCACCAACGGCGCACGCGGCTACCTGGATGGCGAGCTCCAATTCGAGTTCCCTTTTCGAGACGGGTATCCCTTCTGGCTGAACCCGGACTTTGCAAATGTGGCGTTGGGGAACGGGTATTCGACATCGTCCGACCGCTTCTGGAAGGGATTGTTGGATGAGGTTCGGGTCTGCACCCGTCCGCTTCCCCCGACGGAAATCGCCGAACTCTACCGCGTTGAGGTCGCGGCGGTTCGAAACCAAAAGCTGCAGATCGAGGACAAGTTGCGAAGGTCGGAACAGGCCGAATTCGAGAACACGCGGAAACGTCCGGTGTCAGGGCTTGATGTCGGGCTTGCGCTCTATCTGCCATTCGAGGGAGACGCACGCGACCACAGTGGGAATCGCAGGCAGGGCGAACCGGTTGGCGTGCAGTTTACGAGCGAAGGTCGCGTCGGCGGCGCCTGCCGGTTTGGCGGGAACGCCTACATCACTTTCGGCGACGTCCTCGATCTGAGCGGAGCTGTATCAAATCTCACGGTCTGCTTGTGGGTGAAAGCGCCCCCCGTGACCGGCACCAGCGAATGGCCGCCGTTTCCCGCCAAGTCACAGGAGCAATCGCCGTTCACGGGCTGGGGATTGTACGCCGACCCGCTGAGTCGTGCGTTGGTGGATCTGATGACGGCGTATCCGATGGAGTTGAGCGCCGCCAGCCACGAAACGATCTGCGACGGAACATGGCACCACGTCGGCGCAATCTACGAAGTTGCGCCCGAGTCGCTCCGCTTGATGCTCTATGTGGATGGCGAACCCAGGGACATCTGCGAGCGGGCTGGAACACATCCTCCCACTGCGACCCGCTCGCCGTTGACCATTGGCCGGCGAACGCCCGGCAGCGCACGCGGATTCATCGGACTGCTGGATGAACTGCGAATCTACGATCGGTCGCTCTCCGCGAAGGAAGTGGCCGAGTTGTTCCGCAAAACCCGGCGCTGATGCGGGACCGCCTACACCCGCACCTTCACAACCACCTTCACCACCTCACACGGCCCGTCCCACTGCGAGCAGGGGATGTGTCCATCCTCGGGGTAGAGAATGGTGAACTGCCCATCGCTCAACCGCATCGGCGTCGCGGTCGGCACCTGGTGGAACAATGCATAGTCGCCTTCATCCTTGTAGGCTTCTTTCGTGTGCGGGGTGAGGGATTCCAGCGGCGCCCAGAAGATGGTTTCCCGTCCTTTGAAGACGAACTGCACATCAATGTACTTGCGGTGCGCCTCGAACACGCCTTCGCTCTGCGGCTTGGTCGTGTATCGCTGCACCAGCGCATAAGCGTTGTCGCCGTCGAGGTCGTAGCGCCCGTTCCTGGCGGTGCCGTCGAACTTCTTGAGGAACTCAAACGCTTTCGCGAATCGTGGCGAGAGCGCCTTGTAGCGGTCGCATTGGCTGAGGTTGTCGAGAATCATGGTGGCGGTTCTTGTATCGCATCCGGCAGCACGGTCAACTCTTTTGCGCCGCTCGCAAGCAGTGCTCGAACAAAGCCTGCCATTCGGCGCGCTGAAGCTCGATGGCACGCTCGTACTTGGCTTTGTCGTGCTCCGCCTGTTCGCAGAAATCCACAAACGCAAACGGATCGCTGCCGGGCAGCCTCCCCAGCACGGGATGCGTCCCGACGCGGCGGTACCAATACTTGGCGTTGCGGTAGTCCGGCTCCCGGCGGTGCATGATCGCGTGCCAGTATGAGCCTTCGGAGGAGTTGATGCCCTGCGAAATCTTGTGCGACTCGTCGAGAAAGTTGAAACGGAGATACAACGCGGACCGCAAACAAGCCACCATGTCCCCGCTGCCCAGGTCGAGAGCGCCGAGTGCCGCCTTGATCTTGGGATCGCCCTGAGTGCGAGGGGCCAGTTCGCCGAGGAGGTCGGGATGCTCGAGGAGCTTCCGTATCTGCTTTTCTTGATTCGCGTTCATTCGGGCCATTCGTGACTACAACAACCCCCGCGCCTTGATCTCCAGGTACTTGTTAATCGTGCCGGTGGTCAGTTCGTTCGCGGGGACATGAACCACCGTGACGCCCCGACCTTGAAGCAGGCCGATGGCGCGTTTGTAGTCCTCCCAGACTTCCATCGCAGCGACCTTCTCGAAGACATCCATGACGGTCTGTGGCATCTGCTGGCGCGCGGCGATGAGGTCGGAATCGCTGATGGCCACGCACATCGCCAGATGTTTTGGCAACAGGCGATGCATTCCCGCGATCAATGTGCGCGACGACTCCGAGTCCAGCAGATCGGTGAAGCACACCACCAGCGAGCGACGGGAGTTCCGACGGGCGGCGTGGGCGAACGCGAACGCGTAGTCTGACTCGAACCGCTGCGGCTGTATCTCGAACAGCGTCTCGACCAGTTGCAGAAACTGCCCGCGTCCGCGCTCGGGCGGCAGGTAGCGGACGATTTCGTTGGTAAACACCTGCAAACCTACAAGATCGCCCTTCATTAACGCCACCTGCGCCAGCATGGCGGCGGCATTGACTGCGTAGTCCAGCTTGCGGAAATCGCCGACCTTCGGCGACATTAGACGTCCGACATCGAGCAGGATCAGCAGGCGCTGGTTACGCTCGGCTTCGTACTCGCGTGAGATGAGCTGACTGCGTCGCGCGGTCGCCTTCCAATCAATCCAGCGGTAATCGTCGTCGTGCACGTACGGACGGAGCGACTCAAACTCACGCCCTTCGCCCGTCACGCGCGCGAGCCGCAGCCCGAGCTGCATCTGCGAGCTCTGCGCAATGGCCAACTCGACGTGTGACAGGTTCTTGACATTTGGATACACCTTCACGGTGGCGGGCGCAGAGATCTTGGCCTGCGACTCGACCAGGCCGGTGACGCCGCGGACCCGATAAAACAATTCCTGAAACTGAAACGTCCCGCGCTGGTTTGCTCGCACAGGATAACGGCGGGTGAGGACTCCGAGCGGAGACAATACCATCGTGACGGCGCTCGTCGCGACATTGAACTCATGGGGCGGACTGTCCTTGATGGTGATCTGCAACGGTCGCAATCCCGGGTTCTCTGCCTCTATCTCCACATCGAACGGCACGCCGATCGAAACGACCGAGGGCACGCGCCGCACCACG
The DNA here is from genome assembly GCA_964582645.1 of uncultured Verrucomicrobiota bacterium. Classification (GTDB taxonomy): domain Bacteria; phylum Verrucomicrobiota; class Verrucomicrobiia; order Palsa-1439; family CAZOTB01; genus CAZOTB01. The sequence continues at coordinate 54,477 of CAZOTB010000013.1, read as the reverse complement.
CGCAGTTTTCCGCGGGCCTTCAGCACCGCAAAATCCACGAGAGCGACAAGGAGCACGCCGGCATCATACGCGAACCCCGCCCAGAAGAGCCGCGGATCGAACGCGCCGGCGATGATGGGCAGAAAGCCGAAAGCGAGGAAGACGAACAGTTTTGGCGTGAACACCATGCGCTTGGAAATGGTCTGTAACGCCACGGGAGGGCCGGGTCAACCCCCGTTTTCGCCGCTCGCCATTCCACTCTGTTCTTGTTTTGCGGGAAATCGCTCCAATAATGCAGCCATGAAGAAATCTCTGATTCTGGCTTCCGTCATGAGTCTCGGCGTTTCGGTCCTCGCCGCCGAGAGTGAGTTGCCGACGGTGTTTGTTGCTCCTCTCGACGGCGACCTGTCCCAGATCCAGGCCTGGCAACCGGCAATGGGGGAAGGACTCGCTGAGATGCTCATCACGGAACTCACCAAGCTCAACAAATTCCAGTTGCTCGAGTCCACGGCGATCGAAAACCTTAAAGACGAGATCCGGCTCGGAGAGGAGGGCTTCGTCGCAGACAAGGAAAAGGTGGAAAAGGGCGGCTGGGCCGGGGCGGATTTCATGTTCCGCGGAAAAGTGACGCGGTTCGGTTCGAAGTCACAGGGGATCAACCTCGGCGGATTCGTTCCCGGCAGTGGGGGCAACCTTGGCGTGGGCGTCACCAAGTCAGACGTGCGCATTGACTGGCGGTTCACGGACGTTGCCACGCGCAAGATCATCACCTCCGGAAACGCGGTAGCCGCGGAGACGGGGCCTAACTTCAACGTGGGCGTCGGAGTAAGCGGCCACGGCGGTACCATTGGGTTCAGCAACAAGGAGTTCATGAACAGCGCGCTTGGCAAAGCGACCGTCAAGGCCATAAGCAACATCGTCCAACAGGTCAACGGAGTGCAGTTGCCCGAGTCCGGACGACGCAAGTCAAAGACGGCCGCGGCCACCCAGGCGGAGGGCGAAGCGAACGCCGCCATGCAGGCGTTGCGGGCCACACCCGGCAAGGTGATCGCCGTCCCCGCGAAAGGCGTGCTGATTGTGACGCTCGGCAGCAAGCAGGGCTTCAAGATCGGCGACAAACTGAAGCTGTACGAAACCGTGGACATAAAGGACGACAAGGGTACCGTCGTGTTCACGGAGGAAAAACTCGTCGGCGAGATCACGCTCGATGCCGTTCAAGACGAGAAGAGCAAAGCCAGCTACACCGGCAACGCCGACGCGAAGCCGGGCTGGGTGGTTAAAGCGAACTAGCTCCGCCCGCATCATGCCCGCGGTCAAACGCAGAACGTACGCTCACATCGGACGCAAGACCCACGAGGTAGATGCCTCCTTCTGGGAAGGCTGCTATCAAAAGGGCGATGTCTTCTGGGACAAAGGCGCGCCGTCGCCCGGCCTGGTGGATTTCCTGAAGGAGGAAAAGCCGAAGCCGGGCCGGGTACTCGTCCCCGGCTGCGGTCGCGGCCACGACTGTCGCGAGTTGGCCCGGCACGGGTTCGACGTGACGGGCATGGATATCTCCGCCAGCGCCGCAGCGGAAGCGCGGGCCCTGGCCGATAAGGAATCCTTGAAGATCGAATACAAAGTGGGAGATTGTCTGCATCCCTGGCGCAATGTGCACGGTAAATTCGATTGGGTCTTCGAACACACGTGCTTCTGTGCGATCGATCCCGGTAAACGTGATCGCTACGTTGAGGCGATGGCCTCGTATCTGAAAGCAGGCGGCTGTCTTCTGGGCATCTTCTACAACATCCAGCCCAAGACGGGCCCGCCGTTCGGCACCACACGCGTGGAACTGATCGAGCGATTCTCACCACGCTTCACGCTTGTCATGGACAAAGTCCCGCGATCGTATCCCAATCGCGAGGGGAAAGAGTTGTTGATGCTGTGGCGCAAACAGTAGCCAGCATGTGAAGTGAGCGCATTGATTCGGCAAAATGAATCCGCCTGTCGAGGTGCTGCGGCGTGCCGTTTTGCGCTCCGATAGCGATAAAGTAACTAGAATTGAGACGCGTTGCACAATGCAGTTGCCCGGCCTTTATCTCGGACTTGGCAGGAAGCGGGATGCCGAGTGTGCCATTGGCCACAATTTTTCAGAAAGTTGTTGATGCGCTGTTCGCGTTCCCTATAATCCCGCTCCCAAGATTCGATGCGTGACTTTGCGACTGGGACGGCGATCACAAGGGTGCGCAACCTTTGTGGTCTTTTTTTTACGGCCGACGCAGAACGCGCGGCCAATCTGGAAAGGGGTGAAGTCTGAATGGCAAGCGGTACCGTGAAGTGGTTCGATAACAAGAAGGGTTACGGGTTCATCGCGCAGGTGGGTGGCGACGACGTGTTCGTGCACCACACTGCGATCAGCGGAGAGGGATTCAAAACCCTCAACGAAGGCGAGCCTGTGAGCTTCGAAGTGATCAACACCGACCGTGGACTGAAAGCGCAGAACGTGACGCGAGCGAGCAAATGACGTTTACGACTGCTGATGTGAGATGCGCATAACGATCGGACCGCGCCGCACGGGCGACTGAACGGGCCGTTGTTAGAGGCTGACTCACCGTACGCTTCGAACCCAGCCTTCTGGAAACAGGGGGCTGGGTTTGTTTCATGATGCGTGTGAACTCCCCGGCCTGCGGGTATTTTGGCAGGCCTTTGACCGCGCTCCTCAGCCGATCCAACGCTCGAACCAATCCCACGACTTGCGTCCGCTCCATTGATGTGTGCCCTCAAAGGCATCAATGACGACCTTGTCCCCTGCCCCGATTGACTTGTAGCCTCGTTGCACGTACCGCGCGGCCTTGAGCATGTCGGGCGCGTGGAAACAATTCTCCTGCAACCCAATCTCGATGCAGAGCGGACGCGGCGCGGCGAGCAGAACCACGTCGGGGATGTCGCCGTACTTGACCAATCCCGGCATTGCTTGTACGCCACAGAAGTTTGCCAGGCGCATCCCCATCGCGTTTTCGAGCGTGCTGACGTATCCGCTGATGCACGCAACCTTGATGCGACCGTCAAACGCCGTCAGGTAGGTCGTCATGGTCCCGCCGTAAGACAAACCGAGGCACCCGATCCGTCGCGCGTCCACCTCGGGTCGGTTCTGAAGGTAATCAATCGCCCGCATGCCGTCCCAGATGTTGAGACCAAGAAGGTGCATGCCGAAGTACCCGACCGCGAGATTCGCCACGTTGCAGCGGTCGCGGTACGCGCGCACCCACTCGATCCGGTCACTTCGTTCGCCGAACACCCGCCAGTCAGGAGCGATCACGACATATCCACGCAACACGGCTTGGCGGGCGTAATCGTAATTCAGGTTCTTGATCTCGTTCGCAATCTTCTCCTCGCCGCGGGTCTCGCCTACGATTGAGTCCTTGCCGAAACCGTGTCCATGCGCGGCGAGAATGCCGGGCAGTTTGCCGCTCCGCGATTTGAACTTTGAGTGCTTGGGAATCAGGACCCAGGCGGGCATGGACATGTAACGATCCACCTGCAGGATCACCTTCTCGCGGACGTATTCGCCGAAGCCCTTGCGCTCGACAACCTGGGGCCGTAACGGCACGCGTTCCGGCATCACGCCGAGTTCGCGCCAGAGCGCCGCACGGAGTGTACGCCTCCACGTGGCGTGTTGTTTGGGATTCGTGAACGGAAATGGCAGCAACGGTTTGCGCTTCTTCAGCCGGGCCAACGCGTACTGTTCAATCGTCAAGATCCGCTTCATGTGAGTTCCTGCGGGTACGCGATTTGTGATCCGATCGGATCAAAAATCGAGATCCTCCTCAGCGCCGCAACCATCGGCCCAACCACGCAAACGCCGACCTCTGCATCGGCAGGTCGAATTTGTGCGGGCCAGGATAAAACTCGCCGACGTAGTTCCGGGGCTTGCCGACCGACTTGTAGGCCGCGGCAATGCGGCGATGGGCGTCCTTCATTCCCTTCACGGTGTACAAAGGATCGTCCCAATCATTCTGCACCATCAACGGCGATGGCGCGCGACAGGCCGCGATGTCCGCCCAGTCTCCGTAACGCGCCCAGCCGGGAGGGAACAACATCCACGTGTGTCCGAGCACATTGTGGTCAAGCAATCCGTCGTAGGTGCACATCGCGCCGACGGACACCGCACAACAAATGCGGTCGCAACTCCCCTGCAACAACACGGCGCGCGTCCCGCCACCCGACAAGCCGACGCAACCGATGCGACGGCCATCCACATCCGGTCGGCTGGAAAGGTAGTTCACAGCGATCCGATCCTCGAAACTGACGATGCCGGGAAATGAAATGCCGAGCACGTTACAGTATTTGGCGATCGAATGTTCGTGTGCCCACGAGCAGGCGTTGTACTCGGCGATTTGCAGGGCATGTCGCGGCGCAGCAGCTCGTTTCGCATCGTGTCCCTTGCTCCAGCGTTGGCTCGGGTCATCCTGGCCCCAAATCGGCGCCATCTGCTTGCCGATCAACCGGTCGTTCATCGGCATGGACTCAAGCGGGAACTTCCGGCTGCCCCACGAGAAGGTGTCGTGCACAAGCACGGCAAAGCCTTCGCGAGCGAGTGCGTTGGGGAAAGCTCTTCCGCCGTAGTAATGGTTCCAGAAGTTGTGAATCACGGCCGGGGGGTTGTCGGGACCTTCTGCGACCTTTTCCTTGCCGTAGAACTTGAAGGCGCCGTGATCGTGGAGCGCAACAATCCCGGGCAACCTGCTCTTAACCCCGGCTGGTCGCAACAGCCACGCCTTCGTGCGCGGGCCGTAGCCGACCCACCACGAGATTTCTTCGCCGTCAATTCCATCCCGGGTCCAGTGCCGTTCGATCCGGACGGTGCGAGCCACTTCGGGTCCGGGCGCAAAGCCAAGCGTCTGACAGAACAACCGCCGTGTCTTCCTGCCGGGTTTGGCCAATGGGTAAAGCCTGCGCGACCGATTCGCCGCCGCGACGAGATCACTATACGGCCCAAGATGTTCGTAGGACGGTTTCACTTGGAGAATCAATACGTCATCCAGCCGCCGTCCACGAGCCAGGTGCAGCCGGTGACGAAACTGGCATCGTCGCTCGCGACGAACGCGACGACTTTGCCGACTTCTGTCGCGTTGGCGCGATGCCCAAGCGGTGTCTTCTTGTAATACAAACCGGATACGCCGCCGCGCTTCAGGATTCCTTCCAGATCGTGATGCGCCGCCACGTCCACTTCTCCCGGTGCGACGTTCACGACACGAATGCCGTGTGTGGCCAGTTCCAGTCCGGCGGTCTTGCAGAATCCGTCCAGCCCTGCCTTGCTCGCGCAGTAGGCACAACCGCCTTCCTGTGCGCCGAACTGCGCCACCGATGAAATGTTGATGATCACACCCTTGCGCTTTTGTTTGATCATCACGCGTGCTGCCTCCTGAGCGAGGAGAAGCGGGCCTTTGAGGTTCACGTCAATCACGAGATCCAGGTGCTCCTGATCCTGACCGAGAAAGCTGGCGAGCGCGGCCGCGCCCGTGATGCCGGCATTGTTGACGACAATATCAACCCCGCCGAACTTCCGCACCGTCGAGGCCACCAAGCGTTTGATGTCGCCGTATTTCCCCATGTCACAACGGAGCGCAATCGCTTCGGTGCCGCGTTTGCGGAGTTTCTCCGCTTCCGCCTCGGCGAGTTGAACGCGACGTTGGGCGATCACCAGCTTGGCGCCTTCCTCCGCGAGGCATTCGGCAATGCCGGCGCCGATGCCGGTGCCACCGCCGGTGACGATCGCCACGCGACCCACGAGCTTCATTGCGCGTCCCACATGCGTCGCAGCGTGGCCGAAATCAAAATGATCACTGCTCCGAGAAGAAAATTGATGAGCAACCACTTGTCACGGCCACGTTGAAAGTAGTTTGGCTGCGCACCAGGAAGCGTCAACATGATCGCGATGACGAACAACACCACGGCGAGCAGAAGCTTGGTGTGGAGCAGCGCGATGTATCCTTTCGGGCCTGTCAAGAGCGACCAGGTCTGCACGAGGCGAATGACGCCCGTGATGATGAGCACGGCGATGGAAGAGTGAATCACCATCTTGAAGATGCGGACGACAGATTGGAGCAGTTGTGTCTTTGTTGCCTCCTGCTCGGCCGGCAATTTCTTCAGCGCGGGACAGAGCACGAACCTCAGAAAAAACACGCCGCCCACCGCCAACACCGCCGCAAGCACGTGCAGCCACTGCAACACGCCATCGAGAATTGGGATTGTCATGGGCGGCCTAGATTCCGACGAGGACGTCGTTGCCCTCGACCTTGACCTCGAAGGTCTTGACCTTGAGCGCGGGGCTCATGGCCGAAACGCCGGTGCAGACGTTGAACCGCCAGCCGTGCCACGGACAGGTGACGACTTCGCCATCCAACCCGCCCTCGGCGAGAGGGCCGCCGGCATGGGGGCAGACGTTGTCAATCGCATGGAATTTGCCATCGCAGTTGAACAGACCGATCTCGCGCCCGTCGGCGCTCACACTCTTGCATTGACCCGGCGGCACGTCCGCGACGGAAGCCACTTTCACAAAATTTCCCATCTGAGTCTCTCCTGTTATGTTCGAGTTCGCCGCGCAGTGTAGGGAGGGCCGTGGAAAAATCAAGCAGTCGCCGATACGGAGCGGTGGAGTTCCAAAAACACGTCGGTCTGTTTCGGGTCCGTTGGAGGGGCAAGCGACTTCGTCAGGTTTTTTGCAGTGCGCGGGCATCGAGTTCCTTCGACATCTCCCCAATCTGAAGCGTCTGGCGTATCGTTCTGCTGCCGCTGCCGCATGGGACAGCGTTCAACCCGTCGCCGAGTTCTGGAAGGAGTACGACGCGAAGAAGGCCGGTGCGGAGAAATGAGCAATGAACTGCGATCAGAAGTCAGAAGCCAGTGGTCAGTGAACAGTCCAGGCCAGACTCAGCGGCGTCGGTGTCGGGAACCGTTGGCGCGCTTCACTTCCAGATCCGTCACCAGCAACAGGTCCACGACGTTGAAGTCGTCGCCCTTCTGATAGACAATCAAGTTTCGTCCACTGGGCGCGAATGCGACGAAGTCGGGATGGTGGACAGGGATTGCGCGACCGTCGGCGAGATGCATGACAAACGGGCGAAATGGCTGCGCATCGTGGAGCTTGCGGATTGGATCGAATGTCATCGTGCGAATTCCCTGCCATCTCTCTTGCCTCAAGGCAAGCCAGCAGTTTTCTGAATTCACCGCCGAGTTCTGGAAGGAATACGATTCGAACAAGGCCGGGAAGCCATGACTGAGTTTTCAGTTCTCAGTTCTCGGTTCCCGGTCCCAGACAGCAGGAGTGCACACAACTGAAACCGCATTGACTTCGTTTCTTGGCGACTTGGCGTCTTTGCGCGAGGATTCTCAGAGCTTCGCGTTCAACAAATGTCCCGCAGCGTGCGCTGGAAGAACCTGGCCACCTCTTCGCGGGTCAACGCGGGATCCCAACCGTGGCCGATGCCGGGGAGGATGCGCAGGGTTGCATCCACATCCGCGGCAATGAGGGCACGATGAAAACTGATCGTCTCTTCCACCGGCACAACATTGTCAGCGTCACCGTGGATCCACAACATGGGCGGGCACTTTGAGGTGAGATACGTCCGCGGGCTGACGAATCGAGCCAGATCGGTTCTTTCCTCAACGGGCCGCCGAGATAAAGGCGCAGGTTTTCGGCAACCGGAGCGAAGCGAGTCTTGCTTTCAGGTCGCGCAAACCAGGCGAAGTCGTGCGGGGCGCCGCATTGATCACAGACGGCCTGCACCCGGCTCGACATCTCGCGATGCGGGCCGTCGCCTTCCAGTTCGCGCACGTCGCCGGAGGTGCCGAGCAACGCGGAGAGAAGTCCCCCGGCAGAATGTCCCCAGACGCCGATGGCATCGGGGCGATAGCCATACTCGCCGGCATGGGCGCGCAACCAACGCACCGCGGATTTGCAGTCGTGCACAGGCGCGGGCGCGATCGCTTCGCTGCTGACGCGGGCTTCGATGAATGCCATCGCGAAGCCGCGCTCGACCAACCACCACGGAGCGTTCTCTTTCGGGCATGCACCCATTCCGCCCATGGGGATGTACATGAGGAGCGGCGGGGGAGGCGTCGTTTTCGGCACGCGGAGATCGAGACGTAAGGTTCGTTGCGGGGTGTGTGCGAACGGAATGTCGGTGAAGATCGAGACCGGGGTCGAGGATGACGGTGTGACGTTCATGAGTTGGCGCCATGCTGGATCATCAACATGAAATGTTCAAGAATTCAGCGCTTCACAGAACCACGGCTACACCCTATGCTGCCGCGCAGAGTATGGATCTCAGCCTGTTACTGCGGAGCTGCAAACTGTTCTCGGATCTGGACCAAAGCGACCTCGCATCGCTGCAGCAGGTCTCGGTGCGGAAGGATTATCGCAAGGGACAACTCCTCTTCAGCGAAGGCGACGTGTCGCGCGGGTTCTTTCTGGTGGTCACGGGTGCGGTCAAAGTCTTCCGTGTCGGACCGGACGGCCGGGAGCGGGTGTTACACGTGGTGGAGGCGGGCGACTCGTTTGCCGAGGCGGCGTTGTTCATGGACAAGTATCCCGCGACCGCGGAAGCGCTGGTCTCGCCTACCACCCTGATCCAGGTCGAAAAAAACGGCTTCAAGCAACTGCTCGCGCGTGATCCGAAACTGAGCTTCAAGGTGATCGCGTCGCTCGTGAAATGGCTCAGCCACATGCGCAACGCTCTGACCGATCTGACGATGAAAGAAGTGCCAGCGCGATTCGCGAGCTATGTGTTGAGCCTGACCAACGGCACGGACGCGACGATCAAGGTCGGCGTCACCAAGACCACGCTCGCTCAGATGCTCGGGACGACGAAAGAGACGATTTCCCGGCTGTTGCATCGGCTCGCCGAGCACCGCGTGCTGACGTTTTGCGGCAGCCAGATTAAAGTCCTGAACCGCGCCCGGCTGCAGAAGATCGCGGATGGCGAAGAGAAGATATGAAACGGTGGGCCGTCGTGACGGTGCTGCTGTACTTCGTCGCGCTCGTGAGCCTGACTGCGCCGGTGTTTATTGACTGCTTCTGCGTCGGCGCGGAATCAGACATGGCGCAGGCGGAGCGGGTCTTCGATCTGTACCGCCATGGGGGTTACTGGGTTTGGATCGGCGTGGCTTTGCTGGGCCAGGTGCTGTTGTTGATCGTCCCTGTGGGCGTGGCAGAAGGACGACCCCAACGCCGGCGACGGTTGTTCGTTCCTGTCATCACAGCCGCCTTTCTCATGGCGCTCGTTTGTGTCTCGGCCATCGGTTCTCTGGCAGCCGGCCTCTGGGGCGACGATGGACTCAAGCTGTTTGGCATCTTCGGTGAGGACGAGAAGGCGGCTCTGAAAGCCATGGCCGTGTATCTCTTGTTGCCATGGGCTGTGTGGGCGTTTGTGTTTCGCAGATTCCTGACGAACCCCGACCCCGACGCGTGGGTCCGCCGCCTCATGCGCTGGCTCTTGGCCGGGAGCATCCTCGAACTGCTGGTGGCCGTTCCAAGCCACGTCATCGTGCGCCACCGGAACGACTGTTGCGCGCCGGCGGTCACGTTCTGGGGCATCGCCACGGGTTTGACGGTGATGCTGATGGCGTACGGGCCCGGGGTCTATTTTCTGTTCGTGAAACGAATGCGCGATTTGCGATCCAAGACGCCTGCTGGTCGTCCACCTTTGGGACCGTCCCCTTGACGCGAACACAGGAGTGCTTGCCGTGCCGCTTCGCAATCGCAGAGCCTCCGCAGACAGATACTGCAATCGTGACGCTTATTGACCTGCATCAATTTGCGTCGGACCGAGATGGACTAGGGTGCGCATGTCATGAGCACGCAGTCCATCACAGATTCCTACGGTCACGATCACGATCGGCTGGACGGTTTATTCCAGCAATATCGGAAATGGAAGAGAACGGATTACCCCACGGCGGCGGACAGCTTCCGTCAATTTAAGCGCGGCCTCGAACGTCACATCGCATGGGAAGAAGAAATTCTGTTCCCTCAGTTCGAGGCGAAGACGGGAATGCGCGGCACCGGGCCGACGGAGGCGATGCGCTTCGAGCATCGCCAGATCAAGCACCGCTTGGGGCAGATCGTCGCGAAGCTGCATCAAGGCGACCCCGAAACCGACGTCGAGGAAGCGGCGCTGTTCGAGCTGTTGAGCGCCCACAATCAGAAGGAGGAAGCGATCCTCTATCCGGCCTGCGATGAGTTCCTCGATGAAGCCGAGCACCGCGCGGTGTTCGAGCGGATGGAGACGATCCAGGCGCCGGGGTGTTGTTGCTGTCACGGCGCGCACGAGCAGGAGACACAGGACGCGATCGTGGACGTGCGTCCGCTGCCCCCGCCGCAACGGCATCGGTTGATTTTCCAGACGTTCGACTCGCTGAAGCCGGGCGGCGCGTTTGTGTTGGTCAACGACCACGATCCCAAGCCGCTCTACTATCAATTTGCGGCCGAGTACTCGGGCCGGTTCGATTGGACCTACCTCGAACAAGGCCCGGAAGCGTGGCGGGTGCGGGTCGGACGGACCGCATAGTCTGCGGTCGAGGCTCGAGTCCGTAACGCGGTTGTCCTCTCACGTTCCTGAAGTTACGCAACCTGGAATTGACGATCCTTCCGTCTCGAAATAGGTTCTGCCAGCGTGAGCACGCAACAAGATCCGATTGATCAGAAACTGCTGAATCTCATCCAGGCCGAAGTGCCCGTTGCGGAACGGCCATTTGCGGTTCTTGGTGAAAAGCTCAACCTCACCGAGACGGACGTCCTCGACCGGATCAATCGGCTCAAAACCGAGAAGATCATCCGTCAGATCAGCGCGATCTTCGACACGCGCAGCCTCGGGTACGCATCCAGCCTCGTCGCGTGCAAGTGCGATCCGAGCCGCGTGGACGACGCGGCGGCGGTCATCAGCCAGCATCCCGGGGTGAGCCACAATTACCAGCGCAACCACGCATTCAATCTCTGGTACACCATCGCCGTGCCGCCGACGAGCCGGCTGGGACTGGAGCGCACGGTCGAGTTCCTCCACAAGGAAAGCGGTGCGGAGAGCACCCGGCTGCTGCCGACGCTGAAGCTATTCAAGATCGGAGTACAGTTTGACGTAACCGGCGAAAGCAAAGCCGACGATCAAGTTGCACCGTCGTACACGGAGAAGAAGCGCGCGACGGACACAGTGTTGACGGCGACGGAAATCGAATTCATCCGCGTCATGCAGCGCAACCTGCCGCTCACGCCGGCGCCGTTCGTGGACTACGCGAAGGAGATCAGCGTGTCGCTGCCCGAACTGCAAGCGATGTGCAGGCGGTTCCACGACCAGGGCAAGCTGCGCCGTTTTTCCGCCGTGCTCAATCACCGCAAAGCCGGTTTTGCCGCCAACGCCATGGGCGTCTGGGCCGTGCGCGCCGGGAGCGACGCGGAGCTGGACAAGATCGGCGAGACAATGGGCAGCTTCCGCGCGGTAAGCCATTGTTACAAGCGTCCGACCTATCCCGATTGGCCGTACAACATTTTCACGATGGTACACGGCAAGTCAGCAGAAGAGTGCGAGGCGGTATTGAAGACCATCTCGGAGAAAACCGGCGTCCGGGAGTACTCCGCGCTCTACAGCACCAAGGAATACAAGAAGGTCCGCGTCCGCTATTTCACCCGCGACGAAGAACAGTGGGAAGCCGCGCACGCGTGAGCCGGGCGTTCGCTCACATTTTGCCGATGGGCATCAGATAGAGCGGCATCTCGGTGTCCGGCATTCCGACGGTCCGCCGCACCGATTCGTCGTCGAATGCGCCGATGGCGACCGTGCCGAGATGGAGCGAGACGCATTGCAGGTACACGTTCTGCGACGCATGTCCGGCTTCCATGTGGATGTAACGGACGCCGCGCTCACCGTATTTGACAGTTGTACGCTGATAGATGGCGGAGATGACGACGATCGCGGCCGCTTGTTGTAGCGACTCCTGGTGCAGCGACGCGGCGTACAATTCTTTTCGGTGGTCGCCGTCGCTGATTTTCGCGAGTTCGTGTCGTTCGAGCCGGTACTTGTACACGCCCTGCGGCAGGCCGGTCACGTTTCCCGCGACAAGGTAGAATTCCAACGGGTACAGCGCTCCCGCCGATGGCACGGACCGGAAGCCGACGGGCGACACCATCCCGCCGGCCGCCCAGAGGAGTTGCGAAACATCGCTCAGTGTCAGCGGCTCCTTCTTGAATTCGCGGACAGAACGCCTCTTCTGCAGTGCTTCTTCGACGGAGACCGCGCTTTGGAATTTTGGTTTCGGCAGCGTTACAGTGGACGCTGCTTTGGATTCCTTCTGTGCCATGGCAAACCTCCCTGTGCCTGTCGCGAGTGTGAAGACTGCCAGCAGACACACCGACAGACGTGCTTGGTGGTTCATGTTGGGACGCCCGGTTGCGTTGGAGTGACGGCTTCGACCCTGCTGATCCGCACCGCCGATAGGCCTTCGATCGGGCATTTCTTCTCGCAGATGCCGCAACCCGTGCACAGGTCGTACACGAGATACGGTTGCTTGACCACGACCCGGGCGCCCTGCTCGTTGGTCGCCTCGGCCTCGCGGAAACGGATTGCCTTGATCGGCACGGGGCAATGCTCCTCGCAGACGATGCACGGCTTCCCTTTCGCGAACGGCAGACAATGATCCCTGTCAAACTCGGCCTTGCCCATCACGGCGATGTGCTTCTCGCGCTGGGTCAGCCGCGGGATCGCTCCCGTGGGACACAACTCGCTGCACAGCGTGCAGTTGAATTCGCAATAGCCCATGCGCGGGACGAGCCGCGGCGAGAACACGCCCTCCACGCCCGCCTCGAACAATGCCGGCTGCAGACCGTTGGTCGGACACACTTTCATGCACTCGCCGCAACGGACGCAGGCATCGAGGAACTTCCGTTCATCCAGAACGCCCGGCGGGCGGATCAGCTTCGGATGGACAGGCCGGTCACTCCTCGTCGCCCACGAGAAAGCCGGCAGTGCAAAGCCTGCGGCCAACGTGGCCAGCACCGCGCGTCGCGACGGATCGAGCGCGATCGGTGCCTTCTTGGGACTACGCAGAGCAACCTTCGCGCGCTCATGGGGGCAGTTGGCCACGCAATCCATGCAGAGATTGCAGGCCTCCGGCATCAGTCGCCCTTCAGCGTCGAATGCGCCCATTCGGCAGTCCACCGCACAGGCGCCACAGTCCTTGCACGTCTTGATCGGCAAGCGGCGCGCCGCGGACCACCGAGAGAGCAGCGCGAGCAGCGCCGCGAGCGGGCAGAGGTTTCGGCACCAGAAGCGGCGTTCGAGCAATTCGAGCGCGAAGACGGCGACCAAGATCGCCAGCGAGATGCTGCCCCAGAGAAACACGTTCTGTTGCAACGGGAGCGCGGTGCCCTTGAGGGCCGAATAGATCGGCTCGCTGAGATCGCTGACCCTTGCCGGCGCATGCCGATAGAGACCGTCGAAGAGAGTCGTCACGCCTCGACTCCAAAACGGATCGAGGGCGAATGTCATGCCTCGCACCAGCAACGCAAACGGATCGAAATAGCCGACCAGGGGGAAACCGAACACAGCGCCGATGACAATGACAACGAGGAGGGCGTACTTGGCGCGTTGCCACCGCCGTGCCGGAGGGGTGATGCGTGGAGGAAGCAGCCGGTGGGAGCCATCGAGCAACGTCCCAAGCGGGCAGACCCAGCCACAGAAAAAGCGACCGAGCAGGACCGTGAGCACCACGAGGATCAATGCCGGCCAGACGATCGGCACGATCCACTTCGCCGCCGCCGTCGCGCAGACCGCCACCAGCGGATCGAGGCGGAAAAGCACGTTGGCCGCCGAGGGGACTTCAGAAACGCCGGTGTATTCCGTCTTTCGAAACAGCCAAACGAACGCGATCAGGAATCCCACCTGCGCGACCCGCCGCACCGTCCGCCAGTGGATTTGCTTGAACCGCTTCATCGCCATGCGATTCGCGCGACCGCGCTCATGCTCTCACGACATTGACCTTGCTCAGATCCATCTCGCCCAGCCCCGCCTGATACGCGGCGCGCGTTGACTCCAGCGCATCGGGCTTTAGCTCGAACAACGTGGTCGCGTACGCATCGGCCGCGACGGGATCGGCGGAGGCGATGAGCGTGTCGAGGACCTTGACGTCGTCGAGATTGCCGCCCGAGGGGCCGTGATTGAGCAGGATGCGCGTTGCGTCAATCACCGTCAGCTTTGGGCGTACGACCGTGTTGAGGTCGGCGAGCTTCGGTCCGATGGCTTGATGAATCTCGCCGCGGTTGCCGCCGATCACGCCCATGACGTTTTTCATGCCGAGCGTCAGGCGCGAAAGGCCGTGGTGCTTCGCGATCGGGACGTTGATGTAGCAGTCAGCTTCGAGTGCGTCCTTGTAGAACGACCATTGCGAAAGCGATTGTCCCTTTGCGATCTGCACCGGCACGAACTGGCGGTCGTCAATGAACGTGCATGTCGCGCGCTTGTCGCCGAGCGACTCCACGGCTTCCGCGATGCCGCTGTTGGAGTAGCATCGCCGTGCGTCGTTGCAGGGACGATCGAAGATCATCACTTTCGCCGCGCCGGCATGGAGCGCGAGCTTGACCAGCGTCTTCACGACCAGCGGATGCGTGTTTGCCGCCTGCGACGGATTGCGATCCCAGCCGATGTTGGGTTTGACCACGACTTTGTGGCCGGGTTTCACGAAGGCGTTGATCCCGCCGAGCGGCTTGAGCACCTGCAGCAGGAGCGTTTCGTAATCACGCCCGGTTGCCAGGGCGAGCATCGGCTTCGCTGTCGGCTGGGATTCGGCGAGACTTTCAACCGCGCGGAACACGGGCGCGGATGCAGCCAGACCCGCGGACCATGCCGCGACTTGCTTGAGGAATTCGCGTCGATCCATATCCAACTCCTTTCGGGCACACGACAACTGCCTTACGCGGGTGCGGCGGTGCATACCGCGTGCCCGTGCGTGGTTGAGCACCGGACAGGTCGGACTGCGTCGGCGTGAGTTGACAATGTGTCCCCGTTCACCGCGTTGTCAGACAGCTTGTCACTCGACCACGGGAGTGTTGGAATTCGCGCAGTGGACACGAGCCGCGCGCGCCACTCCCGGATGGTGGGTTGTTGATCGCGGAAGGGAATTGAAGTCATACGCCTCGCTGCTCATACTCCCGCCATGCCGCAAGACGATTTCCAGCCAGCCATCCGCGTGGTCATGCTGCCGCGCGACACCAACGCGCTCGGCACCATCTTCGGCGGCATCATCCTCAGCTACATTGACCAGGCCGGGGCGGTCGAGGCGCGCAAGAACACCGAAAAGAAGGTCGTCACGATCGCGATGCACGAGGTCAAATTCATCGCGCCTGTCTTCGTCGGGGATCTGGTCAGTTTCTACACCGAGACGGTCAAACTCGGCACCACCTCGATCACCGTACGCGTGACCGTGGACGCGATTCGTTCCCACGAACCACGCAAGCCCGTCCGGGTCACCCAAGCCGAGGTGGTGTACGTGGCGATGGATGAACGGGGAAAGCCCGTTCCGATCAAGGCGTAGCCAAGGCGAGCGCCACGTTATTCGTAATCACTCTTGCCGCCGTCGCCGCCAGCGGGAGCAGGCTCTTCTTTGGGCGGCGGGAATTTCGCCTCGATCGAACCATCGTAGGTCAAGAGGTAATCCGCCATGGCCTTGATCTGCTTCTCGGTACTGCCATCGAGGACATTGGGCAACGGATTCTGCGCGTCGGCCTCCGTGGGCCAGTTGGCGGGCATGTTGACGCCGGGCGTGATGGAGGCGGGATCGCGCAGCCAGGGGACGAGCCCGCTGGGACGCATCCGCACCTTGGTCTGTTTGAGGTCGGGGCCGATGTTGCTGGCGCGGGCGGCCTGCTCGGCGGGTCGGACCACGTGACACTTGTAGCACTGGAACTTCACGAAAATTTCCTCGCCGGTGGCCACGCTTTCCTTGGGCGGATGATACGTGTCGGTCAGCGTGCCGGCCTCGAACGGAAACGCCTGGCTGTCGAGCAACGCGAAGTAGCGCGTGAGCGAATTGACCTGTTCATCGGTGAACCCAAAACTCGGCATACGGGCATTCAACCAGTAACGGAACTTGTAGTCGCCCGGCTCCTTCAGGAAATGATAGAGCCAGGTCGGCTTGATTTTGGTGCCGGTGCCGGACAGGTTGGGCGGCCACATCTGTTTCTGGGCCGGATCGAGCGTGGCGAGGAGCGCTCCGCCTTTCTTCTCGACGATGTGGCAGCCGACGCAGTTGAGTTCCTTCACCATCCAGCGCCCGTTCTCGATCTGCCATTCGTTCTCGGTGAGGTTGCGTCGCGCCTGGGGCAACACTTTCTCATCGGTCATGCCCATGACGGCGATGGCGATGGCTTTGCGCTGCTCGGCGTTGAAGTTGTACTGCGGCATCTT
Source organism: uncultured Verrucomicrobiota bacterium (assembly GCA_964582645.1). Lineage (GTDB taxonomy): Bacteria > Verrucomicrobiota > Verrucomicrobiia > Palsa-1439 > CAZOTB01 > CAZOTB01. The sequence continues at coordinate 38,071 of CAZOTB010000013.1, read as the reverse complement.
GAACCATTCCTGCGGCTTCTTGACCTCGGTCTTGTCGAAGGAACGCGGGGCTTTGACCTTCTGCTGGACGTAGGCGTAGTTGCTGTGGTCAATCTTGCCTTCGAGGTAGCCGAAATCGAGCGTGCTGGTGAGTTTCGTGCCCCACTCGCTCATTTCGGTGCCGATTGGCTTGGCGGTCTCGTAGCCGGTCATGTTGTGACAGGAATAGCAACCGTACCGGCCGACGAGCTTGTCGCCGAGGTAGAGTTTCTTCTTGAGTTCGAGGTCGAGCGCCGCGGCTTGGGCCTGGGCGAAATCTCCGAACGCCTTCTGGCCCGCATGCGGCGCCTCATACGCAGCGTCGAGAGCCTGCTTTCGATCTTTCTCCTCGATGCTGTTCCATGTGGCGGCTTTCATCGCCAGCTCGGCGAGCTGCCCCGCCCAGGTATGGAGCAATTCCGCCACCGGAGGCCGCTGCCGGGCGAGATCGCGCATCTGCTCGGCGAGACGTTCGATGCGGACCCGGAGGGCCTTGCGTTCGGCATCGCTCGGGTCGGCGGGGAGACGGGACAACGCGTTGACTGCATCGGTCCACCGGTTGAGCAGGTCGTTCACGTCGCTGTATTTGATTCGGCGGAAGAACTCGGCGGTCTTGGCGTCGAGGTTGCCCGACTCGACCATCTTGGCGGCTTCATCCATTGAATACTCGCCCTGCAGGTATTCACGCAGCATGTCATCGCGGAGCCGACGAAAGACCGTGTCGCTCATGTCTTTGAGCGGGCGCTTGTCGAAGTCGTCGTTCTTGAGTGTGACGAGATAGCTGGCGACGTCCGCGGCTTCCTGATCGGTCAGCCGCAGGTTGGGCATCTTCGTGCGCGGATGATACTGCTTCGGGTCTTTCAGCCAGGCGTAAATCCAGTTCGCGTCCATCTTGCTGCCGCTGCCGAACAACATGGGCCCTTGCGACCGGCTGCGTTTGTACTGGGCGATGTCGAGGGTGGGCAGCTTGGCGTCGATCCTGAGCAATGGGAACTTTGCGTCGTCCACCGGCGTGCCGTCGCTGTAGGTTGTTTCGGGCTCGAGTCGTTCGTTGACGACGTGGCAGGCGAGACAACCCAGATTCTCCACGAGCTTCTTGCCACTGTCCGCGTTGCCCTGCACCGGCGGCGCGGGATATTTCGGTGCATCGGACAGCGCGAACAAGAGCTCCGTGATCGCTTCGATCTCGACCTCGTCGCGGTCGGCCATGCGGAACTGGTCGCCGGTAACGCCGCGGTAGGTGATGTGATCGGTGATGTTGGTCAGTCGCTGGTAGGTGTTCTCGAGATGCCAGAATTGCGGCATGAAGGTGTTGGGACGAAACCGCTTCGGCTCGGCCAGCCAGCGCCGCACCCAATCCTTGTCAAGCTTGCTGGAGACTTTGACCAGGTTCGGCCCCGTCTTGGTGAGCGCGCGCACCGGCACGGTCAACTCCATGCCGACCTTGAGTTCGTCGGTCTTCAGGCTGTTGGCTTCGCGGATGGCTTCGACGTCGCTGCTGAGCAACCGCGCGACTGCCGGCACGTCCTGGCCTTCCTTCACGATGTGCGTCACAAACGTCTCGAGCGGGCGCATCTTGTGACAGTTGTAACAACCCGCCTGCTCGATGAGACGGATGCCGTGGTTGAGGTTGTCGGCGTGCTCGATCGTGGTCTGGCCGGTGTGGCATTTGAGACAGGAGGACTCGGTGAACGACAGCGGCCGCATCTTCTGCTCGGCGTGATGCATCTCGTGCCAGTGATACTTCTCGACCCACGCCTCCTTCTGCGACTTCTCGACGATCCTGGTTTTGCCGTTGGACGAGACGCTGACTTTGACGATCTTCTCCTCGTCCGGCATGTGGGCACTGCGGCTGAAATCCATGCCGCGGTCCCAGCCCCAGTGACACGGGGTGCAACCAAACTTGTCCATCGGGTGTTTCGAACCGTCGGCGACGAACAGGTCGGGGTTCGGATGCGCCGTGTGCGGCTGCGGGAGATCGGCGAAACGGAAGTTGCCGCTCTCGATGTCCTTGGCCGTCGGCGTCTTTTTTTCGGGTGACGCGCCGTTCGCCGGCGCCGGATCGCGTTTGGCGATTCCGTTGTGGCAGGAGATGCAGCGGTCCACGCGCTCGACCTCGGCGAAGTTGACGTTGAAACGGTGGTTGTCGAGGACGATCTGTTTGACTTTGATGGTTGGCTCGGTGATTTCGAGAAAGGGCGCGTTGACGACGCCCTGAATCCAGCGGTCCGTGAGGACGGTCAACTTCCGCTCGGCGAGAGTCTTCCGAGTGAGAAGCTGCTTCATCTCTTTTTCCAGCCGGGTTTTCTCGCGGACAATCCGCTCGACTTCCGCCTGGGCGGCTTTGTGTATCTTTTCCAGGTCCTGCGCCTCTCTTTCGAGTCCGTCCACCTCCGCTTTCATGGCGTCGAGCGTGCCCTTTGCTTCGAGATAACGGCGCTTGGCCTGGTCGTCTTTGGGGTTTTCCTTGAAGTGCTCGAATGCAACGTCGTGTTTGTACTTCTGCGCGTCGAGGTCGGCCTTGCGGAACTTGTACTCGGTGTCCTTGTTCTCAAAGATCACGCGCTCTTTGTCCGCCTTGGCGATGGCCTGCTTGAGCTTGTCTTTATTGGCGGCAACCAGTTTCTCCTCGGCGAGGATCTCTTCCTCGATCTTCTTGACTCCGGCCTGCTCGGCTTTGAGTTCGGCTTCCTGCACATCGCGGCGCAGTTTGGCGGCTTCGATGGTCTGGAACTCGCGCTGATAATCCTTCCACTTGCGATAGCCGATGTAATCAAACCAGATCATCCAGACCATCGAGAGGACAAAGAGCAGAGAGAACAGGACGAAGATCCAGTTCAACCGCGGAATCTTGTAGCAATGGATTGTTTCAGGAACGTTGCGCATGGAACTCGAAGCGGACTAGGTCAGTAGTTTATCCACGGTGTGGCGACGATGTATTTGAGGTTGAACACCCAGCGTCCCACCATCTTGATGGGCAGCGTCGCCATCACCAGGTAGAGGTTCATCATCAGATGGAACCGCGCCGCCCCCATGATCTGGTAGGTATTCTTGAGCAAGGTCTTGGACAACACAACCGGCAGCACCACCAGGAAGAGCACCAGAAACAGAATGCCCGCCCACTCGCGATAGACCGCCTGGCCGACGGCCTTCAGGAATTTTCCGAACGGCAGGAAGCCGGCAATACCGGCCGTGTCAATCGGCGGCAGACCGTTGCCGATGCCCATGTTGTAAAACCACTTGATCCACACGATGTCGGAGAGGTTGACGTTGTTGAGCGGCAACACCCGGTGCGGATTCCACGCTTCAAACGGCCCAAAGAAGTTCCAGCCAGGACCGCGCAACACGGTGCCGGTAATGATCATGAACACCCACAACACCATGAACCCGTACAGGAACGTCGCGATGGCGACCTTGCGTTCCTTGAGCGTGTAGTAGCCGGAGCCCTTCGGATTGCGATCCATGTACGGGATCGCGCACAGTCCCAGAATGATCATGCTCGGCAACACCACGCCCGCCATCCAGGGATCGAAATAGACGAGCATCTCCTGCAGGCCGAGGAAGTACCACGGCGCTTTCGAGGGGTTGGGCGTGCGTCCGGGGTTGGCGGGTTCTTCAAGCGGCGCTTGCAGCAACAACGACCACGCCACGAGCAGCACGGTCACGATGATCATCGCCAGGAACTCGATATACACCAGGTCCGGCCAGACCCAGGTCTTGGTGTTGCTGGTCTCGGACTCGGCGGGACCTTTCCCCGCAGCGATGCGTTCGTCGTTGGCAATCGCCTGGCTCAACGCGGCCCAGAGTCCCGCGCCGAAGATGAAGATCATCATGAAGATGGGCGCGTTGTCGGGCTTGCCCATGTTCGCCTTGAAATTGTCGTCGCTGAACCCCCACACGCAGCCGAGCGCGACGACGAACAGGATGATGGCGCCGACCTTGGCGCGCCAGACCTTGACGTACACCAGGGAGAAGATGAAGAGGATGTTCAACAACGCGAAGCTGATCCACGCGTTGGAGATGGTGTCTATGAAATGCTTGAGCGCTTCGTTCATGGCTACATGGGCCCGCTGATGCCGCCGTCTTTGCGGATGCGCCAGAAGTGCACCGCCATGAGAAACGCCGCCGCCAGCGGCAAGCCGACGCAGTGCAGCACGTAGAAGCGGAGCAGCGTCACCCCGCCGAGTTCGCGCGCGCCGATGAGCATGAATCGCGCGTCGTCACCGGGATGCACGAGCGGGATGTCCTTGAGCCGCAGAAATTCCGCGCCCGGCGCCGCCGCGCCCACGAAGGGCGTTGCCTTCGCCATGTTTGAACCGACGGTGATCGCCCAGATGGCAAGCTGGTCCCACGGCAACAGGTAGCCGGTGAACGAGAGCAGGAACGTCAGCACCAACAGGATCACGCCGACGACCCAGTTGAACTCCCGGGGCGGTTTGTAGCTGCCGGTCATGAACACGCGGAACATGTGCAGCATCACCATGATTACCATGGCGTGCGCGGCCCAGCGGTGCATTTCGCGCATGATGCCAAACGGCACCTGCTCGCGGATGTCCACCATGTCGCCGTACGCGCCTTCGACCGTGGGCCGGTAGTAGAACATCAACAGTACACCCGTCAGCGTGAGCACGAGAAACAAGAAGAACGACAACCCGCCGGCGCACCAGGTGTAGCGGAGCTTGACGCCGCTCGTGCGCACTTTCGTCGGGTGCAGATGCAGGATGAGGCTGCCGAGCACGACGAGCACGCGTTTGCGATCGGTGTTGGGAATGCCGACGCGGAAGATGGATTTTTTTACCTGCGAATCAAGAAGCGCTTCCTTGAACTTGCGGTATTGGAGCCAGGGATTGCTGAACATGGTGATTCGTGATGGGTGATTCGTGATTTCTTAAACCGGATAGAATGACTCGGGGTTGCTCCACTCGCCCTTTTCGTACGCGAACATCGTGCCCTGATCCACTACGAGCTGTCCGTCGTCGCCCATCGTGATCTTGAACCGCACCAGCGGCACGGGGGCGGGTCCCTCGAAGTTCATGCCGGCGTTGAGGAAGCCTTTCGGACCGCGGAACCCGCTGCCGTGACACGGACACTTGAACTTGTTTTCGTTGTCGCTCCAGTTGGGCGTGCAGCCGAGGTGAGTGCAGACAGTGCGCAGCGCGACGATCTTTTCCGAATCGCGCACGATCCAGATCTTTTGGCCCTTGAATGCCTCGTCCACGCTGTTGGGCGGAAATTTGTCGGGCGGCCCGATCTTGATTTTGGGGATCTTGGTGAAGTCCACGTTCGGGATCATCGAGCGGAACAACGCGAGCGAGCCGGCAGCCATGGCGAGCGCAAACAAGCCCCAGCCCGCCACGAGGGCCGCGAGGAAACTCCGGCGCGGCATCTTGTCTTTGAGGGAGAGTTCGTTCACCCGCTCGCGGTATTTCGCGAGAATCTGTTCCCGCGTCGGGTACGCGGGCGGGGCGGCGGGCTTGGCTTCCGCCGCGTTCGTTTCTACCTGTGTTGTGTCTGACATGATATTGGTAATTGGTAATTCGTAATTGGTAACTGGCGCCGCTTCGACTGCCTCGGCCAATTACCAATCACCAGTCACCAATTACTTTCCCTTCATCCTCTTCAATCCCTCGATCGCCGCTTGACGCACGGGCATATCGGGATCGCTCGTGCTCAACCGTTCAAGCTGCGAAACAACACCCGTGGCGTTGAGTTGCACCAACTGTTGTATCGCCGCCACCCGGTATTGCTGCCTCTGGGCTACTGAGAGAGAACCACGCTTGCTTACGTACTCAAAATCCAGGAGCCGCGTCAAAACTTTTTCGCCCGCGGGCGAACCGTGCCGGGCCAACGCAAACGCCGCGTTCCATGTTACCAGTTCATCGGGGTCGTTCAGCGCCGCTGCGAGGGGACGCGTGACTTCGTCGCCGTCAAAACTACCGAGGACATGAACCGCCGCCTGACGCACGCCGGCATCGTCGCTGCGCGCGGCCTGCAGGATCACCGGCAACGCCGAGCGATCCTGAATGTTGCCCAAGGCGATCAACGAAGCGATGACGGTATCGCTGTCACCGCTGCCGGCCGCTTTCGACAGGGCGGCGGTCGCCTTTGCGTCGCCGACAATCCCCAGCGTGAGCACCAGATAGCGTCGCACCTTTGGATCGTTCTGCGAATCCTCGAAAATCTGGATGACCTGCTCGGTGAACCCCGGGTGCTCGCGGAGGAACTTTTCCTTGTCCGCTCGCAACTGCTGCGTCAGATCGAAGATCCCCTGCCATCGCTTCGACTCGGGGATGTACGTCATCAGTTCCTCGAACAATCCCTTTGCCGCCTGCCCGCGCTCGGCGGGACTGCTGCTCTGCTTGAGCATCCCCATGTAATGCTCGACGTCTCGCTGCTCGTACGTCAGCCATCGAAACAAAAATACGATGGCCACGCAGAACGCCACGATCAACATCGGTATGACAAAGAACTGCAGCGCGACCTTGCCTACGCTGAGAGGTTCTTCCTGCTCCAGCATCCCCGGCCCCTCCGTAGGGGGCGAGGACTTGTCGCGCTCGATCGGTTCGTCGGCCATGGGCGAATCTACGGCTTGCCCATGAACCGCGGACCGGTCTCGTTGCGATAAAACTCCGGCTCCTGATGCTCGGACGACACCTGGTTTGCGGAGCGCGGCGTCTGCTTGATGTGCTGCGGCATGAGCGGAGCCAAATTTGTGATCGGATTGGGAACGTAAATGGCGTCCTTGTCGCACACGATCTCGCACAGCCGGCAGCTTACGCACGTCTTCTCGTTGACCACCGCCACTTTGTAATGCAATTCCGGGTTGCGCGGGTCGGGTTCGAGCGTGATGCAATCAAACGGACAGATATCAATGCAGAACTCGCAGGCCGTGCAGTTGTCGAGATCCACGACCGCCTTGGGAATTTCCTTCAGCTTCTTGCCCTGCACGATTTCGCCGAACTGGTTCGTGATGGCCGAGACCGGACAATAGATCGCGCAGACACCGCACTCGATGCAACCCTCGGGATGAATCGTGAACAGTTCCTTCTTCACCCCGCTGATCGTGTCGGTAGGGCACTTCTGTTCGCACAGTGTGCAACCGATGCATTTGTCCGTGATGAAGTACGGCATATTTTTCTTCTCGCGTGCTCGGAAATCTGTTAGCGAAGCAGCTCATCAAGCTCGCAACGGACGAGCACGGGCGAAATTTCTGCAGCAAACTATCAACGAGCGAACTCAAGTCAATTGAATTTGTGAAAAAAATCACAAGCACCAAACGAACGCATCCCGCAGCCATTATCCCGAAGAAAACCGTGTATCGGCTGAGCATCTATCTGCGTTGTTTGCAACGGTTGAAAGAGAACTCGATCCGCACGGTTTCGTCCGAGGCACTGGCCAAGGTCGCGGGCGTGAAGTCCACCCAGTTGCGTAAGGACCTGACGTTCCTCGGCCACTTCGGCACCCGCGGATTGGGATATGATGTGCAGCATTTGTCCACCAAGATCACCGAAAGTCTTGGCACGAACCGGCTCCAACCGGTGGTGCTTGTAGGTGTGGGCAGTCTGGGTTCGGCGTTGCTTGCCTACAAGGGCTTTGAGCAGGAGGGCTTCGAGATTGTCGGCGCATTTGACGCGGATACTTCGCGCAAGCGTTCGAAGGACTTCGACAAGCCGATTCTACCAATGACGCGGCTGAAAGAAGTCGTCCGCCAGTTTCATGTTCGACTCGGAATCATCGCCGTTCCCGCCAGCGCGGCACACGAAGCGGCCCATCAACTCATTGACGCCGGCATCACTGCCATCCTCAATTTCGCACCCACTGTGCTCCATGTTCCCGAGGATGTGATGGTCAATAACGTCAATCTCGCCAGCGAACTTGAGAACCTCTCTTACTTCGTGCAGATGGAACACTAAAACCGGCAATCCCCGGTAATTCCCGCCCTTGCCGACCCCTTGTCTGGCAAGGGTTACGCTCTACTGAGACAACTTGTCCATTGACAAGGCTGTCAATGGAAGATTAGTATTTAGCCAAGGGTTCGGATGGGCGTCGTTACTGAGTGCCAGGGGTCGGGTCGAAGCTTTATCGCAAGTAAAGCGCGAGCCATTCGTGCCTTTACCATCGTGGAACTGCTCGTCGTGGCAGCGGTGATCGCCTTTCTGGCAGCACTGCTTCTGCCCACCCTCCAGCAAGCGAAAGAAAAGGGAAAGGCGGTGGATTGCGTCAACAATCTCCGGCAAATCTACACCGCGTTTGCCATGCTCGCGGGCGACTACGATGACTATTTCCCATTCACCTATTACTGGTGGCGAACGCTCGGGAATGGCGGGTATGTCGGAACGCCCGCTCCGCTATTCGGCCCGAACACGGCGCCGGCGTCCTGGTCCTGGGTGGCCAGTTACCGGCGGTGGGCTGTGTTCCGTTGTGCCGGCGAGAAGGGCGCGTGGATCAACAATGGCAGCTCCAGCACATTCTCCACTGCGTACGACAACGATCTCGACAACTGTAGCTACTCCTATCAGTGGAGCATCAACCAATACCATTATTACTGCGGCTACGGTTGCACCACACGACCTCGCCTGGGCTTTTCGCGGCAGACAGACAATCCCGGTGGCCGGGCTGCGGCGCCGCTGATCTTCGACAAGCCGCAGCCGTACTTCGGTTGGGCCGGCAACTACCAGGCGTGGGACATTGATTTCGTTCCCGAGGGTACCCTGGCACCACACTACAACCCCGGCATCCACTACATGTTTCGACACCCGGGGCGAAGGGCCAACGTGCTCTATCTGGACGGCCACGTGGGAACCATCGTCCATATGATGGACAAAGGTCCTGCTCCATGGTGGAATGGAAGCAACTACAATTATCCGCCGAATTACATCTCGGTTTTCAACAACCCACCTGATGTTACCGCTGGCTGTGGTCCCGTGTCTCCGCCGTGTGACTGTCCTCCTTGCATTGATGGACTGTGACCACCGCCGCTCCATCCTGTCTTCAAACTCTGCGCGCGATGGAGTTGTGTCCGCTGTTTCTGCGAGAAGCGAGACTCGAAATGGCAAGGCGAAGCGGTTTCACCATCATGGAGTTGCTCATCGTCACCGCTACCATCGCCATTCTCGTTGCGATGCTCCTGCCGGCGCTCCAGCAAGCGAAGGAAAAGGGCAAGGCCGCCGACTGCGCCAACAACATGCGTCAGATCGGCGTCGCCTTCGCGCTGCACGCCGATGACAACGACGACTACTTCCCATTCACAGCGTATTGGTGGCGAACTCTTGGGAATGGAGGCTACCTCGGTCCGGGTCAAATCCACGGAGGCCACACTACCACCTGGTGGGCCGAGCGACGCTGGCCAGCGTTTCGGTGTGCGGCGGAAAAGGGCGTCTATTTCAACACCAGCGACCCGAATTGCATCCAGCCGAACCCGATGACCACGGCATACGATAGCGACCTCGATCATTGCAGTTATGCGATCAACTGGAGCATCAACGGGTACAGCTACTACGCGGGCTACGGCTGTACCAGCAAACCGCGCAAAGGGTACGCGGTCACCAATCCACGCAACACCACGCAGTTCGGAAGTCAGTATGGCGGGCGATCCAACTCACCGGTGATCATGGACAAACACAAACCGCAATGGGGTTGGGTGATCAATTACGCCGAGTGGAATGTGGACACCCAGTGGGGGCTCGACAATGCTGGTTGGGATTACGCGTTCCGGCATCCCGGCAAACGGGCGAACGTTCTCTACCTGGATGGCCATGTAGATACCGTCCGGCATTTTTTCGTCTCCGGAAAACCCAACTACGTGGAGATATTTAACTACGCATACTCGCCACCAGATCCGCTCCCCTGCGGACCGTCTGATTGCCCGCCCTGTCCATGAAGATGCGGATCCAGATGCGGGCCTTCACCCTGATCGAATTGCCGGTGGTCGTGGCCACCATTGCTGTTCTCGCGTCGATGCTGTTGCCGGCATTACAGGCGTCGAAGGAAAAGGGGAAGGCCGCCGATTGCGTGAATAATCTACGGCAGGTTCATCTCGCCTTCGCGATGTTCGCCGATGACAACGATGACTCTTTCCCCCACACCGATTACTGGTGGCGGGCGCTCGGGAGTGCCGGCTGCTTCGGCGCCGGCCAGGTCCACGGCGGTGTGACGACGCCCGGACCATCCGGCTGGGAGTGGAACGTGGACAACCCCAATATCTACCAGGGCAGCGGCTGCGGTGGGGCGTGCTACTACATGTTTCGCCATCCAGGAAAAACCGCCAACGTGGTGTTCCTCGATGGTCACGTCGGAACTTGGCGGCATAAGAACGACACCGGCCGCGCCACCTGGGTGGACGTCTGGCTCGCAGAGCCGAACTGACCACGCAGCTGGCCGACCGCATGACAACCGCAATCGTGGATCGAAGAAAGCGACGTCGCATCATTATCGTCTGTCTGCTTGCGATCGGCCTTTCGTCCATTTCAATCCTGCGGGTAGCATGCCCGTCCAGACCCAGGCTCGACTACCGGCCGATCAAGGCCACCGGACAATTCATCGCCGAGGAAACTCTCAAGCTTACCGGCAACAAGGGCGAGATCGTTGTGGTTTCCATCGAGTCCGAAGCTGCCAATGTCCAACTCAAAGCGTTCAAGTCGGCTCTCACGAGACAGCCCGGCGTCACGATCCTGGCTATCGAGAAGGTGGACGCAGCAAAACTGACGGTAGGTCCGATGGGAGCGGGAATTTCCCCCCAGCAGTTTTTCGATCTGCTGAAGAAGTATCCCAAGGTTGGCGCGATCGTGTTGCTTCTCGGGCCACCGCTGTTGAAAGACCAGGAGATTCAATCCGTGCCACAAGGCCTTCCCAAGATTGTTGTCTTCTCGGGAATGGGACTCGGCGTGAAAAAGTTGCTGGAGGAGGAAGTCATCTCTCTTGCAATCGTGCCGCGGATTCCAGGAGCAGCGATGCAACCCGGAGCGACACCGAGTTCGTCTCCGCCGAGCGCGGAATCGTCGTTTCCCTACGAAGCCTTGACGCCTCAGGAAATCCAGAGACGGGTGATCTTCGAGCCGCCCATGCCACCGCAGCCGGGACAGAAGAAGTGACCGCAGCACCCTACAGCCCGGCCTTGTTGAACAAGTCCCGCCAGGTATAGAACCAGACGTAATAGTAGCTGCCGCCCGAAGTGTTGATCAACGACTGCACGTAGTTCTTCGGGTCGCCGACGAACAACACGCTGCCATCGAAGTAGAGCACGTTGTAACCGTTGCCGTGGTGGAACTGCGCGCCGTTGCCCATGCTGGGTTGGCCGGTGACATCCGAGGCGTAGCCCCTGCGTCCACCGCGCGAGACCTTGTGGACACGGAAGTGGTTCGGAAGAACCCAATCGCTGCTATCCGCGCCGGAGTGATCGTTCTCGGTGAGGAACGTCTGCTGGTAGCCGCCGTAGCTGACGCGGGCATCGGTGAGATTGAAGTACGTGCCCCAGTAGTTCTTGTCCTTGAGCGCCGCGTGCCGCTCAGAGGGACAAAACCAGACGTTGTAGTCCGCAATATAGCGCTCCGCGTACGGCAGGAACCCGCTCGAAGTGATCGGGGCAGAAGGGTAATGCGCGGCGTATTGGGTGGCGCCTCCGAACTTGTCGCTGACGGCTCCGACTTGTCCGCCGTAGTACACGAGCGGTGCCCTGTCGTCGTGATCGGCCGCGTACAGATACAACGCAATCCCGATCTGGTGCAGGTTGTTCATACATTGGGCACGCCGGGCGGCTTCCTTGGTGCGAGATAGAGCCGGCAACAAGAATGCGACGAGGATGGCAATGATGGCAACGACGACCAACAACTCGATGAGGGTGAATCCTCTCCGGTTTTGATCAGCCCGACCCGTCATTTCCGCCTGGTCTTCCACAGCAGGAGACCCGCGATCCATGCCAGTGCCAGCGCACCGGGCTCGGGCACGGCCGGCAACAACAACCCGCCGCCGTCGAGCACGTAGGTCTGGTCCAGCAAGTATGAGTTGAACGGATTGTGCTCGGACAACACGTAGTAAATGTTGATGCTCGTCGGAGCGTGCAGATTGGCGACGTTGTTCGTGCTTCCCAACAAATCCATGCTCCACACGTACAACGCATTGGTCGGTTCGCTCCCACCGCCGCTGGTGAAATAGATGTGGTCGGTGGTGTTCGTGATCGAAAGTTTGCCGTACGCAAAGTCGCCCACGAAGGTGTTCGTGCCCCGATCCAGTCCTGTGATCGAGTTGGTGTGATTGCCCCCACCGCTGAACAGCACCCGACTCGATGCCAATTCGAAGCCGGCCCCGTTCGAGGACTGAATCAGCAGGCTCTTCCGGAAATCGAACGTGTCGCCGGAGTCGCCGTCGAGTCCGCCGCTGGCTGTTACGGTGACGTTGCTCTCGAAGGTCGCCGAGCCGCGCACGCTGATCTGGCCGTCGTTCTGGACGACGGCGCGCACACGCGCGTTGCTGGCGTTGGACACCACCAGCCGGGCGTCGGACGCGATCTGCAACGCATCGCTCTGCCAGCGTGGCCCGGCGCCGGTGAGCGAGAGACTCTTGAAACTACCGGGCGCATTGGTCAGCAGATAGGTGCCGGCGATGTTGACATTGGTGGAATTGTCGAGTTCGAGTCCGCTGCCGCTGACGACGCTGAACTTGGCCACCGCGCCGGTGACGTTGAGCGCAGTGTAGTTCCTGTACGAGAGCGTGCCGCCGTCCACGACGAAGCGGGAGGGATCGCCAATGACTGTGTCAGAGCCGACGAATTGCAGCAGGCCGCCGGTGCGGTTGCTCAAGACGCCCACACCGACGCCGACAAGATTCTTGATTTCCAAGCGACCGCCCGTCAGGAGGACTTCGGCGGTGCCGGTCGTGTTCGTGGTGGTTGCGCCGTAGGCGCTGTTGCCGGTGCCGAGGAACAGGCCGCCGCTGTTGAGGATCGCCGCGCGGCCGCCGCTGACAGTCATGCGCCCGATCGCGCCGGCGCCGCTCCCAACCGAGATGAATGCCTCGGCTGTCGCGCCAAGGGTGTTGGTCAGCAGGTACTCGCCGCCGGCGATGTTCAGTTCGCCGTGGCTGTCGGTGGATGCCCCGATCAAGGTGTTGCCGCCGCTGTTGAATCGGGCGCGATACACGCCGCCGGTGATCGTCACGGTGCCGAGTGCATTCGTCCCCAAACCGATGTTCCAGGTGCTGCCCGCCGTCCATTGGCCGCCACCGATGATCACGGTGCCGGTCGAATTGTTTGCCCCGCCGACGAGAATAGCAGAGTCGTTTGTGTGGGCGCCGCCGAATACACGCAGGAAACCGCGTCCGCCCCCGCCCGCGCCGGACACGCCGGAGCCGACCGAGATTTGGGTGCCCGCGTTGTAGATCGTGCCGCCGTAAAGATTGACTTCACCGTGGCCGTGGTTTGCGCTATCCACCAATCCCGAGCCGATGCCGAAGGTGGGCGATCCCGGGTTGGTCAGGATCAGGCTGCCGCTGGTGAGATTCACGATGCCGGTGCCGGTGCCACTGTGGCCAAGACTGAGTCCGCCGAGAGAAACACTGCCGCCATTGATGTTGATGATGCCGGTGCCGTTGTTGCCGATGCGGGCATTGTTCGAGTTGAGAATCAGTGTGGCCCCGGTGGAGACGTTGATGGTGCTGATGTTGCCAGCGGCGCTTCCGAGAAACGGGGTCAGCGATCCTTGGGCAACCAGTTTGCCCGCGAGCGCGTTGAATGTTCCCACAGTGCCAAGGCCTCCGTTGACATAGAACGAAGAGGCTGCGATCTGCCCGTTCGGGATGTTCATGTTGACGATGCCATTGCCGAGTTGGAAGATGCCGTTGATCTTGAGAATAGCGGCGTTGGTGAAGGTGATGTCGAGAGTGGGTGTGCCCGAGCCGAGGCTGTGAACCTGGAGCGCGGCGTTGGTCAGCGAGAGCGGGGCGGTGTTCACGGCGGAACTGCCGAGCGTGACGGTGTAGGTGCCTGAGTTGCCGATTTTGACGGTGTCCGTCGAATCGGGCACGGCGCCATCCGACCAGTTGGCGCTTTCCCATGTGCCGCCGGCCGGGTTGGTCCAGGTGTTATCCGCAGCCCGAGCCGACAAGGCGAAAAGTGCTGTCAAGACTAAGCCGTAGCTGAGAAGGCTTGTTCGATTCATATGTCACCTTCGGAAATCAGGGATGGTAACTCCCATCGAAGGCAGCAAACAATGGGGTCTCGTCCCAATCATCGAGACCGTCCCAACCCGTGTCGTTGCCGCCCACATTCCATGACGATGATGCAAAATCGCACGGAAAAAGGCAATTTCAATTGACTTGTTATTGCTATTGACATGGCTTAACGCTTGACCAGCAAGAGCGCGGAATTGCTCGGCGACTAAGGACAGTCCCGCTTGTAATCAACTGCCGCCGCGCGCGTTGACTTGGGCTGGGGTGCATGCTAGTTTCCGCGCCCTTAAATCGCCGGCGACGCCCGTTTTATGGCTGGAAATTACAAAGATACGCTCAATCTCCCGCAGACTGCTTTCCCCATGAGGGCCAGTCTGGTGCAGCGAGAGCCGGAGACGCTCGCTCAATGGAACGCCACGAAGCTATACGAGCGCATCCAGCAAGCGCGGGCAGGCGCGCCTGCGTTCATCCTCCACGACGGGCCTCCTTACGCCAACGGCGACGTCCACATCGGTACTGCCCTGAATAAGATCCTCAAGGACGTGGTGGTGAAGTCGAAGACGATGCAGGGGTTTCGTTCGCCGTACGTGCCGGGGTGGGATTGCCACGGGTTGCCTATCGAGTTGAAAATGCAGAAGGAGGTCGAGAAGGAGAAAGCCCAACTCACCCAGGCGCAGGTGCGGGCACGATGCCGGGCGTACGCGGAGAAGTATCTCGATTTGCAGCGCAACCAATTCATGCGTCTCGGCGTGCTGGGCGACTGGTTTCGGCCGTACCTGACTATGTCGCCTGAGTACGAGGCGGAGATCGTCGCCACGTTTTACGAGATGTGGAAGAAGGGTTTCGTCTATCGCGATCTCAAGCCGGTGTATTGGTGCATTTCCTGTCGCACCGCGCTGGCTGCGGCGACCGCAGAGGCGGAATACGCCGACCACAAATCGCCAAGTGTGTATGTGAAGTTTCGCGTTCAGGGCTCAGGGCTCGGGCTTCAGGGGTTGCCGGAGAATGCATTTGTGATCATCTGGACGACCACGCCGTGGACGCTCCCGGCCAATCTCGCCATCGCGGTGCATCCACAACACGACTACGTGTTCGCGAAGGTCGGCAGCGAAACCTGGGTCGTCGCCGAGGCATTGCTCGCGTCGGTGGCAAGCAAGGTCAACGCGACTCCGGAAGTAGTGCGCAAGGTGAAGGGCAAGGAATTGGAAGGCGTGGTGACGCGGCATCCGTTCATCCAGCGCGATTCGCCGGTGGTGCTCGCGGATTATGTCACGCTCGAATCGGGTACCGGCTGCGTTCACACTGCTCCCGGTCACGGGCTTGAAGATTACGAAACGGGTGAACGCTGCAAACTGCAACCGAAGGCGTATTCGCCGGTAGATCATGCAGGTCGTTTCCTCAAGGACGATTGGGTGCCGGATTGGCTCGTGGGACAGAAGGTGTTCGCGGCGAATGCGGCGATCGTCGAACACTTGCGTCAGAGCGGTGCGTTGCTCGCGAGCGAGGAAGTGCTTCATTCGTATCCGCATTGTTGGCGATGCAAGAACCCGGTCATTTTCCGCGCCACGGAACAATGGTTCGTCAGTCTCGATCACCAAGGTCTGAAACAGAAAGCGCTCGACGCGATCCAGAAAGTCCGCTGGGTGCCGGCGTGGGGCGAAAACCGGATGACCGGCATGGTGCGCGAGCGACCCGATTGGGTTGTGTCGCGGCAGCGCATCTGGGGCGTGCCGATCCCGGTGATCTCGTGCGAGGCGTGCGGGCACACCTTCGAGGAACAGGCCGAGCGCGTGATCGAGTTGATCCGTCGTGAAGGTGTGGACGTGTGGTTTCAGAAGAGCGCGAACGAAATGCTCGACGGCGTGACATGCCCGAAATGTCAGAAGCGGACCGAGTTCAAGAAGGAGACGGACATCCTCGACGTGTGGTTCGAGTCGGGAGTGAGCCACCGCGCGGTTTTGAAGACACGCAAGGAACTGACTTTCCCAACGGAGGTGTACCTCGAAGGCAGCGACCAGCATCGCGGCTGGTTTCAGTCGTCACTATGGACCGCGCTGGCGACCGACGGCGTCGCGCCGTTCCGCCATGTCGTCACGCACGGTTTTCTCGTAGATAAGGACAACCGCAAGAAAATCTCGAAATCCGCCACCTACGAGAAGCCGCGCAATGCCGAGGATTACGTGAACCGCTTCGGCGCGGACGTGTTGCGGTTGTGGGTCGTTTCGGAGAATTATCAGAACGACATCCCGCTGTCCGACGAAATCATCATGCGCGTCGGCGAAACCTACATGAAGGTGCGCAACACCTTCCGTTGGATGCTCGCGAACCTGTACGACTTTCAGCCCGCAACACACGCGCTGCGGCACGGCGACCTGGCCGAGATTGACCGCTGGGCCTTGAGCCGGCTGCAACGATTGATCGAGGAATGTACGAACGCGTACAACGATTTCGAGTTCCACCGTGTCTATCACGCCATCAACCAGTTCAGCACCGTGGATTTGTCGTCGTTCTACTTTGACATCCTCAAAGACAACATGTACACCCTCGGCGCGAACTCGAAGGGGCGACGGTCATCGCAGACGGCGATCTTTGAAATCTTGCTCGCGATGACCAAGTTGCTCGCGCCGATTTTGTCGTTTACGGCGGAGGAAGTCTGGCGCTTCGTGCCCGAGTGTGACGAGAAACGAAAACACGACTCGGTGCATCTGACGCTCTGGCCGAAAGCAGACCCGAGCCTGCGCGATGCCTCCCTCGAAGCGCGCTGGGAGCAGTTGCAGTCGTTGCGCAGCGAGGTGTTGCTCCACCTCGAAAAGGCACGACAGGGCGGCCAGATTGGGAAGGGACTCGAGGCCGCCGTGGTGCTTGAGATCGGCGACGCCACGCTGTATGGTTTCGCGAATCTGCACCTGGGCATATTGCCTGCGCTGTTCATTGTGTCCCAGGTCGAAGTGAAACGGGCCGCCCCCGGCGCGACGCAGCCGTTGACGGTGCGCGTGGAAAAGGCGCGCGGGAGCAAATGCGAACGGTGCTGGCGCTGGAGCGAAAGTGTGGGACAGTCAACGCACCACGCCGACCTGTGCGACCGCTGCGTGGCAGTAATCGAAACGAAGTGAATTTGAGTTCAATCGAGTACAACGCAAACAAGGTTCAACATGACGACCAAGAAGAAGATCGCTAAACCAATCGCGAAGAAGCCAGTCGCAAAGACCGCCACGAAGGCCAAGGCCAAAGCGGAGGCTCCACCGCCGAAACCCAAGCCCGTCAAACTCACGGGCGACCGGCTGCGCTACCAGAAGATGCTCCTCGAGCTGCGCGACCACCTGCTCGATCGCATCAACTTCCTTGGCGGCGACAACCTCAACCGCTCCCAGCGCGAGTCGTCCGGCGATCTGTCGGGGTATGGCTTCCACATGGCCGACGCGGGCACGGACAATTTCGACCGCGAGTTCGCGTTGAGCCTGATGTCCTCCGAACAGGACGGCCTGTACGAGGTCGAAGAAGCCATCAAGCGGCTCGAAGCAGGCACCTACGGCATCTGCGAATTGTGCGAGAAAGCGATCAAGCGGGAACGCCTGGAAGCGGTCCCCTTCACCCGTCTGTGCCTCAACTGCCAGGCCTCGACCGAAAAGAACAAAAAGGGCATGGCGCGCGCCACGTCGTCATTCGCCGAGAAGGCGGAGGACGAAGGCGGTGAAGACGAGGAAGAGGAGACAACAAAGAAGGAGAAGGAGAGCTGAGTTTCCTGCTCACGGGATGATCGCAATCATCTGTTGCGTGGTGTTGCTGGCCGACCAACTGAGCAAGTTCGTCGTGCGCGCCACCATCCCGTTCGGCGATTCGGTTCCCGTCTGGCCCGGTTGTTTCAGCCTCACCTTGGTGGGCAACACCGGCGCCGCGTGGGGGATGTTTCAGGGACGCAACAACGCGCTGGTCGCGCTCTCCATCGCAACGCTGGTGGTAATGTTTGTGTTTCGCAAGTCCTTCGCCACGAGTCTGCCGATGCAGAAGCTCGCCGTCGGCCTGATCCTGGGCGGCATCTTCGGCAACCTGATTGATCGAGTCTGGCATGGCCAAGTGATTGACTTCCTCGATTTCTACTGGGAGTTCCCTTCCGGGGTGAAACGCTGGCCCGCGTTCAACGTCGCCGACAGCGGGATCTGCGCCGGCGCATTTCTCTACATGCTCAGCGCCTTGTGGCAGCCGAAGACCAAAGAGCCCACCGTACCGACCAATCCCCCGTCCACGGAGCTCGCCTCCGAGCAGAAGTAACGCACCGGCCATGCCCGTTGACAGCACGCTCCAGCGTCACCTCGATTTTGCCGAAGGCTTCCTCAGTCTCCAGATGTACGCCGACGCCCTCGCCGAGATCGAACACGCCCTCACGATTGATCCGAGCAACATCCACGCGCTCTACACCCGGGGCCTCGTCTTTCTCGAACAGAAGAAGCTGGCCGAAGCCGAAGTGCCGTTTCGCCAACTTCTCGCGCTCGACCCCGAGCAACCGCACGTGTTCGTGCATCTCGCTTGGATTCATCGCCGCACCGTTTCGATCGACAAGGCGATTGAGACCATCCAGCAGGCGTTGCTGTTGAAACCCAAAATGCCTGTTGCGCTCTACAACCTCGCCTGTTACCGCGCCGTCAAAGGCGAGACAGAAGAAGCGCTGCGACTTCTTGGGGAAGCCATTTCGCTCTCGAAGGAGTATTCTGCCCTCGCCCAAACCGATCCTGATTTTGCTTCGATGCGAAGTCTGGAAGCGTTCCAAAAACTTACGCAGACTTGATTGGGCGCACGGGACCAAACTGCGTCACGCGCTCCCTAATCCGCGCCAGTCGCCGCAGATCCACATCGGGCGGGACCATGTCGGAGACGCCGAGAATCAACCGCTCGCCCGTGCCGGCTTGCTGGAACGTGTCGTCCAGGTAACGCTCGAACGCCGCGTCGTCCATTGAGTCTTTCAAGAACGCCACGGAACACAGGACACCCCACACCGTGGTCTTCGGCCCGACGCCCTCCAGCACTTCTGCCAATGAACAGCGGGTCATTGGCTTTGGACACACCGACTCGGCCACGTCGAAGCCGCACGACGGATAAAGCGGAAGCAGCCTCTGGTTTTCGCCGTCCGTGTGAGTCAGCAACAACTTGCCGGCAGCGTGAACTCGATCCGCCACCCGTTTCAGCCACGGCGCAATCTCGGCCTGGAAGAACGCAGGCCAAGTCAGGTCCTGGTCGTAGTTACCGGCCCAGAAGATCACCTCGGCTTCGCACCCCAGCACAGCGTCGAGGACTTTCTCGTAGAACGGCTCCATCCGTCGCGCCAGCCGGTGGAGGGCCTCGCGCTCGTCGGCGTAGAGATAGAAAAAGTGTTCCTGCGGCACGATGTCGTGAAACACGAGGTGTATCGGCGACGCGCCCACGATCCCGTTGGCCACCGCCAGGCCGCGTTCGCCGATCCGGCGATGATACGCGGAGTAGGCCTCGGGCGTGGGAATGACCTCGAGATGCTCGAACACTTCCGCGATCGCGTCGAAATCGTCTGCGGACCCGATGGCAAACTTCCTCACGAACGGCACCGAGATGCCTTCCCGTCTCATTTCGTGGGTGTGTTCGAGGTGGATTGTCACCTCCCCGGCCGAGGTGCGGATACGCGTGTACATCGAGTCACCCTCAACACGGAACTCGAACGGCAACCCGCGCAACTCCACCCGGTAAGGATAGTCGGGATGGTTGTCCAGGCCGAGCCCGCGCAGCGCGAGGTCGTGCGGTTCGCGAGGGAGCGTGTAGTCCGCGCGCACGGAATGACACGCCACGCCCATCAAGTCCGCCATTTGCGCCGTGTTGAGCCCGGCGAACTCCTTTGGGATCGTGCCCCGGGCGCGTTGGGCGATGCACCAGAGATCCATCCGCGGCGCCCACGGGATTTGGTCCGTCGGTTGGCGACGGATCGTGGCCAGGATTCGTCCCCGGTGTGTCATCGGCGGCAACGTATGCGTTCCACCCCGGCGGGGCAAGGTCCAACAGTTTAGAAAAGCCTCGAGAGACAATTGAGGTAGACCGGGACACTCAATATCAGAGGAAGTCCCCCAATTATCTTTGATCGTCGCTTTGGCAGTCGAAGCGCGTAGATCGAGCATGTATTTGGTACAATGGTGCAGGCAAGTGCAAAAAGAAGGGCGCCGGTATATTGCCAGGGCGCTGTCCTCCAACGTTGCTTGATATTGGACGGCAGGAGGTTCAACGATTGTTCGCACGCGCCACCCGCTTTTGTGCCCCCTGCGCGCATGGCTCACTCCGATCTGACCTCGTCCGAAGCGCAACGGGTCGCGCGGTTGGCTCTGGTCGCTCAAAACAGTCGCTTCCTCCTGCTGACCGAGCGCCTGCAGTTTCCCAATCTCGCCAGCCGCGTCCTGGCCTTGTGCACCCAGCGGTTGCCCGACGATTGGCGCGCCCCTTTCGGCCATCCCGTGCTCGTCGCTGAATCCTTCGTGCATCCCGAGCACTTTGTCGGCACCTGTTACAAGGCCGCCGGCTGGCACTGCCTCGGCCCGACCGGCGGCTTTGCCCGCGATTCTCGCGATTTCTATCGCGACCTCGACGCGCCGAAACAACTCTGGGGGCGCCCGCTCCATCCCCACGCGCTGCAGTGGCTGCGGGCCGAGACGTTGCCGCCCCACCTGGCCGCCCAGTTGCCCGAGACGCCGCCGCGTGGTCCGTACAAGAACGCGCAACTCGATCCCCTCTGCCAGCGCTTCCACGATCGCCTGACCGACCCCCGCGCCCGGCGCGGCAAACGCCATCGGTTGGCCACCATCGTTGCCATCGCCGCCTTGGCGACACTGGCCGGGGAAAAAGGCCCCAAAGGCTTCGCCCGATTCGCCGCGCTGCTGACCCAGCCGCAGCGCCGCCACCTGCGCTGTCGCCCCAACAAACACTCCGGGCCGGCTCGACGTGCCCAGCGAACCGACCTTCCGCCGCGCCTTCCAGCGAAAGGCCACGGTCGCCGTGAATGGCTTCGCCTCTAGCCCGGTTATTTCACAATCAGGCCGCACGTTGTCTCCGAATTCTCATTCCCACCCCACTCCAGTGCGGTGGTCAGCCGCTACAAGACACCGCGAACCGCTTCAGCGGTTTCGACACGCTGAGGAAAACCGCGGAAGCGGTTCGATCCCGCCTCCCGACGCAAATCACCCCACTCCAGTGGGGTGTGAATGAGAGCGCACGGTCTGACCGTCCGAGAACTTGTGAAATATCCCGGCTAGGTCTGCCCGACCGATCCATGTGCCACCGGCTTTGCCGGTGCCGCTCCACGGGTGCGCATCGAACGCCATGTTTGGGAAGGCGACGCGACCGAGCCGGGCATCGAAGTAGTCTTCGGCCTGACCAGTCTGAACGCCGCCAGCGGCTCGCCCGCGCGCCTACTGGCGTGGGCGCGCGACCACTGGGGCGCGATCGAAAACGGCCACCCCCCATCGCCGCGACTGCACCTACCGCGAAGAAAACAGCCCCGTGCGCGACCCCAACGCCACCCCCTGCTACGCCGCGTTGCGCGCCGTGGCGATATGTATCATGGGTCAACACAAGCGAGCGCAGAAGCGGTCGGAGACGTACCATCTGCCGGACTTGCATCGCGACGTGCGGTCTCGGATCTCGCGTGGGATTGGTTGGCTGATGAAAGACTATGAGCCGCCCTGCATCCGGTTGCGACGGGCGATCGGCTGAAGGTATCGCCGCCGCTGCGGGGCGGTGTGGGCCGGAGTGTGTCCCCGGAGAGGCGTTGCGCTGCCGGAGGTTGGTGCGGTAGGCGGGGGGCAGGGCATGGACGCACTGTGGCGCGCCTGAGCCGGGTGTTTCGCGCTGCCGTTGCTGCCGCCTCGACCGTTGGCCCTTCCACGCCTCAAATGACTTTGACGCTGCCGTGTGGAGTTTTCCCTCGCGCTCGAATTTATTTTGCCAAAATCCGGGCGTCCGCCTAAACTCGCCCGCACATGAAACCGGCCAGGAGTCGCATTGTCTAAATCCTTCCGCCGTTACCTAACAGCGACGCGCCGAGTCGCGCGCAGACGGTTTTTCCTGGAGCGACTGGAGGAACGTATCAATCCCTCCGTCACCGCGGCGGTCACCGACGGCATGCTCACGGTCACGAGCGACGCGGCGTCCGACAATCTCGTGATCGCCGACCTCGATGCGGATGGATCGGTGGATGTGGACGACCTGAGCACGATGGGGACCGATTTCGCCAATCTCGCGAGCATCACGGGGCTTCTCGGCATCCGCGTCACCGGCGGAGACGGCGACGACACCGTCACGCTTCAGGGAACGGATTCGCTCGGAGGTGACGACCTCGCCAGCGTCGCGTTCACGCTCAACGGTGGGGCAGGGGACGATAGTCTCGACGCCGGCAGCATGTCCGCTGACGGTTCGTTCACCGCTGACGCCAGCGACACGATTCTCGGCGGCACCGGGGACGATGCCTTGGTCGTCAACGCAACAAACGCCCCTGACACGATTGTGATCACCCCGACGGAAGTTGTCGTTGGATCGGCTGCCGTGAACTACTCCAGCATCGAATCCCTGACCGTCAACGCGCTCGACGGCGACGATTCCATCACGGTCACTGCCCTGCCCGCGGGGAGCACCTCGGTCAACGGCGGAAGCGGAACAGATTCCCTCGACGTGGACGATTCGAGCAACACGACCGGCCGATCTGGCTCGCTCACCGCCGCTGAACTGACCGGACTCGGCGGCGATCTGGACTTTGCCGGCACCGAGTCCGTGCGCATCGCCCTCGGGAGCGGCGATGACACGTTCGATGCATCCACTGCATCAGCCGCGCTGACAGTCGAAGGCGGCGCCGGTAATGACTCACTGACCAGTGGCAACAGCCCGGCAAGCCTGATCGGCGGTGACGGGAACGATACCTTGACCGGGGGCGGCGGCGACGACACGCTGTCGGGCGGTGCGGGCGATGATTCTGTGGACGGCGGCGACGGCACGGATCGCCTCGTCGAGTCGGGCGACGTGAACTTTGAACTGACCGACTTCAGTCTCACGGGCGTCGGCAACGACGCGCTCGCGGGCATCGAGCAGGTCAGCCTCACCGGCGGACTCGGCGGGCGATTGCTGGACGCATCCGCGTTCAGCGGCTCGGTCACACTCGACGGCGGCGCCGGTGCGGACATTCTCATCGGCGGCAGCAGCGGCGACAGCCTCCTCGGCGGCCTCGGTGCCGACTCGCTCACGGGCGGCGGCGGCGATGACACGCTCGACGGCGGTGGCGGCATGGATCGGCTGGTCGAGGTCGGTGACGTCGATTTTACCTTGACCGACGGTGCTCTTTCGGGACTCGGCAACGACTTCTTGCTGGACATCGAAGAGGCGAGCCTTGTCGGTGGCGCCGGCGATAACACACTCCACGCCACTGGATACACAAACCCCGTCACTCTGAGCGGTGCCGGCGGCGCGGACCGCCTCGTCGGCGGGTCGGACAACGACAGCATCCTCGGCAACGACGGCGATGACACGCTCTCGGGCGGCACCGGCGACGACACGCTCGACGGCGGCGACGGCACTGACCAACTCGCCGAGTCGGGCGACGTGGATTTCACGCTCAACGATGCCACGCTCACCGGCCTCGGCACGGACGATCTCAACAACATCGAACAGGCGCTGCTCATCGGCGGGGCAGGCAACAACACGCTGAATGCCATCGCGTCCACGAAGAAGGTCACGCTCGAAGGAGGCGATGGCAACGATTGGCTCCTCGGTGGCGCGAACGACGACGCGCTCACCGGCGGTCCCGGCGACGACACGCTCGACGGCGGAGACGGTACCGACCGCGTGGTCGAGGCGGGGGACGTCACTTTTGCGTTGCAGGATACTGCCTTGTCCGGCTTGGGCAACGATGTGCTGGCCAGCGTCGAAGCAGCCAGCCTGACCGGCGGCGCGGGCGACAACACGCTCGATGCGTCTGCGTTCTCGAATGGCGTCACCCTCGATGGCGCTGCGGGGAACGACTCGCTCATCGGAAGCGCGACCAGCGACAGCCTGCTCGGCAGCGACGGCAACGATACGTTCTCCGGAGGTGCGGGCGACGATACGCTCGACGGCGGGGCGGACACGGATCGGGTGGTCGCCTCAGGCGACGTGGACTTCACCTTGAGCGATTCGAATCTGTCCGGCGAGGGGAGTGATTCACTGGTGGCGATCGAGCAAGCCAGCCTCACCGGCGGCGCAGGCAACAACACGCTCGACGCTTCCGGTTTCACCGGCAGCGCCACGCTCGACGGCGCTGATGGCGACGATTCCTTGCTCGGCGGCTCCGGCAACGACGCGCTCACCGGCGGCAGCGGGAACAACACGCTCGACGGCGGCGCCGGTGACGATCGCGTGGTCGAGTCGGGCGACACTGACTTTGTCCTCACCGACGACAGCCTTGCCGGCATCGGCGCGGACGCCCTGACTGCCATCGAACAAGCCAGTCTCACGGGAGGGGCAGGCGCAAACCTACTTGATGCCTCGGCCTTCACGGGCAGCGTCACGCTCGACGGCAGTGACGGCGACGACACCCTCTCGGGCGGCGCAGGCAATGATTCGCTCGACGGCGGCGCGGGCACGGATCGCTTGATTCTCACGGTGAGTGGCGAGGTCACGATCACCGACACGAATCTCTCCGGCGCGGGCAACGACACGCTCGCCCATCTCGAACAACTCGCCGTGACTGGTGGCGATGAGGACGACCGCATTGACGCTTCCGGTTTCAGCGGCGGCGTGACGCTGTTCGGCGGCGCGGGCGACGACACGCTCTCGGGCGGTGCGGGCGACGACTCGCTCGACGGCGGCGAAGGCACCGATGAGGTGCGTCAGTCCGGTGACGTGAACCTCACGCTGACCGATACAAGCCTCACCGGTCTCGGCAGCGACACCCTCGCCCATTTCGAACAGGCCAGCCTCGCCGGCGGGGACGGCGACAACACGCTCGATGCCTCCGCGTTCACGCACGACGTCACTCTCGGCGGCGGCGCGGGCAACGACTCGTTGGTCGGCGGCAGCGCGGTCAGCCAGTTGAACGAAACCGCCGACGTGAACTTCGCACTGCTGGACACGCTGCTGACCGGCGCGGGTAATGACACCCTGAGTGGGATAGACCAGGCATCACTGACCGGCGGTGCGGGCGCGAACACGTTTGACAGCTTCGGGTTCAGCGGTCCCGTCACGCTCGACGGCGGCGAGGGCAACGACACCTTCTCGACCGGCGCCGGGAGCGATTCGTTGATCGGCGGCGGTGGCACCGACCGGCTGGTGCAATCGGGCGAATTCGACTTCACACTCGACGCCAGCGTTCTCAGCGGACTGGGCATGGACACGTTCAGCGGCATCGAGCAGGCCAGTCTCACCGGCGGCGACGGCAACAATGTGTTGAACGCGTCGGGTTTCGCCGGGTCCGTGACGCTCAGCGGCGGTGACGGCGACGACACGATTACCGGGGGCGCAGGCAGCGATTCGCTCGATGGCGGCGCGGGACATGATTTCCTGCGGGATTCAGCCGACCTCAATTTTACGCTCACCAACACCCAGCTCACCGGCCGCGGCACGGACACGCTGAGCGGGTTCGAATCGGCGCACCTGATCGGCGGCGACGCGGCGAACACGATCAATGCATCGGCCTTCACCGGCGCCACGACGCTCGAAGGCGGCGCCGGCGACGATTCGCTGATTGGCGGCACGGGCAGGGACACGATCCTCGGCGGAGACGGCAACGATACGATGCGTGGTGCTCTCGGCGACGATTCGCTCGACGGCGGGGCTGGTACCGACCAACTCGGCGAGGCGGCAGATGCAGATATGACGCTCGCCGCCAGCAATCTCTTCGGCCTCGGCGACGACTCCTTCGGCGGCATCGAACAAGCCAGTCTGCTCGGCGGAACCGGCGACAACATCCTCGACGCCTCCGCCTTCGGCGGCAGTGTGACCCTGAACGGCGGCGCCGGTGAGGATACCTTGATCGGCGGAGTCCACGCGGACAGCATTGACGGTGGCCAGGGCGACGACTCGATCGAGGCCGGCGCCGGCAACGACACGATCGCAGGTGGCTTGGGCGACGACTCGATCCGCGCAGGCGATGGCAACGATTCGGTGGACGCATCGGTGGACGGCGGAGTCGAGGGCTCTGCCGACACCCTCCTCGGCGAAGCGGGCGACGACACGCTGTACGGCGGCCTTGGCAATGACTCGCTCGACGGCGGCACCGGCGCTGATTGGCTCGTCGGAGGCACCGGCAACGACATTCTCGACGGAGGCGCCGGCAACGATTCGCTTGCAGGCAACATTGGCAACGACACGTTGCAGGGCGGCGCCGGCAGCGATGCCCTGGCGGGCGGATTCGGAAACGATTCGCTCGACGGCGGCACGGACAACGACACGGTCTCGGGTGGCGATGGTAACGACACGCTGCAGGGCGGGACCGGTCAGGATGCGTTGCTCGACTTCAGTGGCATCAACGAGATCATACTCCAGTCGCCCGGAGACACCGGGAAGGACAAGTACTACAAGACGCTCAAGAAGTTCCTGAAGAGTAACATGCTACCGCCCGAGGAGCCGCCCACTACGGCCTAGGGCGCGTGGGGGAGAGGATTCCATGAAACGATTGCAGAACAAGGTCGTCATCGTCACCGGCGCCGGCGGCGGGCTTGGCGAAGGCATCGCCAAGGTGGTCGCCGCAGAAGGCGCGAAGGTCGTAATCGCCGAGTTGCGGGAGGAAGCGGGCGCGCGCGTCGCGTCTCAAATTCGGAAGCGCGGCGGCAAGGCGCTGGCCGTCCGCTGCGATGTGTCGCGCGACGCCGATATCCAGAACACGGTGAAGCAAGCCGTGAAGACGTTCGGTCGCGTGGACGGCCTGGTCAACAACGCGGGTATCAACTTCATCAAGGACACTCTCAAGGTCACTCCCGCCGAATGGGACCGCGTCATCGGCGTGGATTTGCGAGGCGCGTTCTTCTTCACCCAGGCTGTGATGCGCCAAATGCTCCGGCAGAAACCTCGTGGCGGCAGCATCGTCAACATCTCGAGCGTTCATTCGTTCGCGTGTTTCCCCGCCATGGCCGTGTACGACGCGGCCAAGTGGGGTGTGGTCGGCATCACCAAGGCGATTGCCGTCGAGTACGCCACAAAGGGCATCCGCTTGAATGCGATTTCGCCCGGGCTGATCAATACGCAGATCTGGGCGGACTTCCTCGACGCGGTGGATTCGAAGAAGAAGTGCTGGGAGTATTGGAAGGCGAACATTCCGATGGGGCGTGTGATCGAGCCGGAGGAGATCGCGCGGCTGTGCGTGTTCCTGTTGAGCGACGAATCGAGTTGCATGACTGGTGCGAACATCTTCGCCGACGGCGGGTTGACCAGCCAGTTCGCGAGCAAGCCCAATTACAAGATCAAGCCGATGGAAGGTCGTAGGAGCTGAGCACCGGTTTGGGGAATGACAAAGCGACGGGTGTGAGGTAGTATCTCGCTTGCTGAGTCATGAAACCAAAGAAGGCATCGTCGGAGAAGAGCAAACCAACCTGGGAGAAGCGTTGGGAGCCAATTTTCCGCGCTGCTCGAAAGGGGAAATTCCCAAATCGCGCCTTCGGCGTTCTGGAAATGGCGCAGTGCCTACGCGCGCTCCGGGCCAGCCGGGTGATTGCGCGGGGCGCACGACCTTCTCGCTGATGGCAACGTACGTCGAGATACTCCGGGCGATCCATGAATGTGGCGCAGACACCGTGTGGATCGGCATGGCCGCGACCGCGGTGCATGGCTCGAACCTGATTTCCAACGACTTTGACTTCTTCGTTCGGCCTGATCCCAGCCACTTGGATCGGGCACGCGATGCAATGCGACAGTTGGGGATGTTCGACTCCCACGAATCCCTGACTTCTCTGACGGTCATCCAAAGTGGAGTTACTGTGACATTCACCGATTCACAAATTGGCCCCCCTGTGGATCTCCTCACTGAAATTGACGGACCGACTTTCGATGAGGTTTGGACGGGGAGCCTGTTGAGAGAAGTAAGCGGGATACCAGTCCGGGTCGCAGATTTGAGGCACATCGTGGCGTCCAAGCGTGCCGCCAACCGCGAGAAGGATCGGATCGCCTTGAAACGTCTCGAGAAGGATCTGGGTCGCGAGCTTAAGGAGTCATCGGCCAAGTATCGCGTGAGGAGACGGCGGAATCGTTGAGCGACAGGGGACAAACCTGTCCCAGTAGATAAACGTGGCTCGCCGCCATAAATCCATTGAAAACCCCACCGGACTCCCTAGATTGACTGCCTCCGAATGCCCGAAACGAACTCGAATCCTGTGGTGGAGCTCACAGCCCTGAGCCTGGCTTACCCGCCGTCGCGCGGGAACAGCGAGCCGCGCCGGGCGCTGCAGGATGTTTCGTTCGCGGTCCGGCCGGGCGAACTTTTCGCTTTGCTTGGTCCCAATGGGGGCGGCAAGACGAGTCTGTTCCGCATCCTCTCGACGCTCCTGCTGCCCACCAGTGGCACGGCGAGCGTGTTCAGGCTGGATGTGGTGGCACGAGCAAACGAGGTGCGGCGGCGGATTGGCGTTGTGTTCCAATCGCCGAGCCTCGACAAGAAGCTGACCGTCATCGAAAACCTCCGACATCAGGGTCATCTCTACGGGCTGCACGGGAAAGCGCTGCTCGAGCGCAGCAACGAAATGCTCGCGCGAGTGGGACTCAGCGAGCGGGCAAACGAGTACGTGGAGAATCTCTCCGGCGGCATGCAGCGTCGCGCCGAAGTGGCGAAGGGACTGTTGCATCGTCCACAACTGCTGTTGCTCGATGAGCCCAGCACGGGACTCGATCCCGGCGCGCGGCGCGATATGTGGAGCTATCTTCGCAATCTTCGTGACAAGGACGGCGTGACGGTTCTCGCGACCACGCACCTGATGGAAGAGGCAGAGCGCTGCGATCGGCTGGGCATTTTGAGTGCAGGCAAGCTGGTGGCGCTCGATACTCCAGACAAGTTGAAGGCGCAGATCGGCGGCGACGTGGTTTCCGTGACCGCCTCTAATCCGCATAGGTTGCGCGACGCGATCCGTTCGAAATTCGGCGGTGACCCCATCGTGCTCGACGGCACGGTTCGCATCGAACGCGAGCGCGGTCACGAGTTCATCACCGATCTGGTGGAAGCATTCCCGGGACAGATCGACGCCGTGAGCGTGGGCAAACCGACGCTGGAGGATGTGTTCATTCGCCAGACCGGCCATCGCTTCTGGGAAGAGGACGAAGAAAAAGCGGAAGGATGAAAATGGAATTGGCCAATCATCGGAATGAAGCCACGGAGCGCCCGGCTTCATCCTTCATCCTTTCTCCTTCATCGCTGGCCGTTTGGACGCTTTGCTCGCGCGAACTCGTCCGCTTTTACCGCCAACGCAACCGCGTCATCGGCGCTCTGGGGTCGCCGCTGGTGTTCTGGCTTTTGATTGGCTCGGGACTCTCCGGCGTAGGCTCCGCGTTCAAGCCCGTTGCCGGGCACACCGGGATGACCGCAATTGAATACCTCTATCCGGGCACGTTGGTTCTGATTCTCTTGTTCACCGCGATCTTCTCGACGATCTCGATCATCGAAGACCGTCGCGAGGGTTTTCTCCAATCGGTGCTTGTCGCTCCGGTCTCACGGATGAGCCTGGTGGCGGGCAAAATCCTCGGAGGCACGGTGCTCGCGGTGTCGCAGGGAATATCGTTCCTGTTGCTCGCGCCCACGGTCGGGATCTGGCCGAAGCCGTTGGCGTTGGTGGCGGTCCTCCTCGTGATGTTCGTGGTCTCGTTCGGACTGACGGGACTTGGCTTCGCGCTCGCGTGGAAAATGGATTCGACGCAGGGATTTCACGCCATCATGAACCTGTTTCTGATCCCGATGTGGCTGTTGTCGGGCGCCTTGTTCCCGGCCTCGGGCGGGCCGATGTGGCTGCACTGGGTGATGACGGTGAACCCGCTCACGTACGGCGTCGTGGCGTTGCGGAGCGCGCTGTATTTGGATCAGCCCAGGGTCGAGGGGGAAATGTCGTTGGCGGTCTCGCTGATTATCTCAGTGGTGTTCGCGGTGCTGATGCTGGCGTTGGCCACGCAATTGGCCCGCTCGCGCGATCGGAGCGGCCGATGAGTCCCGAGCCGCAGCAAGGTCGCCGCCGGTACTGGTGGGTTGTCCACGCGGTGTTGATCACCGCCATCGTCATCGTGGCGTTCCTCAACCTGAGACTGAGGGCGCAACGGCAGCCATCTGCGCTGCTGCCGGAGTACGGCTCATTGCCGGCATTCACGCTCACGGAACGCAGCGGCCGTCCGCTGGCACTCTCCGACTTGGCGGGGAAGGTCTGGGTCGCCGATTTCATCTTCACTCACTGCGCGGGGCCGTGTCCGTTAATGACAACCCGCATGGCGAAGCTGGAGCAATCGCTGAAATCCGTGCCGGACGTGCACATGGTGTCGTTCACCGTGGACCCCGCTCGCGACACACCGTCGGTGCTCGCCAAGTATGCTGATGAATACGGAGCGAGTCGCGATCGCTGGTTTTTCCTGACGGGTGAACAGGCAGCGCTCTACAGTCTCGCAACCAATGGTTTCCGGCTTGCCGTCATCGAGAATGCTGACGGCACGAGTCAGCCCGATCACAGCACGCGGTTCGTGTTGGTGGATCGTCGCGCGAGGATTCGCGGCTACTATGACGGGCTGGAAGAAGATGCCATGAAGAAGCTGCTCGCCGACATTCAGAGGCTGCGGCGCGAGAAGTTCTGATGATCTCCCTCTCCGACCTGCCAGCGGTGAATGCCAGCCTGAATGCCACCAGCGCGGTACTTCTGTGCTTCGGGTTCTACTTCATTCGGCGCAAGCAGGTCGCCGCACACAAGGCGTGCATGCTCGGCGCGTTCGGGGTATCCACCCTCTTCCTCGCGTGCTATCTGACGTATCATTTTCAACACCCCACAACCCGGTTTCAAGGCGTGGGATGGATCCGCGTTCTTTATCTCACGATCCTGATCACACACAGTCTGCTGGCGATGGCCGTCGTGCCGATGGTGCTGGTGACAATCTACCGGGCGCTGCGAGGGCGGTTCGAGAAGCACAAGGCGATTGCGCGCTGGACCTGGCCGATCTGGTTGTACGTCTCCGTGACCGGCGTGGTGGTCTATTGGATGTTGTACCAGCTCTATCCGTAGCGGCGAGCGCGGCGTGCGGTTTGTCACCGGCGGAAGATCCCTGGATGCCGTACGACTTGGATCCTCGACGCGTGCGTCATTCCTGCTATAGGTGAACGATCATGAAGCGACCTCATCGGGCGTGGGAGTGGGTAGGGTTGATTTGCCTCGTGGCAATTCTCTGTTGCGCGAGACTGGCGTCAGCCCAGACAGCGTCCAGCGAGTTCAACGTGCTGTGGATCATCTCCGATGACCTGAATACGCGGCTGGGTTGCTACGGCGATCGGATCGCGCGGACGCCGAACATTGACTCGCTGGCCCGGCGCGGCATGCGTTTCGAGCGCGCCTATTGCCAATCACCCATCTGCAACCCCTCTCGTGCCTCATTCCTCTCGGGGCTTCGACCCGAAACGACGCGCGTCTTCCACAACCAAATCGCTCCCGATGCAAAATACCGAAGCCTGACGACATTGCCCGAGTACTTTCACGAGCACGGATATTTCTCGATTCGAGTCGGCAAGGTGGCTCACGAGAAATTTGAGGACAGCGCCACGTGGGATGTCTCGGAATCGCCCGGGTCGTCGGGTCGGGGCAGACTGGAGTTCCGCCCGCTCAAGTGGCGTGCGCTGGATAACGACGGCAGCAAGGAACCAGATCACTGGATTGCTCAGCGGGCACTCACCCACCTGGAAGAACACAAGGAGAAACGACTGTTCCTCGCCGTGGGGTTTCGCCGTCCGCACGAACCGTTCGTAGCCCCGCGCAAGTTCTTCGACCTTTACCCGCTGGATTCCATTCCGCTGTGGAAAGGAAATGCCAATCGCTCCAAGCTCCCCGCGCCCGCGTAGGGACGGGTGTATCCCGAATTGAGCGAGGAGCAGAAACGGGAAGCCATCGCCGCGTACTACGCGAGCATTTCGTTCCTGGACAGCAATGTCGGACGGTTGCTGGCCGCCTTGGACCGGCTTGCGCTGACGGAGAAGACGATTGTCGTTCTCATGAGCGACCACGGTTTCCTCCTGGGCGAACATGGATTCTGGGAGAAAGGCGTGCTCTTCGAAGAAGCCGTCCGTGTCCCGCTCATCGTGTCCGTGCCCGGCCTCAACCGGAACGGGGCGGTTTGTTACCGGCTGGTGGAGCACGTGGACCTGTACCCGACGTTGGCCGAGCTATGCGGACTGCGCACACCGCCGAAGATGGAGGGCACGAGCTTTGTTCCGCTCCTGAAAGACCCCACCCGACCGTGGAAGCAGGCCGCCTTTACGAGTGTGCGCCGACCGCGCGTGGATATGGCCAATCGCTGGGACCGATTCTGGCACAGTTCAGAAGACGATATCGTGGGACGATCCGTGCGCACCGAACGATACCGGTACACCGAGTGGTCGGACGGACTGGGCGTGGAATTGTACGATCACGAAACCGACCCGGCCGAATGTCAGAATCGAGGCGATGAACCGGCTTACTCGGAAACAAGGCGCCAACTCGAGCTCATCCTCAAAGAAGGTTGGACTGCCTCCCGTCCCGCCCCCATCCGCTGAATACGGCTTCGGCTGCAATCAGCCCACCGGCTCGGTTTTGCCGGATTCCGCGGACCGCTGCGCGGCGAACACAGCCCGCAAGGTCTGCCAGCCCTCCTCCAACGTGCAGGCGACGGGTTGTTCGCCGCGAGTCGCAGCCAGAAAACGTCGCGCCTGTGCAATGTAGAGATCGTCCCGCTCGGCGGGGAATTTCTCGACCGATGCGGGCGGGGTGTTGGGCACGCCGTGGGTGTAGAGCGCAACCTCGGTCTTCACGTAGTCGTACACCACGGAGGCTTCCGTGCCGTGGACCGTGATGTCGTACCGATAGTTGCGACCGATCATGGTCGTATTGATCTGGCCGAACGCACCGCTGCGATACCGGAAGTTCAACAACGTCGTGTCATCCGTCTCGATTCCCTCCAGCGCGAGCCGATCGAGCAGGCACGACACGTCTCGCTCGGGGCCAAGAAACCACTCGAACATGTTGATCATGTGCGGACACATGTCGAACAACGTCCCGCCAGCCATCGCCTTCTTCGCAAAATAGATCCTCTGATAGTCAGGGCGAATGCTCGGGAAATGTTGCGAGATATTGCACACGGCGAGCCGCGGCACGCCGATCTTGCCCTGGTCTATCAACTCCTTGAGTCGTTGCACGGCGTTGACCGAGCGCATTGTGAAAGCCGTCGCCCCGGTGCGTCCGGTGCGTTTCAACACATCAATCAGCTCCTGGATTCCCTCGGACTTGTTCGAAAGCGGTTTCTCGCACAGCACGTGGCAACCGGCCCGGGCCGCCCTGAGCGATTGCGGGATATGAAAGGGCGCCGGCGTGGCGATGACGACGGTGTGATAGCCGGCGAGGTTGATCTTTTCGAAATCTGGCAGCGTTTGTCGGACGGGATACGTCTTCGAGATCTTGTCGCGCTTGGCGGCGTCCATCTCGCAGAGAGTGACGTCGCACTCACCTGTGCGGAGAAAACACCGGACGTGCCGTTCGCCAATGGATCCGCCGCCGACGATGAGTACGTGCGGTTTGGCATTCATTTGGTGGTGGTGAATCCTCCATCCACGACGAGATTGTGCGCGGTGACATAGGACGAGGCGTCGGAGGCGAGATAGACAACAGCGCCTTTCATGTCCAGGCCGTCGGTGCCCATGCGGCCGAGCGGGGTGATCAGGTTGTAGCGCTTGAGAAATTCCTTCGGTTGACCACGCTCGAATCCGCCGGGGGAGATGGCGTTGACGCGGATGCCGGACTCGCCGACCTGCGCCGCGAGGTCCATTGTGAATCCAAGCACCCCCGCTTTCGCCGCGGAATAGTCCGTGGTGTTGCCAACCATCCCCGGCGATCCCTCGTACACCCAACGCTGGCGGCCAACCATGCCCGAGATACTGGCGATATTGATGATGCTGCCGCGTTTCTGCTTCTTCATCTGCGGCAACGCGTGCTTGGTGCAGAGAAACGTGCTTCGCAAATAACTGGCCATCGTGGCCTCCCAGTCCCGGAGTGGTTCGTGTTCGAGGCCGTTGTCGAAATAGGTCGCGGTCGTTTTCGGATCGGCGTTGCGGCTGCCGGCATTGTTGACGAGAATGTCGAGGCGCTTCTTCCATGCGATCGTGGTCTTCACGACGCGGGCGATGTCCTCCTCGGACGTGACATCGAGCTGGAGCGGAAGGATCTTGCGTCCCGTGCGCTTGCGGAGCTTCTGCGCGGCACGCTCGGCTTTGTCGAGATGGCGCGAAGTGAGTGCGACGTCGGCACCCGCTTCGGCGAGCGCCTCGGCCATGTCATAGCCGAGATTTTGTCCACCGCCTGTGACGAGCGCGACGCGACCTTTGAGGCTGAAGAGTTTCCAGATGTTTGTGTTCATAGAGATGATCTGCGGGTTGAGAGTTCAGACAGCGCGATACCGGAGTGGGCATTTCGAGCGGTCCACGCGAATCAGGCCCATCGCCTCAAGGCGTAACACGTGACCGTTGAAAGTATAGACCAACTCAATGTCGCCGCTGCGGGGCCACTCGCCGAGTTTCGGACCACATTGTTCGCAAAGCTGGCGCAGGGTGAGGCCACGCTTGCCGGCACGGAGTGCGCGAAGGAGATGTTCCTCGGCGGAGAGGCAATAATTGCGGCTCTCGCCGCAGAACGCGCGAATCTCGTCGCCTCGCTTGATCGGCCAGTGACAACCGATCAGGGTGTCCACGTCGAGGTTCTCGATTCGCTGAATGGTTTGCAGATATTCGTCCACCCAGAGATAGGTTGGGCAGAGCTTGATGGTGCCATCGAGTCCACGCAGTTCCCGTCCGTGAATGGCGTCACCGCTGTACAGGGCACGGTGCCTGCGATCGAGCACCGCGAGGTGTCCGCGCGAGTGGCCGGGCACGTGGAGCAACTCAACCTCCCAGTCCTTGCTCAGTCGAAGCTTCTCCCCGCCGACCCAACACACGTCCATGGGCTGCGGATGTCTCCCGCACTGCTCCCGAATCCACTTCTTCACCTCGCCCGAATAATGGATGCCGTGATCCTTCTTGTAGGCATCGTACCGCTTGGAGAACAACTCGAAGGGGGATTCGCACAACGACTGGTCGAGTTTGCCGCATCCTAGCAACGCCTGGGGACATGCCTGTTTCATTCCCCAATTGCCGCAGGTGTGATCGAAATCGCAGTGCGTGTTGACAATGTACGTCAGCGCGCACGGATTCAGGCCGATCTTTCGGAAATAGGGGAGGATGATGTTTCGCGGGTCGGGCGGGCAGCCGGTATCCATCAGGAGCGACTTCTCGCCCACCAGCAACATCAACTGCAACGGGCGACCGCCCACCTCGCCCTGGATCATGTACACGCCATCAAAGATTCTCATTCAGAGACACCGCTCCCGTCTGCGCATGGCCGAACCTCCGCCGCACGCGTCTCTCAATCCACGTGGAATACTTCCTCGCCCTCAGCCCACCACTCGCCCGGCTTGCGCGTGGGCAACGGCACCATCATCGGCTTCATGATGGCCCACCATTCCTGCGTCTTCTTGTTCGCGCCCATCTTCGCCATGTCAGCCTGGAAGTCGGTACCGGTGTACTCGAGATAAGAGAACAGAACGTCGTCCTTCAAGTAAATCGAGTAGTTGCGGATGTAGCACTGGCGGATGAGGTCAAGAATCTCCGGCCAGACCGCCGCATGATACCGCTTGTACTCCTCGATCTTCTCAGGCCGAATCTTGCAAATCCATCCCACGCGCTTCACGATGACCGGTGGCTAGAACCAACCCTTTTTGTTCGTGATGTAGGTGGCGACGAACTCCTCATCGGATTTCGTCAGGTAGATGATTCCCTCGATCAGCCCGATGATCCCGCCGATGCAGATGAAACTGAGCAGGATCTGAATGATGCCTTCCTTGGTATAACCAAGGATGAACTTGTGAACGCCCAAACCTCCCAACAGAATACCGCAAATGCCCGCGGGGAGTTTCTTCTCAGCGCCTGGTATGGTTGCCATATGTCGTTCCGTTCTCCTTCTTATGGGTTAAGGGTTGCTTCCCGTGCGTGTAGCAAGTCGGTGCTCAAAATACAAATGATTTTCTCCGCCCGGCTCGATATCGGAGTCTGTCTCGACAGGATACATCGCCAGAACGAAATTGCTCCTTGACATGCTTTGCGGCGAGAACTGGAACTGTGACGACGACCACCACTGTGCTCGACTCTGGGGAAAAGTCGGCATTCCAAACTTGAGCTGGGGGCAGGCAGCTCGACTACTGCAACTTTGTCACGTTGTGGGCTTTCGAGCCCTTCTCATCGGTCGAGAGTTCAAACTCGACCTTCTGTCCTTCCTGCAGGGTTTTGAATCCCTGACCTTGGATCGCAGAATAATGGACGAACACATCAGATCCGCCATCCTGCTGAATGAAGCCATACCCTTTCTTGTCATTAAACCACTTCACCACACCTTTCGCCACGTGCCAATCACCTCCTCCCTCATCGCGGTTGCATCGTTTCGCGCCCTGAGTCCCGAAAAGAGAAAAGCCATGAAAGAGGCTTGCAGCCTTCCTTCATGGCTACTGTCTAATCGCAACGCAACAACTTGCTCGACTTCGCTCAAGGGCACCCGACCAACTGGGAGCGGTGTGTATCACTCCGCGGGTCGCGTGTCAAAACATTTCGCGCGCTTTGAACGCGCCCGGTTCCAAGGCTGCGTCACCCGTCAGGCCGTTTCCCGCAGCCGGCTCCGCGCAAATTCCAGCGCCTCCTCCCGCGTGCGAAGCTTGTCTTCGAGTTGCTGTTCCTCCACTTCACGCAGAAGCTTGCCGAGCGACGGCCCGGGCGTCATGCCGAGCGCGATCAGATCGTGCCCGCTGATCAACGGCGGCGGCTTGGGTGGAATCGCGGCGAACTCCGCCTGTTTCGCCTTGAGAAACTCGTAGTTGCCGAGGTCACGGTGGCTCGACTGACAGTCAATGCGATGCAGTTCCATCTCCTCGGCGAACGTCGGACGCGCCAGAAGCCGCCGCAGCGTCGCCCGTCTCATCTGTGTCACGTCCTTGAACGTCATGTGATTGTCCACGCATGCCAAAATCTGCTCGCGCTCGTCGTTCGAGAATCGCAGTCGCCGCAGGATGGCGTCGGCGATCCCCACGCCCACCTGGTCGTGTTCATGGAACCGAATCCGCTCGCTGCCGCCCTTTTCCTGTGAGACGGTGAACGTCGCAGGCTTGCCCACGTCGTGCAGCAAACACGCGAACGCCAGCACGGTGGATGGCGCGCGGAGTTCGTCCATCATCAGCTTCGTGTGGGTGAACACATCGCCCTCGGGATGAAACTGCGGTGGCTGCGCCACGCCCTTCATCGCCTCCACTTCCGGTAAGATCTCATGCAGCAGCCCGCTATCGTCGAGGAGTTGCAGCCCGCGCCCGGCGTTCCCGCCCGTGAACATCTTGATCAACTCATCGCGAATCCGCTCCGCGCTCACGTGTCCGATCTGCGACGCCATTGCGCGCACCGCTGCAAACGTGTTCGGCTCGATCTCGTAACCAAGTGTGCTCGCCAGCCTCACGCAGCGCAGCATTCGAAGCTTGTCCTCGGTGAACCGATCCTCCGGCGGGCCGATCGTGCGAACGAGTTTCCGTTGAAGGTCCTGTTGCCCACCGACAAAGTCCAGTACCCGGCTGGCAATCGGATCGAGAAACAGCCCGTTGATGGTGAAGTCGC
>CAZOTB010000012.1:0-58883 GCA_964582645.1 uncultured Verrucomicrobiota bacterium | reverse complement strand
TGCGCACGATGCACGAACAAATCGCGCGACAACTCGATGGCGCGTTGTACCGGCACGCCGAACCCGAGAGCATCCGCCACCTGTTCCGCGTTGCGAGCGGACTCGACTCGATGGTCGTGGGCGAGACCGAAATCTTCGGCCAGGTAAAGGAAGCGTACGAAACCGCGCGCCAGGTGAATGCCACCGGGAAATTCTTGAACCAGCTTTTTCAGAAGACGTTCCAGGTGGCGAAATTCGTCCGCAGCAGCACGGGGATCGGCAAGGGTACCGTGTCCGTGGCCACGGTCGCGGTCGAGCTGGCGGAGAAGATTTTCGGCAGCCTGTCCAATCGTCGCGTGATGGTGATCGGTGCGGGTGAGATGAGCGAGAAGACCGCGCGCGCGTTGCTCAGCCGGGGCGTCCACAGCGTCATCGTGAGCAACCGCAATTTCGACCGCGCCGCCGAACTGGCCAAGGAACTGCGCGCCATGGCGATTCATTTCGAGGACTGGGAACGCGAGTTCGCTGCGATTGACATCGTGATCAGTTCGACCGCCGCGCCTCATTTTATCATCACGAAGGAGAAGCTCGCGCCGCTGATGAGGCTGCGGCAGCAGCGTCCGTTGTTTCTCATTGATATCGCCATGCCACGTGACGTTGAGCCGTTGGTCAACGACATGGACAACGTCTATCTCTACAACCTCGACAATCTCCAGGTCGTCGCGGAGGAGAACCGCAAAGCGCGCGAATTGGAACTCACGCGTTGCGAGGAGATCATCCGCGCCAAGGTCGAGCAGGTGCAGACCTGGCTGCGGAGACAACCCAACAACGTGGAGCGTGGGGCGTAGAGCGGAGCGCGCAGGAATGGCAGAACGACCCATCACCATCGGCACACGCGGCAGCGCGCTCGCGTTGGCGCAAGCGAACTGGACCTTCGACACGCTGCGCAAGGCGTTTCCGCGGCTCCAATTCGAGATCAAGACCATCAAGACCACCGGCGACAAGATGAAGACGGCGTCGCTGGCGAAGGTCACCGAGTCAAGCAAGGGGCTGTTCACCAAAGAGCTCGAACAAGCATTGCTCCGCGGCACGATCGATCTCGCCGTCCACAGTTGCAAGGACCTGCCGAGCGACGTTCCCGCCGGGCTCACGCTCGCGGCCGTGCCGAAACGCGAAGACCCACGCGATGCCTTCATTTCGAAAACGAAGATGCCGGTACCGGATGAGGGTACGGTTGCCACCAGCAGCGTGCGCCGCAAAGCGCAACTGCTGGCGCGTTCACCGAAGCTCAACGTCATCGAGATTCGCGGCAACGTGGACACCCGGCTGCGCAAGCTGGCGGA
Organism: uncultured Verrucomicrobiota bacterium; assembly: GCA_964582645.1. Lineage (GTDB taxonomy): Bacteria > Verrucomicrobiota > Verrucomicrobiia > Palsa-1439 > CAZOTB01 > CAZOTB01. The sequence continues at coordinate 57,561 of CAZOTB010000012.1, read as the reverse complement.
GTCGGAGGAATGGCAGGGAATCCTGCTCGCCGCGGCCGGGTTGAAGCGGCTCGGGTTTCTCAATGAAGCAAAGTCTGCCGAGACACTGCAGTTTGACCCGCCGCTCCAGTACGCTCTGCTGCCGTTCGACGTGATGCTCCCCGCCGTGGGGCAAGCGGCGCTGGCGATCGAGACACGGGTTGACGATCCACGCACCGAATCCGTCGTCTCGCGGCTGAATCATTTTGCCAGTTTCGCCGCCGTCACTGCGGAGCGGGCGTTTCTCCGTGCCTTTGGCGGTGGTTGTCAGATACCGGTGGCTGCGCACGCCGTCGTCTCCGAAGCCCAGCTTCATCTACGCGGCGCGGTGTTCAACGAAGACGGTACCAACCCGCGCAGGGGCGAAGTGACCGGCCCAGAAAAGGACGCCGAGACGCTCGGCTCCAGGCTCGCGGCGACTCTGAAATAGAGGGATTTTTGGGGTTGTGTTGAAAATGAAAGCTGCTATTGTTGCCCGCTTTGTACGACTATGAAGAAAGAACTCTTGGAATCTGCATCGAAGGTAATCCCGAACACGATGGTGTTGATCAACGTTGTTTCCCGGCGCGTCCGGCAGATCAACCAGGGGCACCGGCCGCTCGTCGGCGGCACGGAAAAGCTGACCCCGATGGATATCGCCCTCAAGGAAATCACCGAAGGCAAGGTCAAGTATGAGTTCGTCGAACCCGCGGAAGATGCAGAAGCTGAGATCAAGCGGAAGAAAAAGAAGTAACGGGCGATCATTTCCAACCGAAACGCTCCAGATCCGCGTCTGGGGCGTTTTGCTTTTCGGCATCACCTACCAGTAGAGCTTCAGGACATCGGCGGGACCGAGCTCGGGTAATGTGAGGCGCAGCTTGTCGGCTTCCTGCGTGAACTTCTGCTCGCCGAGTTGGACGGACACGACGCGCTTCACCGACTTGGCTGAACTGATCTCGAACTTCAGTTCCTTCTGCGATTGCCCCGTCCAGTTGAGAACTGTGATTGCCATGCCCTTCTCGGACTGCAGAACGGGCGTCTCGATTCTTGGGCGATCCACCTCCACCGCAGGTTTGGCCTGCATCAGCCAGGCGCGAGCCGATTCGGTCTGGCCTCCGAGGTTGTAGGCAGTGCCGATCAGCGTTCCCAGGACGATCGCGCTGCCTTTCCCGAAGCGGTTGCTGGTGACTGCCGTCTGTCCGTTGGATTCAAACTGAGCGAGTGCTCGGGCCGTGGTCGGGGCGAGAATCTGCTCGAATCCGTGAGCGACAAAATGCGGCGCCGCAGAATCCGAGTATGCCGAAGTCACAATCCTTCCCTTGGCCACGGCATGAGCGGGTGAATAGAGCCGGGGTCGTGAGACACCCTTGATCCCCAGCAACCGCTCCATCGCGCGCGACGGCTCGTCGTATTCGTCACACTGACCGGCGCCCGCGATGGCCACAAGCGTTCCTCCGTCGGCAACCCAGCGTTCCAAACCTTTCACGGCGGCTTTGGGGAGATTGGGCGCCGTGATGTAGAGCACTTTGAAACGGCGCAGGTATTTCCCGTTGGCGAGGTCTTGTTCATCCACCCAATCGGTCGGGATGTTGGCGTGCTGGAGCGCACAGTACATGTTGAACGTCTCGGCGATATAATCCACGGTGTCACGGTTGAGGTGAACGTTGGTGGCGTCCTCGATCCCCTTGGCGATTCGTTCTTCCCTCTTATCCCAGACCTGGGCGCTCTGCGGTGTGAGGATGGCCACCTCGGCGGGGACGGGTTGGCCGGGATACAGTAGGTCTTCGGCTTTGCCCACCACGCGCATGGCATCGACGATCTCGGCGAGACGCTCGGGTTTCTCCGACCAGCAGTTGCCGGGGAATGCGTACTCGGGGCCGAACACGTAGAACTTGATCGTCTTGCCGCCGTGACCGAGCACGCTCAGGATTTTCTGGAGACAACCGCCCGGTTTGTCGCCCGTCGTTGCGCCGATGACGTACCCGCCGGTGCCGATGGGAACGGGATCGGCTGGACGGCGCGCGAGGTTGTAGTGATCGGCTGCGCTGCGGAGTTTGCTCATGTAGAACGACCATTGCGGCGCCATCGCATCGCCGAACCAATCCTCTGTCCACAACGCCGTCACGCCACGTTTGCGCCCGAAATCAATCCAGTCGTGTCCGCCCATCGCAGCGTCGGGACTTTGCTTGTCGGCGTTGTTGGCGACGGGGCCGGGCACGTAGTAGCGTCCTGCGAAAAAGTTCCAGTTACAGGCGATCGGCATGCCGGGATAGAACGCCCGCTCCAACGCCTGCGTCCAACGCGCCATCACGTCCGCGGAGTGATCAGCGAAGAACCGCATCGTCCAGTAGTAGCGGCGTTTGGCCGGTAAGTTCGTTGCGCCGCTGCGGCCAAGGAACTCGACTCCGTCCCACGTCTTCGAGCCGAAGTCCGCGGGCCGAAACTTTTTCGCCTTGAGGTACTCGCGGAATAACCCGAGCAGCCGCGCGCGCATCTCCGGATCGTTCTTCGGCCAGGTGCCGTTGAACGCGGCGGGGTAGTACCACCCCGGCTCATCGGCGAGGGCGAAGAACGCAACGTCCCTCGGCTCCCAGCCCGACTTGCGAAAGCCGTCGGCGATTTGCTGTGCCCATTCGTCCATCGCTTGCGGATTCGTGACCCTGGCGTCGGCGTCGTGGATGAGCGGCGGCCAGTACACCGCGCCCGCTGTGCGCGTAATGCCCTGACGCGCCACAAGCGATTTCGGTGCGTCCGCAATGGTGTTGAACCCGAGGAGCGTCAACAACCGCACGCCGTCGTCCCATGCCTTCTCGTCGCCATCAATGCCGATGAACCGATCCACAAACGTGAACTGCTTCGGCAGATTTTCGGGCGTCAGTTTCAGCTTCCCGGCCTGCAAGACGTATCGCTGGTTGTATTCGGAGGAGGAACTGATGCGATGCTTCTTCGCGTCATCGAGCCAGAGCAACGCGGCAACGCTCGGTGTGGCATAGGTCGCCGAGTACGTTCCCTTCGAGTCGGCCGTTTCCCACTCGACGCTCAACTGCATTCGCTGGAACGGATGCGGGTGCACCGTGAACGCCGTCACGACGGGATACTTCTTCAGGTAGAGATTCGGGTAGCGTTTGGTGAGAATCCCGGTTTTGAGGTCGCCGGAGATTTCAATCCAGTCGGACCAATCGCCCACCTTGAGCGGGGTGTTGGCCTTTCCGCCATGGATGAACCAGCCGCGCTTGGTGACGTCGGGCGGAGCGTTGGTGGTCTCGACCCGATCAATCCGAAACCGCAGCTTGTAGTCCGGTACATCAAACGCCCACGATACCCGAACCAACAGCAGGAACAGAAGAGCGAGGCACAGGCTCTGAGTTGTCGGTTTCACGGCACCGGATTCTATGGAAACGGGTACCGGATGGAACGAAATTCGAGTCAGATTCGCTCCTGAATAAGCGCTACCGCTCACGGTCTAAGTGCTCGGATAGAAGGTGGGCATACATATGAGAACAAAACTCTTCGCATCGTTGTCAGGAGCGTTGCTCGCGCTCGCGGGCTGCACGACAGAGAATGCTCAGGTCAGCGCCCCGGTCAGCACGTCCTATGGTCCTCCACCGTCGAGCAATCCACCGCGCTACGTGCAGGAGGAGACGCGATCGTATGCTTCCAGCCAACCCCAAGCACCACAACAGCAACAGCCGGCCACCGCGCCCGGGCCGGACTATCGGGAGCAAGCTCCCGCATACGATCCGTCCCTGCAGGACGCGCCGCCGACGTCCATCCAACGCGTCGAGGATTTTCAGGAGCCGCTGCGTGAATACGGTCGTTGGCTCGAGACTCCCGAGTACGGCCGCGTGTGGCAGCCGTACGACCAGCCGAACGACTGGCGGCCTTACTCCAGCGACGGCCAGTGGGTGTACACGAGCTGGGGCTGGACCTGGCAATCGTACCAGCCATGGGGCTGGGCTGCGTATCATTACGGCAACTGGGTGTTCATGCCGCGCTGTGGATGGGTGTGGACTCCCGGCGTGGTCTGGTCGCCCGCATGGGTGGTGTGGCGCGAATGCGACGATTACGTGGCGTGGGCGCCGGCGCCACCGGCTCAGTTCCATTTCTTCTACTCCTCTTCGAGCTACTGTGACTGGGGCGTGCGGTACTCCGATTACGTGGTCGTTCCTCGTGGCCGCTTCTGCGAACCAGTCCATCGCGGCGTGATCGTGGCACCCGAGCACAGCGTCAAGATCGTCAACAAGACCAAGAACGTCACCAAGACGAAGTTCGTCAACAAGGGCGTGATCAACTACGGCCCTGGGGTGGCCGGAGTCGAGGCCGCCACGGGACAGAAGGTGCGGACACAGAAGGTCGCGGACGTGGTCAAGCCGCCCGAGCGACTCTCGAAGCAGGCAAGTCGCCCGATAGCTCGTGAGGAGAATGAGAAGCCTGCCCGGGACATCCGACAGGACTCCGACCAGCCGTCCAAGAGAAAGACCGTGAAGCCACAGACTCTGGCGAACACAGCGCCGGCATCGCCCCGTAGCGATTTGGTCGAGCCAAAGAAAGCACTCAGCGAGAATCGTCCTGACGGTCACGTTGCCGCGCGCGCGGAACAGAAGGCAGAAAAGCAAAAGGAGAAAGCCGTCGTGCTGCCGGCTGCGTTGCCGACTCGGAGCGGGCCGGGCTCGGTCAAGAACCCGCCGCCAACCTACTACCCGCCTACAGAGCCGAAGCGGATGGATTTTCCGGGGCGCGAGGAGCCGAAACCAAAACCCGTCGCGCGACCCAAGCAGAACATCTCGCGCGAAGACGAGCGCAAGGTCACGCAGATTTCCCGTCGCGAGCTGCCGACCCAATCCAATCGGGTCAGCGATTCTTCCGGTCGCAAAGGTTATGAGCGAGCCCTCCAGCCTCCGCGAGCAGAGCCGCAGCGAGAGGAACGAGTTCGTGATCATGAAGCCAAAGTGGAGAAGTCCAACCGCGAGCCGAAGCCGGCTCCGGTAGAACTCGCAGGCCGGGAATCGAAGGAGAGGTCGTCGCGAGAGTGGAAAACCGACTCGATTGGTACCGAGCCGGCTGTGGGTTATCGCCGGTAATTCGCCGCTTCTGAGCCGAGTTATTCACAACCTGTGAACAACCGGTGGATAACTTGAAAGCCCGATATCTTGTGGCTTCGAAGCCAGTGAGACACTGCTAATGGAAGTTTGCGCTTTACTCGGCAGGTTCACTGTGACACTTTTACCCGCCAATGTATCTGAAAAACCTTCAGTTGGTTGGCTTCAAGAGCTTCGCTGAAAAGACCTCCCTCGAATTCCTGCCGGGTGTGACAGCCATCGTCGGCCCGAACGGCTGCGGCAAGTCCAACGTCGCCGATGCGATCCGTTGGGTGCTCGGCGAGCAAAGCGCCAAGGCGCTTCGCGGCGGCGAGATGGCGGACGTGATTTTCAACGGCACCGACAATCGTCGCCCGATCAGCATGGCGGAGGTCAGCCTCACCGTCGGCGACGTGAACCCGGAGCAGTTGCGCGCGGCGGGTGTCCCGATTGAATACAACGAAGTCACCGTCTCGCGCCGCGTGTTCCGCGATGGCCACGGGGAGTATTTCATCAACAAGACGCCGGTGCGGCTCAAGGACGTGCAGCAATTGTTCATGGATACCGGCGTCGGGCGCAGCTCGTACTCACTGATGGCGCAGGGGCAGATTGATCAGATTCTCAGCGCGCATCCCGAAGACCGCCGCATGATTTTTGAAGAAGCAGCCGGGATCACGAAGTTCAAGTCGCAGAAGAAAGAGGCGCTCCGCAAACTCGAACACACCGAAGCGAATCTCGTGCGCCTCGCCGATATCATCCGTGAGGTGAAACGGCAGATCGGTTCACTGCAGCGTCAGGCTGGCAAGGCGCGACGGTACCGGGAGCTGCACGATCAGTTGAAGATGCTCGAGACACGGCTGGCGCGTCACCAGTACGACGAGTACATCGAGCAGATCAAAGCGCGGCAGGCCGAGGCCGACAAGTTCGCCGCCGAACTGGCCGAGGCGATGCGTCAAACCGAATCGGGCGAGTCGCAACTCTCCGCCACACGGCGTGGCCTGGAAGAGTTGGAACTCCAGACCAACCAGGTGGTGCAGCGCGGCATGGAGATCCAGGGAAACCAGGAAAGACATTCGCAGCGCATCTCGTTCAACAACGAACGCATCGCGGAACTGGCCGAGCAGACCAAACGCGCCGAGGCGGACATCGCCGCGTCGGAAGAGAAGATTGTGGTGCAGCAGCAGAACCTCGCTCAAATCGAGCAGGAGTTGAAGCAGGCGGAGGAGTCTGTGAAGCGCGAGCAAGCCCGCGTGACAGAGTTCGCCGCCGCCTCGAAGCAGACCGACGAACAGATCGAATTGCAGCAGCAGGAAGCCGATCAGCTCAAGAACCAGTCCATCGAGTTGGAGAGCACGACCGCACACCTGCGAAACGAGTTGTCCTCGCTCGACACGACGCAACGCAATGCAACGGTGCGATTGGAACGGCTCACTGCCGAAAAGCATACGCTCGCCGTACAGCGCGAGCAGTACGAGCAGAAGGTCGAGACGTTCCGTACTGAGATCACCCGTCAACGAGAGCAGATCGAGGCCGAGCGCGCCGGATTGCAGGAAAAACGCCGGAAATTGGAGGAATTGGGGCGACAACTCCAGGAGGCACACAGCCAGTTGCTTGAACAATCCGCGCAGTTGGAAGGCTCATCGCAGAAGCTGCGTCTGTGGCAGCAACTCGAAGCCGAGCATGACGGAATCTCGGAAGGCGGCAAGGCGCTGCTGCAGCGCGCGAACGAGTTCGGCGTCGCTGGTTCGCTTGCGCAGGTGCTTCACGTCTCCCCTGATTTCACCGTGGCGATGGAGACCGCGCTCGGACATTCGTTGCAGGCGATCCTCGTGCGCGACGCGGAAAGCGCGCAGGCGATTGCCGGCATCCTGCGCGGCCAGCAGATCGGTCGCGCGGCGTTGTTATTGACCAACTGGAGCGCCGAGGCGAAACCCCGCGGCGCCCCGCCCGAGTGGGCGATCGGCTGCGCGGCCGACCGGGTGGAATGCGCTCCCGAATACCGGCCCGCGGTGGAGCGTGTGCTCGGCCAGGTGTTGATCGTGGACACAATCCAGACCGCGCTCGCGCATCCGTCGCACGATTGGGACATGGTCACGCGCGACGGCGAATGGGTTGGCCGGGAGGGTCTCGTCGTCAGCGGCGCGTCGTCAACGGGACCGCTCGTGCGACGCGGACAGATCGCCGAGTGCCAGAAGATCGTCGAGCAACTCACGGCGGCGACGCAGTCGCTGAAGCAACGCTTGACCGAAGTCGAGGCGCAACGAGTCGCGTTGGATCGAGAAGTGAGCGATCAAACGAGCGCCATGCATCGCGCAGAGATGACGCTGGCGTCGAAAGAGGGCGAGCTGCACATTATTGAAAGCGAAAGTCAGGATGTCGTCCTCAAGGTCGAGACGGTGGATTTCGAGTTGCACTCGCTCTCGTCGCAGGAAGGCGCGCAGGTCGGCCGCCGTCAGGAGATCTTGACGCAGATCGAAGCGAATGGGAAGCGGCAGGAGGAGTTGCACGCGCAGTTGAGCCAGGCGGACCAGCGCGTGGCCGAACTCGAAGACGAGCGTCGCCGGGTCTCCGATCAGTTGACGGATGCGAAGATCGCGCTCGCCACCGGGCAGCAGCGTTGTGACAGCCTGCTCGGACAGAAGCAGCCCGCCGAGATGCGAGTCACGGAGTTGCGCGAACAGATCGCTTCGCGCCGGGCGGAGATCGAAAGCAACGCGCAACGGACCGCGCTGTTGCAGGCCGAGATCGCTGAGTCGCAGGCGCAGCTCGAACAGTTGAAGGCGGAGCGGGCGGAAGTGGACCGCCTCTTGAACGAACGCAACGCGCGCCGGCAGGAGATCAACGCCCAGATTTCGCAGCAGGAGGAGCAGATTCGCGTTCTCCACAAGCAATCCTCCGAGGCACAACAGCGCAAGAACGACGTGGACATCAAGCTCACGGAGTTGCGCATGACGGTCAACCAGCTCAAGGAGCGCATCCAGCAGAAGTACCAGGTCAACCTTGAAGACATCCGCGGCGAAGGATTCATGATCACCATCGCGGACACCGGCAAGCCGGAGATTCACGAGGTCACCGCCACCGAAGCGGCCCAGGCGGGCGCCACCGTCACCAACTGGGACGAAGTCCAGCAGCAGGTGGTGGAATTGCAGAGCCGGCTCGATGCCATGGGCCCGGTCAACATTGGCGCGGTCGAGGAATTCGAGGAACTGGAACAGCGCCACAAATTCCTGAGTGAACAACAGGACGACCTGCTCAAAGCGAAGGAACAACTGCTCGAAGTGCTCGCCAAAATCAGCACGACCACCAAGCAGATGTTCACGGAGACCTTCGAGAAAATCCGCGCCAACTTCCAGGAGATGTTCGGCGAGCTGTTCGGCGGCGGCAAAGCAAACCTGTTGCTCGTGGACGAAGGCGACGTGCTCGAATCCGGCATCGAGATCGTGGCGCGCCCGCCCGGCAAACAGCTTCAGAGCATCTCGTTGCTGAGCGGCGGCGAACGCACCATGACCGCGGTGGCCTTGTTGTTCTCGATCTACATGGTCAAGCCAAGCCCGTTCTGCGTGCTCGACGAACTCGATGCCCCGCTCGACGAATCCAACATCAACCGTTTCATCAAGATCCTGCAACGCTTCGTCAACCAGAGCCAGTTCATCATCATCACCCACAACAAACGCACCATCGCCATGGGCGACGCGCTGTACGGCGTGACAATGGAGGAACACGGCATCAGCAAGATCGTCTCGGTCAAGTTCCGCAAACACGTCGAAATCACCGCGCCAACGACCGAGGCCAGGCTCGACGTGAAAGCCCTCCCGGGAGAGAGCCCCATTGTCAACGAGGAGACGGACGAAGTCTCCGCCGAGGAACACGTCCCCGCCACACACATCGAGGAGCCGCCCTCCCCCGAGGAGATGGAGAAACTCCGTCAGGCGCAGGCTCCCTGGAAGCACGAGGAAGGCAGTGCAGCGCAGCCGGTAGCCACGGCGGAGGCGAAGGCCGAAGCCGCTCCAGAACCGACACCGGCCGCGGACCAGAAACCGCCGCAGGCCTGACGCGGACCGACCGTTCGGTGTACCGACTTCAGTCGGCGCCTTCCAACTTCCGCCTGAAGGCGGGACACCAAACAAACTCCAGCCCTCCATGAAGGTGGATCGAAACGTAGCTTTGATCATCGCGCTGGAGGCGTTGTGGGCGTTCGGCGTGGCGTTCATCACGTTCGACATTCTCTCCGCGCTGATGTACTCGCTCGGCGGCAACGCCATGCTCGTGGCGCTCGCCTCGACTGCAAACTGCCTGCTGCTGTACGCCCCGCAGCTCTTCGTGCCCTACTTCCAGCAACGCATCACCCACGTCATCGGCGGCGCGGCGCTCGGGCAGGGCTTCATCGTCTTCGGGTACCTGCTGACCACGCTGGCGCTGGCGTTGACCGACTCGCAGGCGATCCTGCGAACCATGATCGTCGTCGCGCTCGCGATGGCGGGTCTGGGCAACGCCTTCTGTTACCCGTTCTACCAGCAACTGCGCCTGCGATTGTTTCCGCCCAAGTATCGCTCGGCCAGTTACTCGACGGCCCTGTTCTTCTCGCAGATTGCCGGCACCATCGGCGCCGCGCTCTGCATTCCCGTGCTCAACGCCGGTGGCGGCCCTTCGCAACGCAACTACCTCTGGTGTTTCATTGTCGCCATTTGCTTCACCGTCCTCGCCACGTGCATGTTCGCGCTCATGCGCGACCCGCATCCCCCCATCCCGCGGCCTGCCGAGTGGAAACCGATGCGGTCATTCCTGCGTGAGTTTGCCGAAATCCTCCGCGCCGACCGCAACCTGCGCGTGTTCCTGCTCAGCGAATGGATGAACTGGCTCTCGACGCTGGGCTCGACCTTCATTGCCTTTTACGGCGTCACGAAATTCGGCGAAGCCATCGCCGCCCCGTGCAGCTTCGTACGCGTGATCGGTGCCATCGCGATCGTCCCCATCGGACACTACGTCGTAACCCGCCTCGGCGCGCGCGCCTGCAATCAGTGGTTCTACGTGTGCGCGATCGCGATGTATGTCGTGCTCGTCTTTCCCGCCACGCGGACGACCTTCCTGTTCTCCGCGTTTCTGCTCGGTGCCGTGGGCGTGTTTCGAGTCAATTACATGTTCCACCTCATCGCCGCGCTTTGCCCGCATCCCGACAAGAGCAAGTATTACGCGCTCACCAGCGTCGTCATCAGTCCCATGAGCCTGGCAGGGCCATTTCTCGGGGGACTGGTTTTGAAACTATGCGGCGAGTACCGGGTGGTGTTCGCCTTGGCGATCGTGCCCTTGCTCATCGGGCTCTGGCTCGTGTGGAAGAAGATGACGGACCCGACGCCCCCTGCCGAAGAAGTCGGCGCCGTGGCTCGTGTCACGCTGAAACGCAGGGCGGGTTGATGGGTGCTGGCGTAGCTGCGAGCGTGAGCGAGCGGGGCCGCTTTCGGTGGAGGGACAACACAGCCGCCGCCCGGGACAGCGGCCTCTACACTGGGAGCCGTGAGATTGGACTTTCTCCCTGCCCCCCGGTAGGATGGTCGCCATGCTGCATGCTGAAGACCTCTTCGATCTGGCGCAATGCCCCTGTCCCGAGCTGTTCGAAGGAACGGAGTTCGTTTGGGACGCGCTGCGAAAACTTCCCGGGCTGGCGAACAGGCTGGCAAAACCGCAACGCCTGTGCAAAGTCGTCGGCAGTCCGTTCATTGAGGAAAACGTGGCGATCGGCAAAGGAACGGTCGTCGAACACGGCGCGGTGATTCTCGGCCCGACGATCATCGGCGAGAATTGCCAGGTGCGGGCCAGCGCCTACATCCGCGGCAACGTCCTCGTCGGCAACGAATGCGTCCTCGGCAACGCGAGCGAGTTCAAGAACTGCGTTCTCTTCAACAACGTGCAGGTCCCCCATTTCAGTTACGTGGGCGATTCGATTTTGGGCTGCCAATCACATCTCGGCGCCGGTGTCGTTCTGTCCAACTTGAAATCCCTCGACGGCAACGTCATCGTGCTGCACGCGGGCAGGGGCATTGACACCGGGCTGCGGAAGTTCGGCGCGGTCCTGGGCGACGGTGCCGACATCGGCTGCAACTGCGTTCTCACTCCCGGCTCCATCATCGGCCGCAACTCCATTCTCTACCCCAATCTCTTCTGGCGCGGCGTCTGCCCTGCGAACAGCATCGTCAAACTCCGCCAACAACAGGAGATTGTGGAGCGACGATGATCGGAGGAAATGGCCACGAAAGGGCGCGAAGATCCACAAAAAGACCGGGCTGGGTTGGGCCGCGAATTTCACGAATGGGCGCGAATGAGGAATGAGCAAGACGTTGAGTACTTGGTGCTGTTGGAGGAAGGTGTCCGTAAACGGCACCGCCACGAGACCGATCGAGGGCGGGTCATCAGCTTTGTCGTGCAACTGGAACTGTTGGTTGGCAACGCATGGCAGGTTGTTGTACGCTACGATTGTGCGCACGGATTCTGTCATCAGGATAGGTACGATTCGAAGGGAAACCAGACCAAGACCCGGCTGGACCTTCAATTCGACAATGCCCTCACCTATGCCGATTGGGACATGAACGAAAACTGGGAGGGACATTGTCAGTCATTTCTCGGAGGTCATGGACTATGAGTGAACACAAGGCTTTCTTGTGGAAATGATTCTGCCTTCCAAGCAGAGTAGGCCGCGAATTTCACGAACAGCCACGAATGGAGCAGCCGCCAGAGAATGTGCCCCGGTGCCGGTAATCATGCTGCCTCCCACTCGCGCGTGCGGCGCAATGGAGCAACTTGCTTTTTGATGAGATTCATTCATTCTGAGTGCGCATGATCACCCTGATCCAGTTCCCATGGTCGCCGTTCTGCATCACCATCCGTCGTATCCTGGAGCGGCACCGCATTCCGCATCGTATCCGCAACATCCCCCTGCACGACCGTTCGAGCGTGATCGAGGCCACGCGCGGTCGCGGCTACACCGTGCCCTGCATCCTCGATGGCAAGAAGGCCGTGGTGGACGAGACCGATTTCGGCCAAGAAGTGGCGCGTTACGTGGACGCGCGGTTCCGTCTCGGCCTGTTCCCGAAGGACAAGGAAGGCATCCAGGCAATTCTCGCCCGGTACATCGAGAACGACCTCGAAGGGGTCGGCTTCAAGATCAACGACAGCTACGTGCTCCCGAAGCTCCCCATAGTTGAGCGACTCATGGCCATTCGCCACAAAGAACGCAAGTTCGGCAAAGGTTGCGTCGAACAGTGGACAAGCCAGCGCGCGGTGTTGACGGCGCAGTTCACGGAGTTGTTGCGCCCGATGGACAGCATGCTCGCCTCCTCGAAGTTCCTGGTGGCCGACCGTCCGTTGTTCGTGGATTACGACCTGGCCGGCATCCTCGGCAACTTCCTCTACAACGGCAAGACGTGTCTGCCCGCCCTGCGCCATTTGCGACGCTGGCAGGGGGACATGTTATGACCTTTCAAGAACGTGAAATCTTTGGCGTTGTTGTTGTAGGGTGCGATGCCCAGTGTCGTCTCGGGGTATCGCGCCGTCAGGGTCGCATTGCCAACGACGCGGCGCGATACCCAGACGACAGGCATCGCGCCCTACAAAACTGCATGGGAACACCGGTTCACCATGAAGCAATCCTGACCTCCGCACCATGAAATGTCTCATTCCAATTCTTGTTGTTGGTCTGACTGCCGCGACAACCACGATCTCCCTCTCCGCTCCCATCCACGACGCCGCCAAGGCAGGCGACGAATCCAAGGTGAAGGAACTTCTGGTCAGCCAGCCTTCTCTGGTTGGTCAGACCGATGACCAAGGCAGGACACCACTGCACTGGGCGGCAGAAAAGGGAAACAAATCGATGGTTCTTCTGCTTCTGACCCGGGGTGCAGACATCAACGTCAAGGTGCCGCACCTGACTCGCACAGCGCTTCATCTGGCTGTGGCAGAGGGACGGGACGACGTGGCTGAGTTGTTGATTGCCCATGCCGCCAGTGTGGATGTTTTCGCTGCGGCAGGCCTGGGCCGGGCGGATGTTGTTGAATCTCTCTTGAACAAGGACCCGAAGCTGGTTGAGGCAAGCGACGGCGATGGATGGACTGCGCTGCACTGGGCCGCACGCCGAGGCCGGCTTGAGGTAGTGGAACTGCTGCTGAAGAGGGATGCGTATGTCAGGGCCGAAACCAAGGACCGGGCGACGCCGCTCCACATGGCAGTGGAGTACGGTTACGCAGACGTAGCGCGGCACCTGTTGTGGGAAGGCGCGGACCCCGAGGCAAAAGGAGCGAGGGAGATGAGACCGCTTCACCTGGCCGCGTGGTTGGGAACCAAGGAGACCGTGGATGTGTTGCTGGCTTATCTCGTTGACCCCAATGCCAGGGACATGAGTGGGCGAACACCCCTTCACTACGCGGTCGAGCACGGTGCCACAGCAACCGTGGAGCGCCTGCTCGACGCCCATGCCGACATCAACGCCCCCGACGCGGAGGGAAAAACTCCTCTGCATTTTGCCGCTTGGTACAAGCAGAAGGCGATAGCAGAGCTGCTGCTTGCGAGAAACGCCGATCCCAACGCCCGTGCCTTCAACCGCCAGACCCCTCTGTTCCTGGCAGTACATCAAAACTACCTGGAAACGGCACGGCTGCTCATGGACCATGGCGCGGATGTAAATATTACCGACGCGCAGGGCAGGACACCGTTGCACTGGGCGGTGTGGAATGGACGGAGGGAAATGGTCGAGCTCCTGGCAGAGAAGAAGGCAAAACTCGACGCCGTCTGTGACACAGGCACGTCCCTGCACATTGCGGTCGAACAGAATCGCAAGGAGCTGGTCGGCCTGCTGCTCGACAAGAAGGTGAACATGAACACCGCCGCTCCAGATGGTACCACGCCACTGGCCCTGGCGGTGCGGCTGGGACGAACTGATGTTGCGGCTTTGTTGCTGGATCGGGGAGCTGACTTGAATGCAGAGAACGCAAAAGGCCAGAGCGTGCTCCTGCAAGCGGCCCTGGCGGGACAGAAGGAAATGGTCAGGCTGCTCCAGTCACGGGGCGCGAGATATGACCTGTTTACCGCAGCCGCGCTGGGCGACCTGGAACGAGTCAAAGCCTTGCTCAAGGCTGACCCGGGTTTGATCAACGCCCGGGTCAAGTCGAGCGTCTCGGCGATTCATCTCGCGGCTCGCAACGGTCATCGCGATGTCATGGCCTTCCTCCTGGACAAAGGAGCCGAACCCAACGCGAAGGATGAGGGCGGATTCACACCGTTGCACTGGGCGATTGCCAATGGCCATTCTACGGTCGTCGAACTCCTGCTGGAAAAGCATGCCGACGTCAATCTCAAGGGCAAGACCGGATGGGGAGCCCTGCATTGGGCCGCAGTAGCAGACCGGAAGGGATTGGTGGAATCACTCCTCAAGGCAGGCTCGGAACTGGAAGCCGGCGACAATGACGGACGCACTCCGCTTCGTCTCGCGCTCGAAAACGGGAAGGTCGAGATGGCCCGGTTGCTACTGTCAAAGGGCGCTTCTGTGGACGCCCGCGATGCGAAGGGATGGACAGCGCTTCATTGGGCTGCGCACGTCGGGCGAATCGAGATGGTCGAGTTCTTGATCAAGAGCGGGGCGAACGTGAACTCCAAGGACCCTCAAGATCGAACCCCCTTACAGATCGCGCTCACCTGGAACCACGAGGCGGTGGCTACAATTCTTAAGGTGAAGAGCGGGCGCGAATGAAACTCAACAGTTCGGACTGTGCCGGGGCGATCGCTTAGTGGACTCAACTGTTCCGATGTCTTCGGAGCCACAGCAGAGAAAGCGAACCGATTGAAGCGAACAATAACACATTAGGTTCGGGCACCTCTGCCGGCTGCGGTACTTCGACAATCATATTGAGGCCGATGAAGCCACCTATCCCAGTGTCGTCACGACGGGCGATCAAATAATACAGCGTATCTCCAGCGAGCAAATTGATGTTGGTGACGGTCATGATGTACGGCATGGACGAACTTGTGTTTGTCACCCCTTCCACGTTGTTCACGTCCGTGAATTCAAAAGAACTCTCCGGGGCGCTACGGAAGAAGTTGGTCGATTGATTCACCTGAAGAATGCCGACATGAATTCGGTTTTCACTTGCTGAGTAATCCGCCGCCACCCAAGCAGTCAAGGTCACGGTAACATTGGAAGCGTCACTCGGCGCCACCCAACGTACGACGACGGGCTTTCGTCCGCCCGTTGCCCCGTCAAATGCGTGGAGGAAGACCGAGCCAACTGGGGTATCCAAGTCATTGGCGTATACCACTTTTGCAAATCCAGGCACTCCGTCGTTACTTATCACCCATGCAGGATTGTAGGGTGCTGGCCTAGAGGGAACATGGTCGATCCATCCACTGCTGTCGACATCCTTTGTGGTGAACGGTGTAAAATTGAAAGCAGCGGGTGAACTAGTGGTGGTCCAGTAAACTCGATCTATACTGTTGTCCAAAACTCCAACAGAGTCGTAGCCAACGCTCCAAGCATTCGAGATCCCCATGTCAATTGAAGTCGTATTCGTTGTGCTGAAGTCATTCGCTAGGTTCCAAGTCTGCGCGAGAACTCCGCCGTTCGCCCCGCCAAGGAGTAACGCAACTGTAATCAGCTTGGCGAGTGAGTTGGCGATGGAGAACTTACCGCTTGTTGGTTTCATCTGGATCACGTTGTCGCCCCGCTGGAACATAAATTGAATCCCTTAGTCGGCCTATGCAATTCCTACCGCATTGATTTGCGAACCACTATACAAACACCCCCAGAAACGTCAATCACTAACTCACGAATTCTATCTTCATCTTGTCTCGGTCAACAATGGAGAAGACTCCCCAATAACCACGATTTATAGTAGAACAGAATCAGCCGGGCGCGTCAACGTTTTTTTGTTCGTCTCGTACTTGCCGGATTTGACCGTGCAGCAGGCTCGTGCCCATCAGTGGCAAATACAGTGCTGCGCGGCTTTGCTCAGACTGGTTGCATTGTAAGTGAGGGGCATTCTGTAGTTTCCCGTGCTTCCCGAGGCCGTCCGAAATGGTGGCACGCCGACAAGATCAGGGATGGCGGCGCGGAGTCGTGGCGCGAGAGCCTTGCGATTGGAGGGTTCGGCTCCTGCCGAACCGTGGGGACGCGGCTTGGCCCCTGGGCCGGTTTTCAGGAACGACGCGGCGCGATACCCAACCAACAGGCATCGCGTCCTACCATTCGCCCATCACGAAAAACGAGGCTCTTCAACATTTCAAGTGAATCCACGACCAAGCTCCGTTAGGAGCGGCCTGTCTATAGCACCGACACCGCCCCCCACATCCAAGCCCCGTGAGGGGCGACATGGGTTGGAACCACGCTTTGACATGCCGCTCCGAACGGAGCTTATGTCCCCTGTCACCGTAGAGACTATAAACAGGACGCCCCTGACGGGGCTTGGCAGCGGATTGGGCGTAGTGAACCGGGTCCACTGAAAACGGTGAGGAGCCGAAAATGAAATCTTGACGTCTCCCGTCCTTACGTTACCATTGGAAACGATGGAACGACCAGTGGACAGTAAACGGTGGGCAGTGGTCAGTGAACGGCGACGGCCCAGCCGTGTCGCACTGTTAACAGCGAACTGTACACCGTAAACTGGCGCCGAACTGTACACCGTACACTGTCCACTGTTCTCCGAACTGTGAACCGCAAAGCATATCTCGAACTGGAGATTCTCAAGCACGTCGAGTTATCGCCGCGACTGAACAATCGCATCGCGGCGCGCAAACTCGGCGCCAGCGTGAAGCTGGCCCACGCCACGCTTGGCAAGATGGTCGCCAAAGGTTTGCTCCACGTGAAGAAGGAGCACGCGCGCCGCTGGGATTATTTTCTGACACCACGCGGGATCGCCGAGAAGACCCGGCTGACCTATGAGTTCTTGGAGTTCTCATTTCAGTTCTATCGCGAGGCGCGCAAGCGAAGCGCGCAGTTGTGTCGGGACCTTTCCGAACGGGGCGTGAAACGGGTGGCGTTCATCGGCGCCGGCGAGATGGCGGAGATTGTGTACCTCGGTGTCGTCGAGTGGGGACTGCAACTCACCGGTGTTTTCGACCACGAAAAGCACGGTGCCAAGTTCATGGGGGTGACGGTAAGGCCGATTGAAGACCTTGGACCGGAGACGGCAGACGGCAGACCGCAGACCGCAGACCGCAGACAACCGTCAACCGACAACCGAGAACCGACAACCGAACGTCTGATCGTGTGTGTGTATGATAAAGCGCACCCCATGACGGCGAACTATTTGCCCGAGGGCGTGAAGCGCGACAAGCGGATGGTGTGGGTGTTCTAGTGGGCGGTGGACGGTGGACAGTGAACGCTGGACAGTGAACGCTGGACAGTGAACGGTGGGCAGTGGGCGGTGTGGTGAAGACGGGGGACGGGGGACCGTCAACTGTCAACAGTGCACCGTAAACTAAAAATGGAGCGCGGAGTTGAACGCGTGATCGGAAACAGGTGCGGACACCTGAATGGCGGCAGCTTGTCCAGTTGACGGTGGATAGTGGACAGTGAACAGTGGACAGTGAACGGTGAAACTATCTAACCGAACCCCGTCAACCGTCCACCGTCAACCGTCCACCGTCCACGGTCGCTCACCGTCAACCGCCGACTGTCAACCGACTACCATGATCCGTTCCCCGTCAACCGTGAACTCATCTCGGACCACCGTCCCCTGTTCCCCGTTCCCCGTTGTCTGTCAACCGTTCAACATCCCCCATCCCCAGTTCTCGTGAACTGTTCACTGTCCACTGTTCCCCGTCCACCGTCCACTCTCATCCGCCCTTCCCGCGGCTTTGCTTCCCTCCGACTGCGCGAGCTTTGGGAGTACCGGGAACTGCTCTTCTTCCTGATCTGGCGCGATGTCCTGGTCCGCTACAAGCAGACAGTTCTGGGTGTGAGTTGGGCGTTGTTCCGGCCTCTCATTACAACGTTGTTGTTGAGTTATGTGTTTGGCCGCCTGGCGCGACTCCCGACGGGAGACGTACCCTATCCGTTGTTCTGCATTTGCGGAATCCTGCCGTGGAGCTACTTCTCGGAGGCGGTCAGCGGCGCCAGTGGCAGCTTGATCGGAAACCAGAACCTGATCTCCAAGGTGTATTTCCCCCGCCTCATCATTCCGTTGACGGCGGTCGGACGCGGCCTGGTGGATCTCGCCTGTTCCTTTGTCGTGCTCATCGGCATGTTGTGGTGGTACGACGTTCGCCCTTCGCTCCTTCCCCTTGCCGCTTTGCCGCTGTTGGTTCTGCTCGCCTTCGTAACGGCACTGGGCGTGGGACTGTGGTTTTCGGCGCTCAGTGTTCGGTTTCGGGACCTGACCCATGTGCTGCCATTCGTCGTGCAGATTTGGTTCTGGATCACGCCGGTGGCCTACGGCAGCAACCTCGTGCCCGAGTCCCTGAGGTGGCTGCACTGGCTCAATCCGTTGACCGGTGTCGTGGAAGGCTTCCGCTGGGCGATCCTGGGCAAAGGGGAAGCGCCCGGGGCGATGGTGTTCGTATCTGCGATCACCGTGGCGCTGCTGTTGGCGGGTGGATTGTTCTTCTTCCGACACCAGGAGCGTCAGTTTGCGGATGTCATTTAGGAGGACGGACGACCGGTGACCGCAGACCGGAGACCGCAGACCGATGACCACTGACCACTGACCACTGACCACTGACCACCGACCACTGACCGGAGACCGCAGTCCGAAGAGGTTGAACCGCAGATTACGCGGGTTCCACGAATGAAACTCAGATCAAGAGGCCGAGCAAGAACCCGACGGAATCAGCGTTATCCCGGAAATCCGCGGTTGAATTTGCTTGGACAGCTTTAGCCGCGAATTTCACGAATGAACACAGCGCGGCATAGCCCAACCAAAGCCGAAATCCGAATATCGAAATCCGAAACAAATCCGAAACTCGAATGAGCAAATCTTGCCGGAAAAACAAGGAGTTGACGGTTAGTAGTACGAATGAGACCTCCGCGAATGTCACAGCGGGGCAGAACCGCCACCAAAGAGGCGTGGCCACGAACAACACGAAATGACACGAAGAGTCGGAGTGCGCTTTGTGATTTCTTGTGTTTCTTGTGGCCAACAATTCCTCGCAGAAAAACAAGAAGCTGACGGATCGCAGCACGAATGAAAGCTGCCCTTTGCTCTTTGCCCTCTGCGTTCAGCCTCTCGTTTTGTTTGCGGCACCGCCGCCTTTGGTTTAGGATGATTGCGCAATGAAGCTGGAGCCTGTGGGAGAAGTTAATCGCGCACGGCGTAGCACAACCATCTTGGTTATGGATAAGAGCATTGGCCGCGAATGTCATGAATCAACACGAATGAAAGCCAGTCTGTGCTCTCGGCCCTTTGCACCGCGCTCTCTGATCTCCGACCTCTGACCCCCATGACCAAACGCCAACTTGATCGAGCCGTCGCCGGCATCGTCCGCCAGGTGGTTGAGTTGGTGCACCCCCGCCGCATCATTTTATTCGGCTCGGCCGCCGCGGGCCGGGCCCGGCCCGACAGTGATTTGGATGTACTGGTCGTTATTGATGAGAGTCAGCGGCAAAGCGATATCACGGATTTACTCTACACTCGGATCCGTGACAAAGCATTGCCTTGCGACTTTCTGGTCACGACCTCTTCCTGTTTGCGGCGGCAACGTCACAATCCGGGCTTGATTTATAGTACGATCATTGAGCAGGGAAAGGAGGTCTATGCGGGGTGATCAGGTACCGCCGGGGTCGCCAACGGACTGGCTGCGTCCCGCCCGCAGTGACCTGGCCTTGGCTGGAGAAGCCGATCCGGTGACGGCCCACCAGCGTCTCAAGGCCGTGGAGATCGCCCGACAGACAATCGCTTGGGCGGAAAGAGTGGTACGGTCCGATGACTAGATTACACTCCTCCTGTGATTGTCCGCCTTCCACACTGACCACCGACCGCAGACCGATGACGGATGACCGCAGACGGATGACAGCAGACAGCCGACGGAGGACGGATGAGCTATAAGTTCGAGCGACTTGAGATATATGAGCTTTCTTTGCAGTACCTCGATCTCATCTACGCGATTGCTGAGAAACTTCCCCGTAGCGAGGAGTATAACCTGCGATCACAACTTGTGAGAGCCGCAACCTCGATTGTGCTGAACATTGCCGAAGGCTCCACCAGTCAAAGTGATCCCGAGCAATCTCGTTTCCTTGGGATGGCGGTTCGCTCCCTGATCGAAACGGTTGCGTGCCAGCATATTATCGGGCGTCGAAACTACGTTACCGCTGCGGAACTCAAAGAATTGGCCGAGTTGGGTCAGAGATTGTTTGCGAAAATCCAGGCAATGAGGAAGGCGTTGGAGCGATGAGCCAGCCTAAAAAGAAGTCAGCGGTCACCGGTCAGGATTCAGAGAGCAACCGTCGGCCGTCCGCCGTCGGCCGTCCACCGTCGTCCGTCGGCTGTCGTCTGTCTGCCGTCGTCCGTCGATTTCCATGAGCGACATCGCCATACGGGTCGAGAACCTTGGCAAGCGCTACAAGATCGGCGCGAAGCGACATAACACGCTGCGCGATGCGATCGCCGCGCCCTTCAGACGCAGACCGCGGACGGCCGACGGCCGACGGCAGACCGGAGACAACAGACCGCAGACCACAGGCTGCGGACCGCAGACGGCAGACGGCTCGCTGCAGACCGCCGGTCTCCAGTCTCCGGTCTCCGGTCTTCAGTCTGAAGCCAGTCTTCGGTCTCCGGTCTCCGGTCTGCGGTCCTCAAACGACCACATTTGGGCGTTGAGAAATGTGTCGTTTGAGATTCGCCAGGGCGAAGTCGTCGGCATCATCGGACGCAATGGGGCCGGCAAGAGCACGCTGCTCAAGATCCTGTCGCGGATCACGGAGCCGACCGAAGGCCAGGCAGAGATTGTCGGCCGGGTGGGTTCGTTGTTGGAGGTGGGCACCGGATTCCATCCCGAGCTGACGGGACGGGAGAACATCTTTTTGAACGGCGCGATCCTGGGGATGCGACGGGTGGAGATTCGGAAGAAGTTCGATGAGATCGTCGCATTTGCCGAGGTGGAAGAATTCGTGGACACACCCGTCAAACATTACTCCAGCGGGATGTACGTGCGGCTGGCATTTGCGGTGGCGGCGCATCTGCAGCCAGAGACCTTGGTTGTGGACGAAGTTCTAGCAGTTGGTGACGCAGCATTTCAAAAAAAGTGCATTGGCAAAATGGGCGATGTGGCTAAAGAAGGGCGCACTGTGTTATTTGTCAGTCACAATATGTTCAGTCTTCAGAATCTCTGCTCGAGGGGAATCCTTCTCGAATCGGGCCGCAAGACGCTGGAAGGAAGCATTGCAGAAGTCATCAGCCGATACATGGATGCAGGAAAAGAACAACATGGGGAGGTTTTCTGGGTTTCGCTGGACGAGGCCCCGGGAGATGACAGAGCCAGGTTGAAAGCGGTGCGTGTGGTCGCAAGCGGTATTGTTAGCGGTGAAGTGGACATCGAGAAGGACTTTCGTGTAGATGTGGAGTACCAAAACTTGGAATCAAACGGTCGACGCATGGTTTCCATACATATCTATAATGCCATGGGGGTCTGTGTGTTCACCTCCGCCAACCTCCCATCGGTTACGCTTGGGACAGACCCGTGGTGTTCTCGAGTGTATCCGCAAGGGTTATTTCGTACCTCGTGCACTGTTCCGGGCGGGCTGCTAAACGAAGGAGCGTACCATATTTCAGTATTCCTGAATGGGCAGAACGTCGCCGACCACATTGTTGCCTTGAGAGACGTCTTGAGATTCATCGTGCAGGACACCGGGGGCATGAGAAAAGAATACACCGGCCCGTGGCTCGGCACCATTCGCCCCCGCCTGGCTTGGCAGACTGTGCAACTGAGCTGATAACATGAAAGTACTGATCACAGGCATCACCGGCTTCGTGGGCAGCCACTTGGCTGATTACATTCTAGCCCATCATCCCGACACGAAGATCTTGGGACTGGCACGCTGGCGTGCTCCCTCCGACAACATTCGCAACATTCTCGACAAGATCACCCTCTGTTACGGCGATCTGGTTGACCTCCCTTCCCTGAAAAAGATACTCACCGAGCATCGCCCCGATCGCATTTTCCACCTGGCGGCGCAATCCTATGTCGATTACAGCTTTCTTGCACCGGTGGCCACGCTCGAGGCTAATGTGATCGGCACTTGTAATCTCCTCGAAGCCGTGAAAGACCTGAAACTGGGCACCGGTTACGATCCCCTGATCCATATTTGCAGTTCTTCCGAAGTGTACGGCCAGGTTCGGGAAGATGAGATTCCAATCACGGAGGCAAACCCGTTCCGGCCCGCGTCGCCGTATGGGGTCAGCAAAGTGGCGGAAGACATGTTGGGATATCAGTATTGGGTGTCCTGGAAAATCAAGACACTGCGTACGCGGATGTTCACGCACACGGGACCTCGCCGAGGCTACGTATTTGTTACGTCCAATTTTTCAAAGCAGATTGCCAGCATCGAAGCCGGCCTGCAACCACCTGTCATCAAGGTTGGGAATCTGAACAGCCTGCGGACATTTCTCGATGTGCGGGATGCCGTCCACGCCTACTGGTTGCTGCTGGAACAGTGCCCACCGGGGGAGGTCTATAACATCGGTGGGGTCGAGACGATGACCGTGGGGGACATGCTCAACAAGTTGCTCAAGCTCTCGACGGTCAAAGACATCCGCGTCGAGGTGGACCCCGAACGGTTGCGGCCTTCGGACGTGACGCGCCAGGTCCCGTCCGTGGTGAAGTTCCACAAGGCCACAAGCTGGCGGGCTGTGCGAAAGTTTGACGACACACTGAAGAGTCTGCTCGATTACTGGCGTCGCTACTACGACGTAAAGAGCTACAAGACGCCGGAAGCCATCCCCCTGGCCCCCGGTCAGAAGAAATTCAGTTTCGAGATCCCCCCCGACAGCAAATGACCTCCAAACTTACTCGGCCTATCCAGTCTCGCCATTGCTCGAAGCGAAGGAATGCTGGGAAAGCGCAAACTGTCTTTCGGACCAAATGGTTCAGCGTCGAAGCGGAGCGTTTTGATCGGATCCACTCCCTGCACGGCGAGCCATACTATCGGATTCGTTGCGCCGACGGCGTCGTGATCCTGGCGATTACACCAAGCGGAAAGATCGTGTTGGTCCGTCAATTCCGTCCCGCTTTGAAGGTCTTTACCGTCGAGGTCCCTTGTGGCCATGTGGACAAGGACGAGTCACCTCAACAAGCCGCGATCCGTGAGCTATACGAAGAAACGGGATACCGGTGTGCCCGTTGGAAGTACCTCGGAATGGGACGCATGAAAATGGATCGCCTGCTGTGCCATGAACACGCCTTTGTCGGCGTCGGCGCCGTGAAGGAGCCACGGTTCGTCGGCAAGGAAGAAATCCAGGTTCGCCTCGCCACCCCGCGTTACCTCCAAGCACTCGTCCGGTCGGGCAAATTTCAAAGTTGGTCTGCCCTCGCCCTGTTGGTTTTGGCGGATTGGAAAAACGGACTCCGGCTTAACGGATCGTCCTTGGAGAAAGGAAGCAAGCATGAATGAATTGTCCCTCGCTCTGTATAAGAAGCTCTACCTGATCCGCAGATCAGAAGAATCCATCATCAAGTATTATCCTGAGAACGAGATGAAGACACCCATGCATATGTCCATGGGCCAGGAAGCGATCCCCGTCGGTGTGTGCTATGCGTTGGGGGACGGCAACCAGGTCTTTTCCACATACCGCACCCACGCTACCTTTCTCGCCAAGACCGGCGACACCGATATGTTCTTCGGGGAACTGTACGGCAAGGTCACCGGCTCGGGACGCGGTAAGGCAGGTTCGATGCATCTGGCGGACCACGAGCGCGGACACATGTGTTCCTCCGCAGTCGTCGGTACCTGCATTCCGCTCGCGGTGGGCGCAGCCTTCGCCGACAAGCGGAAGAAGAACGGTCGGATCGCCTGCACGTTTTTTGGTGAAGGGGCGGTGGACGAGGGTGTCTTCTGGGAGAGCCTCAACCTCGCCTGCCTGATGAGGTTGCCAGTGCTCTTCGTGTGCGAGGACAACGGGCTCGCAGTGCACACCCATAAACATGCGCGGCAGGGGTACAAATCCATCTCCGCCATCGTGTCCCAGTTCGAGTGCTCGGTCTTCGAGAGCGACACGACGGACGTTGAGCTTATCTACCACCTTACGCGGGACGCCATCGAGACGCATCGGAAGACCGGCAAGCCGTCATTCCTGCACCTGAAGTGCTACCGCTATCTCGAACATGTCGGTGTCGCCGAGGACTTTGCCGCAGGCTATCGCCCAAAAAATGAGTTTGACGAGTGGTACAGGCGTGATTGTGTTGCCCTCCAACGCCGGAAGCTCCTCAGCCAGGGCATGGGCGAAGACGCATTACGCATCGAAGAAAAGCAGATGGACGAGCAGATCGAACGAAGCGTTGCCAGCGCGAAAGCGGCTGCCTTCCCCGACAACGAAGAACTCTACGCAGGAGTGTTCCATGAGAAAGATTAGTTTCTGTGAGGCGTTGAACGAGGCCATGTGCCAGGAGATGGAGCGTGATCCGTCCGTCTTTGTGTATGGCATCGGTGCGCCCGACCACAAGAAGATCTTCGGCACGACCGCCGGGATCCTCGAACGGTTCGGCTCCGAGCGTTGTCTCGACACACCTCTGTGCGAGGAAGCGATGACGGGCTTCGGCCTTGGCGCTGCCATCAACGGCCTTCGTCCCATTCATTGCCATATCCGTGTGGATTTCCTTCTGCTGGCCATGAACCAGTTGGTCAACATGGTGTCGACCTACTCCTACTCGACAGGAGGAAAAATCGCTGTGCCGTTCGTGATTCGAGCTGTGGTCGGCCGAGGTTGGGGGCAGGGCTGCCAGCACAGCAAGAGTCTCCACTCGTACTTTGCACATATTCCCGGTTTGAAGGTCGTGCTTCCGACCACGCCGCGCGACGCAAAGGGATTGCTGATTGCCGCCATCCGCGATAACAACCCGGTGGTGTTCATCGAACACCGCTGGCTTTACTGGGCAGAGGGCGAGGTGCCTGAGGAACCGTTCACCATCCCGCTCGGCCAGAGCGAAGTCCTGCGTAAGGGAGACGCGCTGACCATGGTCGCCACATCTTGGATGAATATCGAGGCATTGAAAGCGGCTGAGATTTTGGAGCGACACGGAGTCAGTATCGAGATCGTGGATCCAAAAACGATCGCGCCTTTTGATGACTCGCTTGCCGTGGAGTCAGTGAAGAAGACGGGCCATTGCATCGTGGCTGACAATGATTGGGTGGAGTGCGGGTTCAGCGCCGAGGTTGCCGCGCGCATCTCGGAGAAATGTTTTGGGAAGTTAAAGTCGCCTGTCACCCGCATTGGCTTTGCCCACACGCCGTGTCCTACCGTGCGCAAGCTGGAAAACGAGTTCTATCCAAACGCCGAGGACCTGGTCCGTGCGGTGGAAGCGAAACTCGGACTGAAGCCGATTGATTTGTCGGGCGAGAACTTCTATAGCCACGAGAACCGCTTCAAGGGGCCTTTCTGAAACATGACTGAGGCCGCCCAACGGAAGTGGGTACGACTCGAACTTGAGGACTTCGTGCGCCTGTTCGGCACCACCGTCCACGACATTCCCGAAGAGTGCAAGAAACTCATCACCCAAGGCGACTTCCGCTACCAGAAACTGAGCTCCGAAGATCTAGCCAAGCTGGAAACAGAGGTTCAATCCAGAATCGAGTCCGGCCAGTGGTCAGTCGCAGGTAGTGAGGGTAAGGCACGCTGGGAGAAGGGCTGGGGTGAAAATTTGCAGAACCTTATTGCGCAGGGCGGCGATGTCTCGCAGCTTGTACCCAAGTACATCCGCCCGAACCAACCCGTTCGCTTGGACCAGACGTACGTACAGCCGGCGGACGCGTGCTTTGAGCTGAACTGGTACGAGATTTTTCGGCTCTGGCTGTTCCAGAGCCACTTCGAACCATACGATTCCATTTATGAGTTTGGCTGCGGTTCCGGGTTCAACTTGGTCGTGCTCGCCAAGCTCTTTGCGAACAAAAAGCTCTATGGCATGGATTGGGCCGCGCCTTCGCGGGACATCGTCAACAAGCTTGCGGAGGTCCACGGATGGAAGATGGAAGGGCGCCTGTTCGATTTTTTTGCACCCGACCCCGGTTTGACCATCTCACCCAACAGCGTGGTGTTCACCATCGGTGCGCTCGAACAAACGGGGCGGAACTACGAATCATTTCTACAGTACCTTTTGAATCAGTCGCCCGCATTGTGCATTCACGTTGAACCGATTTGCGAGTGGTATGATGAGCAGAACAAGTGTGACTCGCTGGCGATCCTCTTTCACAGGAAAAGGAAATACTGGGAGGGTTTTCCCGATCGGCTGCGCCAGCTTGAAGCTGAGGGAAGAATTCAGATCCTAAAAATGAAACGCTCCTACTTCGGCAGTCTTTACATCGAAGGCTACTCCCAGATTATTTGGAGGCCAACGAAGCGTCACTCGTGAACCTTGGGATTCAGGGAAAGTTTAGTCTGGTCACAGGAGGCAGCCACGGGATCGGGTTGGCCATCGCGTACGCTTTAGCAGAGGAAGGTTGCCACGTTGCAATCTGTGCGCGCAACGGGGAACGCTTGTCGGAGGCTGTCGCGAAGTTAGAAACAAAGAAGATCAAAGTGATCGGCATTCGCGCAGACGTTCTTAATCCTGAGGACATCGAGCGCGTGACGAAGACGGTGATCAACACTTGGGGGACGATCCACATCCTCGTCAACAACGTTGGCGGAGGAGGACGTTGGGGCAAGCCGACTATCGAGGACACTCCCGAGCAGGTTTGGATTGATGTGTTCAACAAGAACGCCATGGCCGCTGTCCGCTTTACGCGACTCGCCTTGCCTTGGATGCGTCGCCAGAAATGGGGTCGGGTCGTCACCATCGCCTCCATCTGCGGTCGCGAGGGCGGGGGCCGTCCTTGGTTCAACATGGCAAAGAGCGCCGAAATCAGTTTGATGAAAACGATGGCGATGAACCCGGAACTTGCCCGCGACGGCATTACCTTCAACAGTGTCGCCCCAGGTTCCATTATGATCCCCGATACAGGCTGGGACGAGGAACGCAAAAAGAATCCTGCCCTCTTTGAGCGTAAGCTCAACGATAACTATCCGCTTGGCCGCTTGGGCACTCCCGAAGAGGTGGCAAGCGTCGTGACATTTGTTTGCTCGGAGCGCGCCAGCCTTCTCAATGGCGCGTGTATCGTCGCGGATGGTGCGGAGAGCCACAGCTTCTAGCTCGCAATGATCCAAGAAGAAATCCTGCGGAGTTTTCGCGGCAAGAAGGCACTTGTGACAGGCGGCACGGGCCTGATCGGAAGACAGATCGTCCGCCTCCTGTGCGAAGCGGGCGCTCGCGTCCAATCGGTGTCCCTCGATCGTCTGACGCTTCCGTACCCGGCGACATACGTGGTGGGCGATCTCACCGATCTCGGGTTCTGCAAGCAGATCACGCGTGACATGGACTGTGTGTTCCACGTGGCGGGCATCAAGGGTTCGATCGAAGTGACGAAGAGCAAGCCAGCCAGCTTTTTCGTGCCGCTGCTGATGATGAACACCAACCTGCTTGAAGCCTGTCGCGTCAACCGAGTGACGAAGGTGGTCTATACGAGCTCAATCGGGGCGTACGGAAGCGCGGAGGTGTTCCGCGAGTCCGAGTATTCCCCGGAGCAGCCGCCAATGGATCTGTTCCCCGGCTGGGCGAAACGGATGGCCGAACTGCAAGTCGAGGCCTACCGAATCCAGCACAAGCTCGACAACTTCGCCGTCGTCCGCCCGTGCAATGTCTATGGTCCGGGCGACAACTTCGATCCCGAAAACGCAATGGTAATTCCGTCGTTGATGTATCGCATCTACCACAAGGAAGATCCCGTTGTCATCTGGGGAGACGGTTCGGCGATCCGCGATTTTGCCTACAGTGCCGACGTCGCCGAAGGAGTGATCCTTGCATTGCACCACGGCACAAAGTCCCGCTTCGTAAATCTCGGTAGCGGACACGGTTATTCCATCAAGGAACTGGTAGACACGCTGCACAGTTTTGCTCTGTTCAACTATCGCTTCGATCCGACCAAGCCGAGCGGTTTCCCGAAGCGGGTCATGGACATCTCACTCGCACGGGAGTCGCTCGGTTACAATCCGACCACCAGCTTGCTCGACGGCCTAAAGCAGACTTGGGACTGGTACGTGAAACACCAAGACGAGCATCTGGCCAAGGTGAACTATTTCAAGGAGTGAACATGGAAGTGACCAAGACCAAGCTCGACGGCGTTCTCTTGATAAAACCTGCCACGATCTTCGAGGATTTCCGAGGTACGTATGTCGAGTTGTACAACGAGGAACGCTTCCAAGAGGCAGGTATTCATGTGAAGTTTGTCGAGGACGACATCTCAGTTTCCTCCCGGCACGTGTTGCGCGGACTCCACGGCAATGCAGAAACTTACAAACTCGTCTCGTGCCTGTATGGGCGATTTTACCTCGTGGTAGTGAACTGGGACAAAGGTCACCCGCAGTTCGGCCAGTGGACTTCGTTCGTGTTGTCCGAGCAGAATCGCCGGCAGGTGCTCGTGCCGCCCAATTTTGGGAACGGTCATCTCGTGCTCAGTGAGACGGCCATTTTCCACTACAAGCAATCCACGTCGTACAGTCGCGCGAGCCAGTTCACGCTTTTGTGGAACGACCCGAAACTGAACCTTTGGTGGCCGGTCAAGAATCCAATAGTTTCCCGACGCGATGAGGGGGTGGAAGATGTTTGACGGCGCAAAAGCGTTGGTTGCAGGCGGCACGGGCTTCATCGGTATGAACCTCATGGGTGCACTGCTGGCGCGCGGCTGCCACGTCCGCGCGACGATGCACGAGCGCCCCCCATTGCTGAAGGACGACGGCATTGAGTATGTGCGTGCCGACCTCACGCGGATGGACGACTGCCAGCGCGCTGTCAATGGAGTGGACTACGTGTTCATGTGCGCGGCGCAAACATCGGGCGCGGCTGTTATGGCCACAACACCGCTGGCACACGTGACCCCAAATGTGGTCATGAACACTCAGTTGATCGAGGCTGCATACAAGGCAAAGGTGAAGAAGTTCCTGTTCATCAGCAGCAGCGCGGCTTATCCGCCCACAGGTGACCGTCCCGTCCGGGAAGACGAGATGTTCGACGGCGATCCATACGAGACCTATTACGCTGTCGGCTGGATGAAACGTTACGCCGAGATCCTCTGTCGTGTGTACGCACTCAAAGTGAACAACCCGATGCCGACGGTGGTCATTCGCCCGTCGAATGTGTACGGACCGTGCGACAAATTTGATTTCCGAACGTCGCACGTGACCGCCGCCCTGATTCGGCGGGTGGTCGAGCGCCAAAACCCGTTTGAGGTGTGGGGCACGGGCAACGACATCCGCGACATTATTTACGTGGATGATTTCATCCGTGGTCTGTTGCTGGCGTTCGAAAGTTCGAACAGCCATCTTGAAATCAACATTGCCGCCGGGGTCGGCTACACAATCAGGCAGATTGTGAAGACCCTCTGCGAAGTGGACGGATTTACGGGTGTTCAACTGCGCTTCGACCCCTCCAAGCCCACGATGATCCCCATTCGCCTGGTTGACACCAGTCTGGCCGAGAAGAAGATCGGATTTCGCGCCCAAGTTTCCCTCGCGGAAGGCCTAAGAAAGACAATCGAATGGTATCGCAAGAACGCCCCATCCTGGACGAAGTAGCCTCTCCCACGATAACGGCGCGCTGGTTTGCCGAGGGCAACTACGTGATGGCAGCCTGGAAGGCACATCCCAGCGAATGGCAGAAGTTTGCCGCTATGGGTCTAATCGGCAAGACAATGGAAGCCATCGAAGGATTAAGCCATTTTGCCGGCCAGGAACCGAGCTTCTACTCAGGAGTGGCGACGTGGATCGGCGGCGATGATGCAGCGGCAGCAAAGATTCTCGAGCAAATCCCCACCGCCCACTCGAAGAACTTACTCGCACTGATCCAAAAACCAAAGATTCGCGTGCTGACACAATTGCCGTGGTCGAGTACCGTCGCATCCGGACCAATCGTCGGCGCGCGGCAGGATCCGAAGTTCGACGTTCAGAACATAGGGTTCGATCAGCAAGACCTGCCGAATGAGCCATACGCGGACGTCCACAAGTTTTTCGATCCAGGGAACCCGCCCGATTTTTATCTCTGTGGCATGGTTGAGTGGCATGTGATTCCACCGAACTTGCAGGAGCTTCCCTGTCCCACCTTTGGCGCCACGACGGACTACGATCTGCATCTGCAGACCATTCAACCTTGGTTACAGTTGTTCGATGAGGTAATCGTAGCTGAGCAGTGTGAACATAGTGCGCTGCGTTGCTTGGTGGCTTCGCCCGTGGCCACCTTCCCGAAACTTTACAGTTTCCTGGACGAACTTCCATCGCTGAACAACAGGGACCGAGATTTGGATGTATTTCAATCGGGCTCGATCCTGCATCCTTACCATCTCGATAAGACTGAATTCGTGCAGGCGATCCTGCGTATGCCTGGCGTGCGATCCTCGCTCATCAACGGTTTCGTGCCACGCGGAGAATACTACGAGACGCTGGGACGCACCAAAGCCACCTTCACCTATGTGCGACACCCCGGCGGAATCTCTAGCCGCGGCTTGGAAGCGCTCGCAATGGGATGTGTAGTGCTGGTCCAGCACGACTGTCTAATGCGAATGTACTTCACCGAAGATGACGGAGTGGTAGGGTATGAACCTCGGACGGGCGAGTTCGAGAAGGTCCTATCGCAGGTGCTTGCGCAGCGGAGTGCATTCCAAGAGCGGGCGCGGCGCGGTGCGGAGTTGGTGCGGCGTGAATTCGCGCTGCCGCGGGCGATGTCGCAATGCCTGCGCTTTCTCACCTTTCTAGCCGCGAAGCCGCGCGCTCCGCGACGCAGACAGCCGACCGAGGAGTTGCGCTCCAAGCGCAGCGTCGTTTGGAAAGGCTGGCTTGCCGGCGGACCGGAAATCATGGCGCACATTCGGGAACGCAACTTAGCGCGCTGGCAGGAGAGATTTGAGCGAAAGCCATCGGCACAACTGCTCAATGACATGGCCCGCGAACTAGTGCTG
Source organism: uncultured Verrucomicrobiota bacterium (assembly GCA_964582645.1). GTDB lineage: Bacteria > Verrucomicrobiota > Verrucomicrobiia > Palsa-1439 > CAZOTB01 > CAZOTB01. The sequence continues at coordinate 26,322 of CAZOTB010000012.1, read as the reverse complement.
GAATACGCCGCAAGAACACGAAATACAACAAAGGTGGATGCACCTGAGCTTCTCTCGCGTGCATTCGAGATCTACCGAGAAGGCAAAGACCGTTTCCCGTCCGCGTTGGTACTACGGTTCAATTTCATCCGTACGGCCTTGCATTACGGATGGCCTTTGGATGTCTCCGAAGCCCTCCGCTTGGCACAGGAAACCGTTGCCAAGCCATCCGCGGAATGGAGTGTGGAAGCGCTTGACGACATCATGCCTTGGGATTACTGCAACTCCTGCTTCAATTACCGAAGTTACTTCGAAGCCGTCGAGGCGGAGCTGAAAGGGGACGCTCCTTCCAGTGAGCGTATGAGAAACCTCATCTACGCCTCAATCCATCATTACCTTGGCTGCTACCAGAACGACCTTCATCACCACGAACGAGCTGTTTCTCTTGATCCCGACTTTCCGTACTATCAGTTCTCACTCGCGACGAGTCTGGCGAGGAGCAAGAATGGGAATGACTTAGCTCGCTCCGTGGTGCTGCTCACACGGCTGGCGGAAGACACGCTGCTCTTTCGAGCCGCTTTCGATCTTCTCAAGCAAATAGCGCCCGGCTCGCCCGACGTGGCCGCTTTGGAACCAATAATCGCCAAGGCAGAACGCGAGTGCTTGTTTCGGGAATCGGTCGGTTTCGACCAACTTCAGCCCGCGTCCTATTTTTCATTGCCATATCTTCAACGGAGGTACTGGAGGTTTCGCTGGCAGGTGCTGCGAGTTTCGGAAGGCTTGCTCGGGTCGGCAAGATATGCAACCATCCGCCGCTGCTTTCAGCGCCTCAAACAAACATGAACACTCGTTGCCGCCCTATGCGGTGAACTCAAGGACAACATCGAATGAAGCAACTCCTGATGCAACACTCGTTCCGCAGCCGGCGGTATGACCTGGCGGTAGATACCATTGATGAGAAAGACATCGAGAAACTGATCGCCTGGCTGCGGGAGTTTCCCCGCCTGACGATGGCCGACCAGACCCGGGCGTTCGAACGGGCATGGTCGGAATGGCTCGGAGTCCGGTACTCCGTGTTCTGCAACTCGGGTTCGTCCGCCAACCTTCTCATGTACGCCGCGCTCGATAGCGCCAAGCGCAGCGGAAATCGCAAGATCGCCGTGCCGTCCGTGGGCTGGGTGACCACCGTGGCGCCGGCCATGCAGTTTCACTGGAAGCCTCTGATGTGCGAGGCGGATTCAACGACGTTCGGTCTCGATGTGAATCATCTCGCGAAGCTCGTGGCAAAGGAGAAACCCTCCACGGTGATCCTCGTGCACGTGCTGGGCACGCCCAACAACATGGGGCCGATCCTCGAACTGCAGAAGGAGTATGGGTTCCAGCTTCTGGAAGATTGCTGCGCCGCGCATGGGGCGCGTCACAAAGGACAGCTCGTGGGCACGTTCGGGAAGATGTCGTCATTCTCGTTCTACTACGGGCATCACATGTCCACGATTGAAGGCGGTATGGTCTGCACGAACGACGAGGAGCTGTATTACCATTTGCTGATGCTGCGCAGCCACGGCTGGATGAAGGACCTGCCGTCGCCTGAGTATCAGCGGTTGGTACTCAAGTACGACATTGACGCGTTTCATTCGCCGTTTACGTTCGTCGTCCCCGGCTTCAACCTGCGCGCCACCGACCTGCAGGCGCGGCTCGGGTTGTTGCAGTTGCCGAAGCTGGACAAAACGATCCAACGGCGCGTGGAGAACCACCTCACCTACCAGAAGCGCCTGAACGGCCACTACGGTTTTTCGCAGTGCGGGCCCGACGACGTGATCAGCAGCATCTCGTTCGGGGCGGTCGCCCATTCGACCGAACACCGCAAGGAGGTGGTGAAGGCGCTCGTCAAAAACCAGATTGACACGCGCATTTTCTCGGCGGGCAACCTGGGACGCCATCCGTTCTGGTACGAACGATACGGTGTGTTCAAGGCGACGGTGGCGGACCGGATCCATCGGTGCGGATTTTTCCTGCCGAACAATCAGTCCCTCGGTCGCAGGGACATCGAGTCCATCTGCGACGTGGTGCTGTCTGTGAAAGGGAAGTAGCGTTCATGGCGGCGAAACTCGAAATTCAAAATCCGAATCTCGAAACAATTTCAAAGCTCGAATCGGAAATGGCTGAGAGGCTGAGAACAGCGATGGTTTGGAGTTTTGAATTTGCTGCATTCATCTTTGTTTCGGATTTGAAAGCTGCGCTGAAGTTTATAGAAGAGATGAGGTAACGTGTTATGTCTTCACTTGATGTGTTGTTGATCAATCCCGGCAGTCGCACGCAGGTGTACCAGGTGCTCGGGGAGACGTTGAGCGCCATCGAGCCGCCGGTCTGGGCCGGATTGATGGCGACATACATGCGCAACAAGGGCTTCTCGACTTCCATCCTGGATGCCGAGGCATTACACCTTCCGCCCGCCGAAGTGGGCAGGCAGGTGGCGGATGCCAAGCCGGTGCTCGCCGTGATCGTGGTGTACGGGCATCAACCATCCGCCTCGACCCAGAACATGACGGCCTCGGGCGAAATCGCGACCGCCATCAAGCAGCACGCGCCCGAGCAGAAGGTTCTGATGGTCGGCGGCCACGTGGCGTCGTTGCCGGAGCGTACCTTGCGCGAGGAAAAAACCGACTTCGTCTCCGATGGCGAGGGTCTGCACACGATGTTCGGACTCGTGGAAGCCCTGAAGTCGGGCCACCCTCGCTACCAGAATGTGCCCGGGCTGCTGTACCGGGAGGGCACGGAGATTCGACGCACCCATCCCGCGCCATTGGTGCGCGAGGTGGAACGCGAGATGCCCGAGATGGCGTGGGACCTATTGCCGATCGACAAGTACCGCGCCCACAACTGGCATTGTTTCGGCCACCTGCAGCGTCAGCCCTACGCCGCCATCTACACCACCCTCGGCTGTCCGTACCATTGCAGCTTCTGTTGCATCCAGGCTCCGTTCAAGAGCGGAGAGAAGGAAGTAGGCATGAAGGAAACGGTGAACAGCTACCGGTTCTGGAGTCCGCAGCGGGTTGGCGACACCCTCGAAAAGCTCGTCAAGCAGTACGGCGTGCGCAACGTCAAGATCGCCGACGAAATGTTTGTCTTGAACAAGAAACACGTGATCGGCATCTGCGACGAGATCATCCAGCGCAAGCTCGACCTGAACATCTGGGCCTACGCCCGGGTGGACACGGTCCAGGAGGGAATGGTGGACAAGCTCAAGCAGGCGGGGGTCAACTGGCTCGCGTTCGGGATCGAGTCGGCCAACGAGCGCGTCCAGGCCGACGTGGACAAGCGGTTCGAAATCGAGGAGGTGTACGACACCGTCGGCAAGGTGCAGAAGGCAGGGATCAACGTGATCGGCAACTACATCTTTGGGTTGCCGGAAGATGATCTCACCAGCATGCAACAAACGCTCGATCTTGCGCTCGACCTGAACTGTGAGTTCGGCAATTTCTACAGCGCCATGGCGTATCCGGGCTCGAAGCTGTACGATGACGCGGTCAAGAACGGCCTGCCGCTTCCCCAGCGATGGAGCGGATATTCCCAGCACGCGGTGGACACGCTGCCGTTGCCCACGAAGCATCTCCCTGCGTCGGAGGTGTTGAAGTTCCGTGACCATGCGTTCCAGGTGTACTTCAGCAGCCCGAAATACCTGGAAATGGTGAAGCGGAAATTCGGCGCTGACACCACGAAGCACATCAAAGAGATGGCCTCGCACAAGCTGGTGCGGCAGTTTGCCGCCTGACATTGGAATCGGCCACAAAGATCAGCCTGCCCGGCGTAGTCGTCCACAAATGCCGCCCCGCGACCAGCGGGCCGGTCAAGGTATCGCTGATCCTCCTCGACTGGTCGTGTCGCGAGAGCTACCACGCGCTCGATTGGCTCGCAAAGCAGGATGTGCCGCGAGCTCAATTCGAAGTGATCTGGGTGGAACTCTTCGACCGCGTGGCACCCGAAGTGATGGAGAAGGCCGACGTGGTGATTACCTGTCACCAGCGCGGTCTGTATCACAAACACGCTGGCTACAACGTCGGTCTGTTGCACTCGAGCGGCCAGACGATCACCGTGTGCGACAGCGACGCCATCTTTCCTCCTGACTTTGTTTCCTCGATCATCCGTGCGTTTGATTTGAACGGCGCCGCCCCCAAGGCATCCCTGGTCTTGATGCATTATGAGCAGAGAAGCCTGGTGCAATACCCGAAAGGGCTGGCGAAGTTCGAGGATGTGAGGAAGCACAAGTGGCTGGAACTCTGGCCGAACGTCGGCGCGTGCATGACCGTGCTCCGGGAGGACGCCCTCCGGTTCGGCGGGTTCGACGAGCACAAGTCATATCGGGGCTACTTCTGCGGTCCGTATGATCTCGGCTGGCGCATGATCAACTTTGGGATTCCCGAGCGCTGGCACGATGAGAGCGTGACCCTCTGGCATTTCGCGCACCCGGAGCCGGCGGGGTCCTATTTTACTTTTTCCCTGAGCCGCTGGCGGGAAATCGCCCATCCTCACGTCGAGTACCACGCCCTGAGCGCCGTGGATGCCTTCGCATCGGGCCGGCTGCTGCCGTTGCAGGAAAACGAACACATCCACAAGATGCGGCTGGCGGGGCGTCAAATCGGCTCTTCGCTCGAGGAGCGGATGGCCCACGCGGCGGGGCCGGCGGGCTTTACCACCGGGGAGCGTCTGAAGATGCACGCCGCGTTGTTGGTCGAACAATTGCGGCGGATGTTCTGGTCCACGCTGCGACTCCTTTTCAAGCCGATGAAGGCCCTGTTAGGCCCAGAGCGATACCAGGCCCTCAAGGATCGCTGGATCGAGGGCCGCCGATCGAAACGCGCAGCGTAGTTCTCCCCGGTTCCCGCCGAATGAGTCCCTCGTCCCGACTGCGCATTCTTCTGCTTCAGCTCGAGTTCCACCATTGGAGCGCGGCACGCCACTGGTCGTATGCGGCACAACTCGGTTACGAGGAAGGCTTGGAAGCGGCTGGGGTCGAGTACTTCACGCTCACGACTCCGTGGTTTGCGAAGGCCCAGGCGCTTTGTGGCGGCAACAAGTTTGATCAGGTATGGATTGATGTGGGACGCCATGATCTGTTGGACGAGAGGTTCATGGATTGGGTGGCGTCGGTCGCGCCGGTTCGGGTTGGCTTCATCGGCGAATCACTGGATTCAGTCGTCCCGGTTTCTGAGAAGCGAATCAGTCGCGAGAAAGTGGAACACCGATTGGGGTACCTGACTCATGTGTTGGCCGTGGACGAGCGGGATGCCGAGGAAATCCATAGTCGCAGGTCGCTTCCAGCAATGTGGTGGCCTCAGGCGGTGCCGTCCCGGACCATCATCTACCCTCCCCCGCAGCCACGCATGAATTCCGCCGTGTTTTGTGGAGGTCAATCCGCCATTCGTGATTTTTTTCTCAAGCATCCAGACTTGAGAGGGCTGCTCCTGCAGCCGCCCTCGCCGGAGCGGGGAACAATTTATCCGAGCTTGTTCCATGCGCTGCATATTGCCACGCGTGAGTTTCAACGAATCAAGCGGCCTGCCAGTCCGCGAGCGTTGGCTGGGTATCTTCGCACGCTGCGGTGGATTCGGCGAAGGTGCTTCGACCGATGGCTGAAGGCGTTGCAAGCCGGGTGCGCGGTGGTGAATCTGCCTCATCAGCTCAAGGCCTACCCGGGCCGGGTGGTGGAGGGGATGGCCGCAGGACGCCCCGTGATTTCGTGGGACATTCCCGACCGACCGCGCTCGAGGCGATTGTTCGAGGATGGGAAGGAAATCCTGTTCTTCTCTCGCGACAACCCGGCTCAACTCGCCGAACACATTCAGCACATACAACGAGAGCCTGAGTTCGCGCGGAAACTGGTCGAAAGCGCCCAAAAGAAACTGTGGCGCTCGCACACAATCGAAGAACGTGTCTGCCAGATTCTGGATTGGATCGAGACCGGAGCAACGCCCGCCTATGAATAATCTTATCCGGGGCTTGTTTCGGCGGAAGGACGTGGATCCGATTGAGCGGGTCGTACCCGGGACCGACATGTGGGAGCTGGGTTACGAAGGGAACATGCAGCGGTATGGTTTCGCCACCGCGCAGATGCCACCGAATGCGCGCGTTCTGGATGCCGGCTGCGGCACCGGCTACGGTTCATCGCATCTTGCAAACCATGGCGCGGAGCAGGTTGTCGCCGTGGATATTTCACCAGAGGCATTGGAGTTGGCCCGGCAACACTTCAGCCATCCGCGGGTGATCTGGGTCCAGGATGACTGTCACTCCTTGCAGCGGGCCGCCGAGCACGGCCCTTTCGACATGGTCTGCAATTTGGAGAACATCGAGCACTTGCGGGAACCGGAACGCTTCTTACTGAGAGTCACGCAATTGATTCGACCGCAGGGAGTATTCGTGACGAGCACGCCCAACCGCATATTTGCAAACCGGATCCGGGGCGAGTCGGCCGATGCTGCGCCGCGCAATCCACATCACTTCCGGGAGTATACCGGCGACGAGTTCAGGGTTCTGCTCGGGAAATACTTCGACGAGGTTACGCTGGCTTTCCAGACATACACTCAGGAAGCCCGCTCAATTCTCTATCTCGAACCGGCCATGAGCCTGATCTGGTACAATCCCGCCATGCGTATAGGGCGCTGGCTGCAACGCGTGATCCGGGGGCGTCCGATTCCCCGCCGTTTTGAGGACATGCTCCCGCGGCGGAAGCTTGAGGTCACCGCGGTGGATCCCGGCCCGGATCTCAGCCTTGTGTATCTTGCGGCCTGCCGTTGGCCCCGATCCCGTTCCGCGACGGGCTAGCCCGGATATTTCACAAGTTCTCGTACGCTCAGACCGTGCGCTCTCATTCACACCCCACTTCAGTGGGGTGATTTGCGTCGCGAGGCGTGATCGAACCGCTTCCGCGGTTTTCCTCACCGTGTCCAAACCGCTGAAGCGGTTCGCGGTGTCTTGTAGCTGCTGACCACCCCAGTGAAGTGGGGTGTGAATGAGAATTTGGAGACAACATGCGGTCTGATTGTGACATATCCGCGCTAGCGGGCGCCGGGTCTCTCCGTTCGTGAACGTCCTTCTCTACTACTGCTATTCGCCCCCGTGCTTGGGACGGTATGTTGAAGATGCTCTCCGGGAAGAGGGTCACCGGGTGGCGTTCGTAGGCCAAAGCGCTTCGTGGTCGCACCCCGGGTTTGACCCCCACGTGGATCTGCGTCAACTCACCAAAGAGAGCGGCGTGGAGTGGGATCTCCTGCTGTGCACCGATGACAGTTGGCTGCCGCATCTGCCGCAAGGCGTCGAACGCCTGCCCTTTCCCACTGCGCTCTACAGCGCCGACTACCAGACGCGCCGCGCAACATTCGAACCGCTCGTTCCCTTATTCGACTATATTTTCCTCACCAATTACGATGTCGTGCGAGAAGTCTCGGCGCATCATCCTCAGGTACACTGGTGTCCACCCGGATGTGACCCGGAAGTGCATTTCGCGGTCGAAGGAGTGCAGAAGGAATACGAAGTGGGAATCGTGGGCAGCGCGAATCCATCCTATCCCGACCGCATGCGACGGCTGCGGGAACTCTCCAGGCGGTACAAGACGAACGACTTCTTTCAAGCCTACCCGCGCGAACAGATTCGGGAAATCTACAGCCGCTCGAAAATCGTCGTGAACCTGGCGCCGCAGGGTATTCCCACCTTTCAGTTTCGCATCCTCGAAGCCATGGCCTGCGGCAGCCTGTTGATCACGGACCGAAGCGACAGCGGTCCGGAACGATTGTTCCGCGATCGCGAGCACTTCGTCCTGTGCGATTCGCACCCTGCCATGATCGAAGCGATTGATTACTACCTCGTTCACGAAGAAGAACGACACCGGATCGCGCGCGCCGGCCAGGAGTTGGTTGTGTCCCAACATCGTTATCAGGATCGAATCCAGCAGATTCTCCGCGTCATCGGGTCGAGTGGCTGGATGCGGAACGCGCCTGCCCGTACGCAGTCGGCAGGTCGGGTCGCGGCCCATTACGCAGAGGCGTATGCGCAGCGCGGCGTCGCAGACCCCATTTTCCAACTCGCGCGCCAAAGTAAGTCGCTGGCTCATCGGCTTCAGATGCTTTGGTTCATGATCAAAGCGGCGGGGCGCCAGGTTGCTTTGTGGGGAATCGTGCGGCGGTTACGACTGGTTCTCACAGGGCGTGGGAACTGAGTTTACTCTCCGAGTGGGAGCGATGTCCCTCGGTGCGCCCGAAAAGAAATAGATGGTCGCCCATCCCAAAACACGGGATGCGGAGGCGGACGGAGACCGGCAGGCGACTCGCCCAGGGGAAGTAGAGCATCCGGCTCGTGGCCCGGACGGAACGAAAGCCGGCAGAGTGAAGTGATTGTCGCAGTTCAAATCGGGCATACAAGCGTTGATGCGTGGGGTCGTGGAAGATGGGAATTCCCCGCATGGCGTGCAGCAACCGATGCAGGAATGCCTGACGGTTGGGTGTGACGAGCAACAAGACCCCTCCCGGCTTGAGCCGTTCGTGAGCGGCGGATAGAAATGCTGCGGGATCAGCCAGGTGTTCGATGACATGGCTGCTGACGATGGCGTCGAAACCTGATTCGGCCAATCCGGGCAGTTCGCCGGCGACAAATCGCAGTTTGGGGAATCGCTGCCGCGCCACCAAAATCGCGTCCGGACTTATGTCGATGCCGAGAGTGTCACACCCCTGCTCTGCAAGCCTCCCGGCGAGCTCGCCTGTATTGCAGCCCACATCCAGCACGCGCCAGCACGGTTGAGGCTGGAGTAGTTTGATGATCTCATCGAACAGCCAGTTATCGGACGGGGTGGAACGGCTCAATGCGTAGTCTCGGTCGTAGGTTGCGCCGCTCGGGGTCATAAAGGTGGCTCTGGCTGGTAACTCACCGTCCTAGGACGGTCCGGTATAGTCCGAGGAGCTGCTCATGGGCCCGCGGTACGTCGAAGTCTTCGACTCGCGCCCGGCATGCCCGGCCCCGCTCCTCCCGCAATGCCGGATCCTCCAGATAGCGCAGGATGTTGGCGACCAACTGCGCGTCGTCCTCGGGTTCGTGGTAGAGTGCGTCCTGCCCAAACACGGACTGCAACGAGCCGAGCGTCGGCAGACAAAGGGGGCGGGAGGCCGACGCGGCTTCCATGATGCTGAGGGGGAAGTTTTCGAACGAGCGGTAGCCGCTGCTGTTGATCACCACCGTCGCAGCGGCGAGCGCATCACGCAACGGCTCGGCCGCAAGCCATCCGGTCCGCGTGACCTCGTTTGCAACCCCGCATTCTCGCGCCATCTGATCGAACGATGGCTGTCCCTGCTCGGGGAGTAAATCTTTTCCGATCACCACCAGCCTCACTTCCGGAACCTTTTGCCGGACCTGGGTGAAGGCCCGCAAGAGAACGCGGGGATTTTTACGTGTCTGAATGTTGGCGACGAACAGCAGGAGTGGCCAACTCGCGGACAGACTCCACTGCCGACGGAAACGGCTGGGATCGCCGCCGCTTCGGAAGAACGCGACGTTGATCGCGAGCGGTACCACGGCCACTCTGGAAGGCGACACTCCTGACTGCACGAAGACTTGCCGCTCGTAATCCGTAAAGGCGATGACACGGTCGAAGCGGTTCATCAAGGCGATCATCAGTCTGCGTTTCCATGCAGCAAGGGGTAGCACAAAGGTGTGGCTCGTAAGAACTGACTTCGCGCGCCCGGCAGTCGCGCCGGTAAGCAACGACGGCCGCAGTTGACTGTGTGCGTGGACGAGATCGTAGCCTCCCGAGCGGATTGCACCGAGCCAACGGAGCGTCGAATCAAACCGGCGCACCGTGAAACCCTCGATCGTTTCCGTTTCCGGCTGTTCGGGCTGCCGCGTAGTCAGCACCTCGACCTCGAATCCCTCCCGCCTCATCAACCGCCCCGGTTCCGCGAAATAGTCCTCGCCCGGCGGCGTTGGGAGGGGCAGGGGGAACCGGGGCACCACCAGCGCGGAGCGTCTCTTGCTCATATGGCGGCCCCGCCGTGGATGCGTTTTGCGCGAAACCCCAACCACCAGATCGCCAGGAACGAATATAATACCAAGCGATCGAGTCCGGCGCTCGGTGACAAACCATGTTTGGCACGCAGGCAGACGAAACTCTTCACCCAGCGACGCCGGCGACCAAACGCCCCCAATGACGCCGTGCTGCGTGCGTTCAGATGGACAATGCGTGCCTGGGAAAAATAGCGAATCCGGTATCCCGCTTGTTGGAGTCGTATCGCCATGTCTTGCTCCTCAAAGTATAGGAACAGACGCTCATCAAAACCACCAATTTGGTCGAACACACTCCTCCGGATCGCCCAGGCAAAGCCGCTGACATTGTCCACCCAGCGGTCGCTCTCCCGGTCCCAATCGGCGATCCTATAGCGATCCCCCTCCTTGCGGAAGAGTCGGAAGCCGGTCAGGAAACTGATCCCCGAGCGCAACGTGTGATGCGAGCGACAGCCCGCCACCGTCTCACCGTCCGCGGACAACTCGTGGCAGGCTGCGGCGCCTAGGTCGGTGAATTCACGGAATCCTCTCATCACCACATCGAGCGAACCCGCCAACACCCGAGTATCACTGTTCAGAAAAAGAAGAATCTCGCCGTGCGCCTCTTTCGCTCCCGCGTTGCAGGCGGCGCCATAGCCGCGGTTGGTCGGCAAACGCACCACTGTCACTCCCTCGAAGCGACTGCGGATCCGTTCCGCAGTACCATCGGTGGATGCGTTGTCGGCGACGATAATCTCCAGGCCGGCAACAGGTGGATTGGCTCGAATGCTCGCGATACAGTCCTCCACAAGCGACGCGGTATTGAAGCTCGGAATGATGATCGAAATATCCATCTGGGTCACGCTACCGACGTCAGACTCCTGTTTGGGTCGTCTTCCAAGGTTTCCCGATACAGCGCAACGGTGGCACTCGCCATTCGCTTTGGACTGAACAACGTTACCCGCTCTTTCCCTTTCCGAACCAGTTCCGTCCTCAAATCGTTGTCGGCCAGAGCACGGTGAATCGAGTGGGCCATCTGCTCCACGTTCCTCGGGTCGAAATAGCATGCTGCATCCCCGCCGACCTCCGGGATCGAAGAAGCGTTCGACGCCGCCACCGGTGTGCCCACTGCCATCGCCTCCAAGACCGGCAGGCCGAATCCCTCCGAAAGCGAAGGATACACAAATACGTCGGCGGACCGGTACAAGACACTCAGCGATTCGTCGTCCACGTAGCCGATCAGTCGCACCTGCTTCGCACGGGAGGACGCCCTCGCCGCCGCATGGATGCGTTCTGCCCCAAAGCCGTCCTTGCCTACGATGACCAATTGATGGGCCTTCCCTGCCTGGGATTCCAGTTTCTCGAAAGCTTGAATCAGTCGCTCGTAGTTCTTGTGCGCCTGCAAGGTGCCGACCGCGAGGAAAAAGGGAGGGGTGATTGCGAGCTTGTCCAGCAGCGCACGCTGCGACACAGTCGGAATGCCATGGTGTGCCGGTTGCGGGGCGCACTCCGCAATGATCTCAATCCTCGACTCAGGCAGTCCGGGATTCAAGCGACGCAGGAGCTGGGCGCTGGCCGAGGAGGGAACGACGATACGATTGGCAATCCGGGCGGAGAGCTTGCACCAGAGCCGATGCGCGAGCCGTCTCCGTACCGGATAAGCCTGAGGACAAACATGCCACGTCAGGTCATGAATCGTGGCAACCAAAAGGCCGTTCCAGCGAATGGGCACGGCGGCAACGGGCGAGTGGAAAAGATCCACCCGATATTCCCGCAGCAACCGGGGAAGCCGGAATTGTCGCCAGAGCGCATGAGACATGTCTGTCCGTGAAGCCACGACCACTGCGTTGAATTGGTTGTCCACGGGACGGGCACTGAAGAACACAAACTCCAGTTTCGGGTCTGTGCCGGGCAGATTCAGCGCGAGCGCGCGGGTGTAATTCTCCACCCCCGTCCGTTGGTTTGCCAGCATTGTGACGTCGAGCCCGATCCGAGCCATATCCAAATGAGCCTATAGCATCCGCCGACTGGAATCGAATCAGAATCTGTGCGCGGGCGGAGATGGGGATGGCAAATCTTCCTGACATGACCATAATGTCGGCGATGCTGGAAAAGATCGCGCAAGTCATTTGCCGCTGGTTGTTCTGGCTGCTTTGCGCGATCGGCAGGCCGTTCGGAGGAATCCGTCCCCGCCGGATGTGTGACAGGCTCGGGCGCCTGGCCTACTCGAAGCCGGAATTTGCTTGGGTGCGCAATCGCTGGGGTGCAGAGCTGTATCTCACGCCGTTCTATCACATTGACCGCAATATCCTGGCCTTCGGTTGCTACGATCCTGATCTACACCGGCTTCTTGAACAGTTGCTCCGCCCGGGCATGGTGTGCATGGACGTCGGTGCCAACCTCGGCGAGATGACCATCCACATGGCAGCACGGGTCGGGTCCGATGGTGTCGTGTATTCCTTCGAACCTGTCTCCCGTGTGCGCGAACGGCTGCGAAAGCATGTGGAACGAAACCGTGTCGAAACAATCGTGCGGATTATTCCCGCCGCTCTTTCCAACCAGACCGGGCGAACGCAGATCCACTGTGCTGACGCATCTGCGGACAACCAGGGACTTGCATCGATCGTACAGCCTGGCTCGAATGCGCTGCCCCTGACCGAGGAGGTCGAAACGATGCGGCTCGATGACTTCGTGGCTCGCGAGGGAGTTCGTCGCATTGATCTGATGAAAGTGGACATCCAGGGAGCAGAACCGTTTCTGCTCGAAGGCGGCGCGCGCGTGTTCCAGACCCTCTCGCCTGACTTGTTGATCGAGATCTCGCCCAAGGATCTCCGGCACGCGCGCGAGACCAGCCGCGATCTCATCGCGAAAATTGAGGCGTACGGTTATTCGGTCTATCGAACCAGGCGCGGGCGCATCGGAGACCGAATTCGCGCGGCGAGGGTGGGTACCTCGTTCCACGCACCGAACGTGTTCTGCACGAAGCGGAGTCACCCGGCAGCGTATTGAATTGACCCGTCCTCGGCTCATACCCATCATCCGCGGCTCGCATGAAGCGGATGCAACTTGTCGCAGTGCTCGTGGCGGTGGCCTTTATCCAATGGCTGATCGCGCTTCCGTTTCTTGTCGTCAAACTTGGCGGCGCGTATGAAACCGTCGGATTGCTGATCGGATGCAGTTCGTTGTTTTATGCGGCCGGGAGTCTGTCGCTGCACAGCTTCGTGGTGCGCTTCGGCTACCGACGCGTGCTGTGGATGTCGTTGCCGACCCTGGCCGCAAGCACGGCGCTGTGCTCGTTTGTCCCGAATATCCCGCTGCTGTTCGTATTGGTGGCGGCGTTGTCGGTGGTGCTGGCACTGTTCTGGACCTCGTGGGAATGCATGTTCTCCAGTCAACAGCACGCCGGGGGCTTGCTCCGCAGCATGATGCACTACTGTCTCGGCTTCACGGCGGGTGATGTTGTCGGATCATGGCAGGGCACGGCCTTGGTGGACGTGGACCTGGGATACCCGTTCCTGCGATTGCGGCTGCCATTCCTCGCGGCAGGGGTGACAGTGCTGGCCTGCATGGCGTTGCTCGCGTGGATCGAGAAGAGCGGGGAGTTGGAGCGCGGTTACGCGCCCGCTCCAACGCCGTCGGAATCTTTGCACGGAGGGGAATCGTTCCTGCCGGCAACGCGCACGCTCTTTTTCTTTGTGTTCTGTGTCGCTGGAATCACGTTCTCGTTTGTGCCGTTGATGGTGTCGCAGGAAATGCAGGAAACCACCTCGCTGACTTCGCGGGTGATCGCTCTCCAACCGCTCGCACAGGTGGTGTTCTTCTGTGTGTTTGGATACTGGGGCGGGTGGGTGCACAAACGCTGGCCGTTGTGGGCTACCGCATTGGTGTTGCTCGTCGCAACCGTCCTGCTGTGCGGATCGGCTACGATCGAGATGTCGGGTGTCGCACGCACGTGGATGTTTCGGATCGGCTTGTGCCTGGTCGGCGTGACGATCGCGCAGTCATTCTTGATGAACCTCCTCTACAGCATGGAACGACCGGACACGCGGGCGCGCAACGCGGGCATTCACGAAGCGATCGTCGGTTTGGGCATGACCGTCGGCCCCGCGCTCGGCGGTTACGGTGCGAAACTGGTCGGGAACAGAGGTGTTGGCGCGCTGTGGGTGGCGGCGGCGCTTGCCCTGTGCGGGCTGGTCGCCACGCAGATCATCTGGTGGCTTCGCTGCCGGCGCGTCTCGGGTTGAGTTCCAAACCCACCTCTGCTAACGCTCATCCCCATGAGCTCGGAGTACAACCCTCAGAAAGTGCGCGCAGACTTTCGCCGCGATGGCTTCGTGGTCTTGCGCGGATTCTACAGTCCGAACGAGATGCAGGAGATCGAGCAACACCTCGCCCGGTACCTGCGCGATGTGATCCCCACGCTCCCGGCCGAGGAGGCATTCTACGAAGTCAAGGGTCAGCCCGATACGCTGAAGTACGCCAAGAACATGGACAAGCACGACGCCTTCTTTCGCAAGATGTATGAGAACGAGCGTATCGTGAAGCTGTGCGAGTTGCTGCTGGACGGGCCGGTGGTGGGCGCGAACCTCGCGATGTTCAACAAACCGCCGCGCATCGGCGAACAAACACCGCCGCACCAGGACGGTTTCTATTTCATGCTCAACCCGATGGAAGCACTCACGCTCTGGCTCGCGCTCGATCGCGTGGACACCGAGAACGGCTGCGTCCGGTACGTGCCCGGCTCGCACCTCAAGCCGATGCGTCCGCACCAACGCACCAAAGTGCTCGGCTTCTCGCAGGGGATCACCGACTTCGGCACGCCCGACGATCTCAAGAACGAGGTTGCCATGACGGCGCAGCCGGGCGATTTGCTCGCGCATCATTGCATGACGATCCATCGTGCCGACCCGAACCGCAGCGACCGCACTCGTCGCGCGATTGGGATAGTCTATGACTCCGCGGCCGCCAAGCCGGACGATCAGGCGATCGAGGCATATCAGAAGAAGTTGATGGCCGAACTGGCGCAGTCCGGGAAGATCTGAGTGCCGGCACGCTGAAGTGTGAACTCTGAACGCATCTGCATGCGAAAGAGCGTTCAGAGTTCAGCCTTCAGGCTGTCCGGGGTTTGCCCCGAGCGACGGCGCAAGCACTGAGACGTACGCGAACTCGGACCGGACTCGAACTTTCGTTGTGCTACCGGCGCTCTCCGGCTAGAATCCATTCGTGAGAATGAAATGGCTTCTGGCGTTCTCCGTGATCGCCAACGTCGTCCTCGTCTTCGCACTCGCCTCCAGGCCCCCTCGCGCGAGTGAACCTCCCGCCACGGCATCGTCCTCTTCAGTGTCTTCCCAGGGATTGTTGCGTCCGGCAGCCGATGGCGCATTTGGCACGAACGCTCCCGGCGTTGCCATCGCGAAACACAAAGGCACGAGTGCCTCCCGGGCGAACACCATCGAGGTCGAGGATTACCCCGAGTTCATCAGCAGGCTCCGCGCGGCGGGGTTGAGCGAGGACACCATCGCGACGTTGATCGTGGCGGAGATTTTCTTCCGCGGCATCGAAGACACCGTGGCGTTGCAGTGGAAACTCAACACCGGCGAGTTGACGCAGGACGACTTCGACCTGCAACAACGTCGTCTCCAGGCCGAGAACGAAGCCACGCTCAAAGTCCTGCTGGGCAAAGACGGCTTTCGGCGGTTCCAGCTCGAACACGATTTTCAGTTGAAGCAGCTCATCGAGTCGGGCGCGGTCCCCCGCGAGGCGGTCGAGAAGTACTTCGATCTTCGCAAGGCGCAGGAAGAGCGAATCAAAGAATGGGAGGATGAACTCCGCGCCAAGGGACTGAACCCGGCCGACTACGCGGACAAACGGGCTGAGTTCGAGAAGGCGTATCAGGAAAAAATGAACGGCGTGCTCGGTGCCGATGTCGCCGCGCAGATTCGGGCCGAGACCGACTGGCAGATGCAACGGCTGCGTCGGCAGTTGGCCGCGACACCCGTCAGCGACGAGGAGTACGCGCAAATCAGCGAGCTGCTGCGAACGCTCCGCCAGGAACAGACGCGCTTGTCGGCATTGCAGCAACGCGGGGAACTCGATCACAAGGACGCCGCCACGCAGCGTCAGGCGGCCGATCAAAAGTACAAGGAACAACTCGCCGCGCTGCTCGGCCCGGAACGGCAGGCAGAATACGACAAGCAGAACGATTGGGCCTACAATCAGGTGACTCTGTTTGGCCGCCCCAACGGTTTGAGCCGGGAGCAGATGGACTTCGTGTATCAGCGGATCAAGGAGCACCAAAAAGAGCAGCAGGAGCTGCACAAGCAGCTTCAGGCGAAACAGTTGACCCGGGCCGACTACGATGCCGCCCTCGAGCAACTGAATGGCGCCGCGCGCCGAAGACTGGAACGCTATCTCAGCGTGGAGCGCTACGAGCGGCTGAGACGAGCCATGGGACAGGTGCCGTGAGCCGCGTGCCCATACCTTCCTTTTGGCGAAAGAAGAGGAGGGTGTTGTCCGTCGTCAGGACGTCGTTCGCCTTGGGCACCGGCGGTTCGAGCCTGACCCAACTCTTGCCTTCGCCCGAGCTGACATACTGAATCTGATCACCCGTCGCCTCGAGGCGGTTGCCGCGATGCGCGTCCACGTGCGGGTACTGCAGGTAAATCTTCCCTTTGAAGCGATACAGGATCGGCCAGCCGCCGAGGTCGCCCATCGCGCGCGTCCACTTGGGACGGATTACGTTCGTGACGCCATCCGAGGTGATGAAGGCAGCCGAGCGTTCGCCCGCCCGGTACTGTCCGATGGCCGGGAACTTGGCAAAACGGTCAGACGCGGCACCGGATTGCACCGGGTGCTGGCACGAGCTTGCAATGAGAAGCAATCCTGCACCGGCAAGAGCGAGGGCCGGACAGCAGACGAGCCGTCGTATTCTCACGCCTTCCCCATCTGCGCAAGGACCCATGTAGCGGCTTCCTCGTGCGCGAGAGCGTACGTGGAATGGCCGACCACGGACGAGAGATGGAACTCCACGTTGGCCGGTTTGTTTTTGTCCGCGCCGGCACGGGATTGGTTCCGTGCAATCGCAGCGTCCATCAGTTTGCGCATGAACGCGAGACAACTATCAGTGCCGACGCGGTCATCGGCGTTTCCAAGACATGACCAGACGGCGCGGTCGGCGAGCTTGTCCACGTGATTGTGGATCGCCATTGCACCGAGCGCGGGGTGGTTTTCCATGCCGGCAAATTCCCTGACCACGCGCGGGTCGGTCAGGGGCGTGAACGCCAGAACACATTTGACGCGCGGCTCGCGTGCAGCCCAGTGCAAGGCGAGAAACCCGCCCCGGCATGACCCGCTGACAACGACCCGGTTGGGATCGGTGTATCCCTCCTTGATGAGATGGTCGAGCAGGTGCGACGTCCTTGCGGCAAAGTCCTCGATGAAGGGCTCGCCTTTCTCGATTCGTTCCCGCCAGCCGGGCAGGCCCTCCTTCTCACCCGGCTTCAAATCGAACCCATAGCAGGGACCATCGAGAGCCACGCACTGATAACCGTACCGTTGCAGGATGAAGCCGACCTTGTTGAAGTCTTCGCGGGCGAGCATGTTCATGATGTCGCTGCCCACGTGGATGAGCGTCGGCGCGGGCGACGGCCCTTTGTTGCTCAGATGTCCCCACAGGATCCACTTCGGCGGAGGCGTCTCGTTCATCTTGATCCCGCAGAAGTAGGGATCCGGCGCCGCTTTCATCAGCATGGGCGCGTCGGACCCGACCTGGGAAGGTCCGCCATCGCAACAGCATGAAGACGGCGAGGCTGATGATGCATTTTCCGGCGTCTTGATAATCGTTCCTTTGGTCGGTGCTCCTTTCCCTAGTAGTCATGAAGCGGTCGAATGACAATGCAAATGCCCGGCTGCGGTTGCAGCCGCGGGCGCTGACCACGGCCACCGCACCAACGGGCGGCGTGTGCCCGGCGGCCAGCACGCCGTGATTGACGGATTGCAGGTGCCGCCTCACAATCCGCGCTCATGAGCCTTGAGCGATGGGTTGCTGCCGTGATCTCGGGTTTGGTCGGTTGTTCCTCGATGTTCGTCTTCGCGGCGGAGAAGAAGCCGCCCAAACAATGGTCGAGCGAGGCGTTCTACGATCTCGTCGGCGTCGAGCCTCAGAAACAGTGGGAGGAGAAGTACGACAGGAAGAACATCCGTTTCTCCGCCGAGATGCTCCGACATGAATCTGCCAAGTTCCTCGAGCTCCCCGATTACTACCCCGACAACAACGTGCCGATGGACTTCGAGATCGCGAAGGCGGCGCCTGCGATTGACTTCGGCATCGTGCAGAACCTCGAACCGCGCTACCTCGGTAAAGCCAAGAAGGAGGGCGAGCGCCCCGTGTGGGGCGGTTGGGGCGAGGTCGAGCTCGGACCGGACGGCGCATTCTACTTCGCCCTCGGCAACCACATCGCCCACGGCGCGGAGGCGGTGATCGTCCAATACGATCCCGCGACGAAGAAACAGTCCATCGCGCTCTCGGCAAAGCAGGTCATCGGGTGGGGAGACGACGATTGGGGAGACGGTAAGCTGCATGGCAACCCGACCGTCGGTCCTGATGGCGAGATGTGGCTGCTGACGTACGCTTCGCCCGATCCGCGTCCCGAGGATTTCAACCCGAAGTATCGCGGCAGCTGGCTTCTGCGCCACGACACCAGGACGGGCAAGACCGAAAATCTCGGGTGCCCACTCGAAGGGCAAACCTACCCCCATCACGTCTGGGATTCGAAGCGCGGATTGCTGGTGGGCTCCAACACGGCCGGCGACGCGATCATTGCGTACGACACCAAAGAGCGGCGCATGCTGTTCGGTGGCTACCTTCCGCCCGGCATCGGGAAGTTCTATTCGCACTCCCTCTTCGTTGACCCGGACAGCGGCATCGTTTACGGCACCGTCACGCCTGAAGGTTGGCTCTACTACGATCGCACCGCGATGATGCCGCACTACTTTGTGAAATACGAGCGCCTCTACAACCGGTTCACGCGACTCAAGGTTTCCGTGCCTGCGCTCACACCCGACGGCGGCATCGGCGCACTCGCCACGGCGACCCGGCAGAAGGATGCGAAAGGCCGCTTCTGGTGTTTCTCCAGCACGGGCGCGCTGTTTACGTTCGATCCCGCGACAGAGAAGGTCGAATGGTTCGGCGCGAACTGGCTCGGCGGTTGTTACACTTACGACCTCTGCATCAGTCCCGGCAAACGCTACCTCTACTACGTGCCCGGCTCCGACACGCAGGCGTGGATTTACGGGTTGCCTGTCATCCAGTACGACATCACTACCGGCAAGCGAAAGGTGATCGCGTTCCTCGAGCCGTTCTTCCGCAACGAATACGGCTACAGCGCAGGCGGGACATACGGCCTTGCGCTCGACGCCAAGGGCGAATCGTTGTTCTTCTACGTCAACGGAGTTTTCTGCGAACCCGAGAAGGGCCGCTCCGGCTACGGTCGGCCTGCGATGTTCCAGGTGCACATCCCCGCTTCCGAACGGGTCGAGTAGATACCGGCATCTGCTCGCGAACTCAGTCCGCGATCAGAACTCGCCTTCGCTCAAATCAAGTCCGGATGTCTGCAACACGAAGAAGCATTGACATTGACGATGCTGGTCAACTGCGGGTAAAGGCAAGCGGGACATCGAGAGATTCTTGTGATTCCACGTTGGAGCCATCTGCGTCGTTGCATCCGCGAAGGGCGGGCGCTGTTCGGATTCAAGCCGAACATCCCTCGCCCGATGATGGCAGAACTGCCTGGTGCGCGCGTTTGCTCACGTGGGCGTGAACCATCCAACTGCTTGGCAGATTCGCCATGATACCTCACCGACCACACCCCGTCTGAACCTCGGGAGAACTGGAATGGCAAAGCGAATCTTGATCTTCGGAGCGGGCAAAATTGGACGCGGGTTCATCGGACACCTGTTTCATCGAAGCGGGTACGCGCTCACGTTTGTGGATCCGGTCCCGACCGTTGTGGCGCAACTGAACGTCGCGCGCAGCTACCCGCTCTTTGTTCTGGGCGCGCCCGACAAGAACGAGACAATTCCCATCGCGCGCGCGATCCTCTCCTCTGCTAGCGACGAAGTGGCGGCGGCGGTTCGCGAGCATGATCTGTTCGCCACCGCCGTCGGCGGCCCGAACCTCGATTCTGTTGGCGCACTTCTCGGTAACGGTCTGCTGCGGCGCTTCGAGGATGGCGACAAGCGGGAAGCAAACGTGATCATCTGCGAAAACTACAAGGACCCCGCCGCGATTCTCCGACGCGCGATTCTTGGAAGTGTAACCAGCGAGGCGTTCCGTCAATGGGCCAATGCCAAACTCGGGATCGCCGAGACGCAGGTCTTGCGCTCGTGCATTGATCCAGACGAGCAGATGAAGCGCGCAAACCCGCTCGCATTGCAGGTGCAGGACTGGTGGGTGTTGCCTTGTGACCGGGACGCATTTCGCGGCCCGCCCCCGGAGTGTGAGGGGTTGAAACTGCGGAGCAATTTTCAGCACGAGTTGATTCGCAAGGTGTACACGTACAACTGCTCGAACGCGGCTATCTCCTATCTCGGGTATCTCAAGGGCTACAAGATGTTGTTCGAAGCGGCCAATGACGCCGAGATCCTTGCAGTCACACGCGGCGTGTATGCCGAAGCGAAAGCGGGGTTGGTCCGAGAATACGGCTTCAATGACCGCGAACAGGAAGACCTGCAGAACCTCGCCTTGACCAAGTATCAAGACAGGAAACTTGTGGATCCCATCGAACGCAACGGGCGAGACACGCAGCGCAAGCTTTCGGCCACGGATCGGCTGGTGGGACCGGCCAACCTCGCGGTCAAACACGGCGTCGAGCCGGTAAACCTTGCCCTCGCGATCGCGGCGGGATTTCACTACAACGGTAGCACTGATGACGGCACGCGCCGCGTGCAGCAGATTCTCCGTGAACGCGGACTCAAGGCAGCCGTCCGCGACATCTGCGGACTGGCCGACGACTCGGTGCTGGGCCGACTGATCGTCCAACGCGCACGCGATTTGACGCCGTTCAACCGCATCGGCGCAAAGCTCGTCTTTGAGTAATGAATCTCTTCGCAGAATCGGGACGCGAGTTTGCGGGACGCGTGGCCGTTGTCACCGGCGGCACTGACGGACTGGGCCGCGACCTGGTCGGCGCGCTCGCAGCGCAGGGCGCTCACGTGTTCTTCTGCGGACGCGACCCGCGCAAAGGGCGGGCGGTGACGAAGGCGTTCGGCAGGCGCGCCCATTTCATTGCGTGCGATCTGCAAGATGCGAAGGCGTCGGCTGCGTTCGTGAAGACTGCCGGGTCCTTCCACGGGCGGATTGATTACCTGGTTAACAACGCCGCCAACGATCCGCGCATCCCGTTTTCGAAGGCGACGCTGGCGGACTTCGACCGGCTCATCGCCATCAATCTGCGCTCGTATTTCGTCGTCTCGCAGGCGGCTCTCAGGTACTTGAAGCGGGGGGAAGGCAGAGCCATCGTCAACATCTCTACCACCAACTACATGCTCGGCCTGTCTCCGTTCACGGTCTATAACGCCTCCAAGTCGGGGATCATTGGGTTCACCCGCTCGCTCGCCCGCGAACTCGGCCCGCTCGGCATCCGCGTCAACACGCTCTCCCCCGGCTGGATCATGACGCGTAAACAACTGCGCGAGCACGTGACGGCGCGCGACAAGCGGCAACTCATCGCCGACCAGTGTTTGAAGCGGTTGCTGACCGAGCAGGACGTGACGCCCGCGACGCTGTTTCTGTTGTCGTCGCTGTCGCGCGCCATCACGGGACAGAACATCATCGTGGACGGCGGGAAGGTGCATTCCTGACATGGCTCCGTCCCGCGCACAAAACCATCGAGCCGTGTCCCGTCGCCCGAAGGTCAGCGAGGTGGTGCGACCTTGGGGGAGCTTTCGTCAATTCGCCCACAACCAGCCTGTGACGGTCAGCCTGATGTCGGTGCGCGAGGGACAACGTCTCAGTCTTCAATCGCATCGTCGCCGTGCCGAGTTGTGGATCGTGCTCGACGAAGGAGCGGTGGTGCAGATCGGCAGGAAGGTCCTCCGACCCAGGTCCGGAGACGAGTTGTGGATTCCCGCTCGCACCCGGCACCGGCTCAGCAGCCGGAAAGGAGTCGTCCGCGTGCTCGAGGTTGCGTTCGGCGGCTGGCAACAGGACGACATCGTCCGCTACGACGATGATTACGCGCGCCCGGATCGCGGGGAATAGAGATGCAGCGGCCCGAGACCTGGCGCAAATCCGAACAAGTAGTGCTGCCGGCAGAGGTGCGTCCGCCGTCCGAAGGATGCTACAACATCTACCCGGGCTTCCCGGTTGGATCGCGTTCGATTCAGCGCGGGTACGATTCATTGGCAATCCAACTCCTACGCCATCGCCGCGTGACCGTGGATGGGTACGGCGGCGTCTTCTGGGAAAACTTCCGCGCTCAACTCGATGCCGCGCTCCAGCGGCTGGGCGTGCAGACGGCGTGGGTGAATGTCGAGCAAGCACTTCGACCCGACGCTGAGATTGCGCGCCTGGCTGAACCGTTTCTGGGCGGAGACGATCCGTTGTTCGGAACGCGGTTCCGCGGCACGCTGGCGGACTTCTTCGTCGCCGACAAACTCACTCAGTTGCGTCCCGATCCGCACGCCGCGCTTTCGATTGTGTACGGCTGCGGCGCGGCGTTGGCGGCTTGGGACGGCGCGTTGGTGTACGTGGACCTGCCGAAGAACGAAATCCAGTATCGCGCGCGCATGGGCAGCATCCGAAATCTCGGAGCGCGCAGTCACTCCGAGCCCAAGGCCCTGTACAAACGGTTCTACTTTGTGGACTGGATCGCTTTGAACCAGCACAAGGCAGCGTTGTTGCCCCGCATGGACTGGATCGTGGATGAGCAACGGCCGGACGATCCGACGTGGATGCCCGGCCCCGAACTGCGACTCACGCTCGCCGCCATGAGCCGCAATGTTGTTCGCGTCCGTCCCTGGTTCGAGCCGGGGCCGTGGGGCGGACAGTGGATGAAGGATCGCTTCCCCGGTCTCTCGACGTCGGCGCCGAACTACGCTTGGTCGTTCGAATTGATCGCGCCAGAGAACGGATTCATCCTCGAGGGGAACGGTCTCCGGCTGGAGGTCTCGTTCGATTTCCTGATGTTCCACGATGCCGGGGCCGTGCTCGGCGACAGTGCCGAACGCTTTGGCTGCGAATTCCCGATCCGATTCGACTATCTCGACACGTTCGACGGCGGCAACCTCTCCGTGCAATGCCATCCGCGGCCCGCATACATCCGCGAGCGGTTC
This sequence comes from uncultured Verrucomicrobiota bacterium, assembly GCA_964582645.1. GTDB lineage: Bacteria > Verrucomicrobiota > Verrucomicrobiia > Palsa-1439 > CAZOTB01 > CAZOTB01. Next base: position 2,991 of record CAZOTB010000012.1, on the reverse strand, counting down.
GGCGAACGCTTCACGCAGGACGAAACCTACTACATTTTCGACTGCAAACCCGGCGCGCAGGTGTATCTCGGGTTTCAGGACGGGACCGTCCCGAACGAGTTTCGCCGTGAACTCGAGTGCAGTTCACGCGATGGAACGGCGGTGGCGATGGATTCATTCGTCCAGCGTCATCCCTCGAACCGCCACGACCTGTTCCTGATACCCAACGGCACGGTCCATTGCTCCGGCGCCCACAATCTCGTGCTTGAGATCAGCGCCACTCCCTACATCTTCACGTTCAAGATGTACGACTGGATGCGACTCGACCTCGAAGGCAGACCGCGTCCGCTCAATATCGCGCGTGCATTTGAGAATCTGCGCTTCGATCGTGCAGGCAGGAGCGTTGCGGAAGAATTGATCTCCCGGCCGCGAGTCATTGCCCAGGGCGATGGCTGGCAATTGGAGCATCTGCCAACTCATGCCGAGCATTTCTACGACGTGCATCGCTTCAAAATCCGCGAAGCAGTGGATGTTTCCACCAACGGTTCCTGCCACGTCCTGAACGTGGTGGAGGGAGACGGAGTGGTCGTCGAGACTTCCGATGGGATGCAGCGACAGTTTCATTTTGCTGAAACCTTCGTCATCCCCGCCGCCGCGCGGAACTACCGGCTTGTGAGTGCCTCGAAGCAACCGGTGAAGGTAGTCGAGGCGTTCCTCAAACCCGGATTGTAGGAGCGCTTCCCCAAAGCGCGACCGTGCAAGCCTGCCCTTCAGTTCGTGGTCGCCACAGCGCCTGCCCCTGCCTGTAACGCCAACTTACTCCGCTTGAACGCAGCGCTGCGGGTCGGGTAGATCGCATCGATCTGCTGCAACAACGTCGGGTGCGCGGCCGCAACCTCCGCCTCGGTCGGAACGCGTCCCAGGCGCGCGGCGAAGGACTGCAAATACTGTTCGATGGCTTTCTTGGAAGCAGTCCGTTTGGGCCTGACCACGCTCACGCGCGGGACGACAAGCTCGCCAAACAGATCCGCGTGCTTGCGCATCTCCGCCAGCTTCTCGGTCGTGATGCGGACGTACTTGGGATCGGTGTCCACCGTCACGTAGTGCCGTCCCAGCTTGGTGGCGGCGATCGCCGTGGTGCCAGCGCCACAAAACGGATCGAACACGAGGCCGCCCGGGTTGGTGGTCAGCTTGATGATGCGTTCCATCAACTTCTCCGGCAACTGACACGGGTGGGCGTCGCGATCCCGCTTGTGGCGGATGCGATGGATGTCGAACCAGACGTCGGCAAGCTCGACTTTGTCGGCATCGCCGCGTGCTTTCCGGTCCTTGATGCACTTGGCGCGGAGACAATACTTTGGCGCATCCGGCTGCTGGACTCCCTCGCGGTTTGCGTAGCGGAACACCGGCTTGCCTCCCGGCTTTGTGTAGTACAGCAACGCGTAATGGGCCGGCATCAGTTTGCCGCGTGGATCGGAGAGGGCATCCCAAGCGATCCAATGACGGAACTCGAGGCGGGCGTTGAGGAATGCGGCATGATGCATTGCCCATTTCGGCAGATTGAGCACGAGCAAGCTGCCGCCGGGTTTCAACGTCCGCGCCATTCCGTCGAGCCATTGATTGCACCATTCGAGATAATGCTGGTCGGCGAGCGCGTCTTCGTAGGCGTCGTAGCTCTTGTCGAGGTTGTATGGCGGATCAGCGAACGCGAGGTCGAACAGGCCATCCGGATGCAACTCCGCCACTCGATTGAGGAACGCGACGCAGTCGGCTTGATAGACTTTGTCGTGCTCGATGGCATCGAGTTCGCAGCCGCGAGCGTCAGCGAGTGGCGTGCTCCGCTCGCTCACGCTCCTGGCTACGACGCCACTGGAGTGTTGCACGATGTGCAAGCAGCTCCGGCCTTCGCGCTGCGACAATTTCCGGATGCGGTTCATCACGGGTTCGGGAACCACCGAGTCGCGGATCGCCATTCGCGGCAGATCGCGCCACACATCCGACAACGCGGTGCCTTGCGGGTTCATCAGGTGCTTTTTGCCGCCCCAGTCTTTGACGTTGAGGTTGCACGCGGCGCAGTAGGCGTGCGGGACGCGAACACTCTTTGTGTTCAACGAATACTTCACCGGCGTCCGCCCGACCGGCTTCTCCTTGTAGAACAGCAGCAACCCAAGGTGTGTCGGCTTCAGAGTCGCTCCACGGGGCGCGTCATCGAGGTCGAGCGCGATCCAGTACTTGAAGACCATCTGCATCGCGTCGTCGCGCAGCGAATCCAGATGTTGTCCCCAGAGGGCGAGTTCGCGGGGCGCGCCGTACACGAACAGCAACCCGCCGAAGCGAAGCGCGCGACCGGCCTCCCGGAGAAGCAACACCGAGCTCTTGCTCAGGCGAAGATCGCGCGGCGGCGACGCACATCGTCTTGCAGCAGGAGAAAAGCGGGTGCTGATCACGATGGCATCCCGGCTATCAGGAGCGAGCATTGCAAGGTCTGCCGCGCAGCGAAACTCGATCTGGTCAATGGCGCGGTTCATACGAGAATCGGCTGCAGCGCGCCCGCGACCAACATCACGTGCTGCTGAAAATCCACGCCCAACTCCTGCGCTCCTTTGGTGATGTCCTCGCGACTTACAGCGCGAGCGAAGGCCTTATCCTTGAGCTTCTTGTTGATGGAGGCGAACTCGATTCCCGCCAGTGATTTCGTTGGTCGCACGTACGCGACGGCCGTGAGCAAGCCGCAGAGCTCGTCCACCGCGAACAACGTCTTCGCGAGCGGCGTCTGACGCGGCAGCCCGAAGTAGTCGGCGTGGCCCATGATGGCGTCGAGCATCGGCGCGGGATAACCCCGCTCGGCGAGCACGGGAATGCCAGCGAACACATGCGTCTCGATGGTCGGGTTTTTCTCGTAATCGAAATCGTGGAGCAGCCCGGTCGTTCCCCACAGTGGTTCGTTCTCGCCGAGGCTTTTTGCGTACGCGATCATCGCTGCCTCGACGGCGAGGGCGTGCCGCGGCGCCT